>NZ_CP016545.1:605000-907500 GCF_001687545.1 Paraurantiacibacter namhicola | reverse complement strand
ATCGCGCTGGTGATCGGCATCTCCTATGTCTTCATCCCCTTCAGCGTCGTCCCGCTGGCGATGGTCCAGCGGCGAATGGATTTTCGCGGCTATGCCTTTGTGGAAACCGGCGCGAACCTCGTGCAGGTCGTCATCACGGTTGGCGCTGCGTGGTATGGCTATTCCTCCCTGTCGCTCGCCTTCGGGGTCTTCGCCTACCAGATGGCGAAGGCGGGGCTGACGCAGCTGGTGAACCCCATCTTCCGGATATTTCCGCCGAGCCTCGACGGCTCGCGCCGCATCTTCACCTATGGCGGGTCATCCAGCCTGATCAGTTTTACCGCCAGCGTGGCGACCCGCGCGCCGGACCTGATCGTGGGCAAGATGATCAGCGAGGCGGCGCTGGGCTTGTATGGCCGGGCGACCGGGCTGGCAGTGCAGTTCCGCGTGCTGGTGAGCGGCCCTGTAGAGTCCGTATTCTACCCTTCCCTTTCGCGCGCGCGAGACCGGGGTGAGGATATTTCGGCCCATTACCTGCGCCTGACCTCTGCCCTCTGCGCCGTGACCTGGGCAGCGATGTTCGGCCTGGCCATGGGCGCCGAGCCCCTTGTGCTGGCGCTTTATGGCGAGCGCTGGGCCGGCGTCGCGCCGGTCATGGTCTGGGTCGCCCTGGCGCAGGTCTTCTTCATCGCCATCCCGATGCAGATCGACGTGGGTTATCTGCTGGGCAAATGGCGTACCATCGTGATGCTGACGATGCTGGATGCCGCGCTGTCCATCGGCCTGCTGTATTATGCCGCGCAATTCGGGCTTGAGTGGGCTGCCATTTCGCGCATCGTCCATGGCGCGATCTGGTGGGTCATCCATGCGGCCTTCATGCAGAGGCTTGTTGGCTTCTCCTGGCGCAGCCTGCTGGACATCTACTGGCGCACATTCGTCGCCGGCCTCGCGGCGATCGGCCCGCTGGCCCTTGGCTATGCCTTCTGGATGGCGCCCGATGAAATGACATTCGGCGTCCTGGCGCTGCTCTCCACGCTCGGCGTCGTGACTTGGTATGCCGCGCTTATCGCCATCCGCCATCCGAGCGCGGGCGAGTTCTCCGACATCTTGCGCCATCAGCGAGAGGCCTTCGGCCGCCTGCGGCAGCGCTACACCTGACCGTCACTTCCCGAATGTTGCGCGAAGCTTGCGCCATCGATCCCAATTTGGTCGCGGCGCTTGCCTGTGGTAACATTGGATGCGCGCCAACCTCCACGGCGGCCGGTGGGCGAAGCGGTGGAGAGGTATATGCAAAAGACATTTTTCATGGCGATGGCGG
This sequence comes from Paraurantiacibacter namhicola, assembly GCF_001687545.1. Taxonomy (NCBI): domain Bacteria; kingdom Pseudomonadati; phylum Pseudomonadota; class Alphaproteobacteria; order Sphingomonadales; family Erythrobacteraceae; genus Paraurantiacibacter; species Paraurantiacibacter namhicola. Next base: position 906,203 of record NZ_CP016545.1, on the reverse strand, counting down.
GCGCGGCAGCGCTGGCAATGTCCGGTGCTGCGGCTGACCCGCAGGCCCTGGCCGACCCCAATTTCGCGCCCGACCCGAATGGCGAGACACTGCAGCTGGATGTCGAGCACTTCCAGCGAGTCACCGTGCCGGTGCAGATCGGCGGGACTGGCCCATATCGCTTCCTTGTCGACACGGGCGCTCAGGCCACCGTCATCAGCCGCGAGCTTGCCGACGAGTTGAGCCTGAACGACCGCGGCCAGGCCACGCTTATCGGCATGGCGAGCCGCCGGCCGGTAGAAGTCGCAATGATCCCGGGCTTTTCGCTTGGACGCCGGACCATGACCATCCGACAGGCACCGCTGGTGGACCGGCAGAACATCGGCGGGGCGCACGGTATCCTCGGTCTCGACAGCCTGCAGGACCAGCGCGTCGTCATCGATTTCGTGAAAGAGGAAATCCACGTCACCGACGTGACCGACAAGCGCAAGAATTCCGGTTACGAGATCGTCGTGCAGGCGCAGCCCAAGCTGGGCCAGCTAATCATCACCGATGCGCGGGTCAACGGGATCGAGACGACCGTCATCATCGATACCGGATCGCAAGGCACGATCGGCAATCCGGCCCTGCTGGAGACCCTGCGCCGCACACGCCAGATCGGTCAAACGGACCTGATAGACATCAACGGCGTCCGCATGAGCACCGATGTCTATAAGGCAGGCAAGCTGACGGTCGGGCAAATGCAGCTGCGCAACTTCCCCATCCTGTTTGCCGACAGCCCGCCATTCCACGCCCTGGGCCTTTCCGACACACCCGCGCTGGTGCTGGGCGTGAACGAGCTGTCCGTCTTCCGCCGCGTCGCGATCGATTTCAAGGATCGCAAGGTCATGTTCGACCTGCCGCGCGGACTCGGCTTCGGCAACCTGCGCAGCACGACAGTCGGCGGCTTCTGACCCGGGCCAGCCGGACGCAACATTGCCAAGGCGGCGGCGAACACCCACTTGGGCGGCATGCCACCAATTCATGACACGCCCGGCGATGCCGTAATGGAGCAGGCGGGCTGGAAGACGGTCCGCCGTTTCCTGCCCTATCTATGGCCCGCAGGCCGGCCCGACCTGAAGCGCCGCATCCTGCTGGCCGGGCTGTTCGTGCTGCTGGCGAAGGCCGTCGTGCTGACCCTGCCCTTTGCCTATGCCGGGGCGGTGGACGTGATGGCGGCGGACGGCGATCCGGCCTTGTGGGTCGGGATCGGCCTGGTCGTGGCTTATGCCGGCGGACGTTTCGCCACCGTGCTGTTCGACAATGTCCGCAACATGGTGTTCGAGCGCGTCGGACAGGACGCCGTGCTCAGCCTGACCCAGGACGTGTTTGCGCGCCTGCACCGCCTGTCGCTGCGCTTCCACCTGTCGCGCCGCACGGGCGAGGTCACCAAGATCATCGAACGCGGGACGAAGAGCATCGACACGATGATCTATTTCCTGCTGTTCAATATCGCGCCCACGCTGATCGAGCTTACGGTCGTGGCCGCAATCTTCTGGACGCTGTTCGGGTGGGAGCTGGTGGCGGCGACGTTCGTTACCGTCATCGCCTATATCTGGATGACGCAGGCCATCACCGAATGGCGCACCAAGCTGCGGCACGAGATGAACGAGCTGGACGGGCAGGCCCTGGCCCGCGCGGTGGATTCCCTGCTGAATTACGAGACCGTCAAATACTTCAGCGCCGAGAAGCGTGAGCTGGATCGCTATGCCGGGTCCGCTCGGCAATATGCCCGCGCCGCGCTGAAGAGCGAGAACTCGCTTGGTCTGCTCAACATGGCGCAGGCGCTGATCACAAATCTGCTGATGGCGGGCGCGATGGCCTTTACCGTCTGGGAATGGTCGAAGGGCAACCTCACGCCGGGCGCGCTGGTGCTGGTGAACACATACCTGATGCAGCTGTTCCGCCCGCTGGACCTGCTGGGCTGGGTCTATCGCACGATCCGCCAGGGCCTGATCGACATGGCGCAGATGTTCCGCCTGATCGATACGCCGGTGGAGGTCGAAGATGTGCCGGGCGCGCCTGCGCTGATCGTGCGCCAGCCCTCCGTCGTGTTCGACAATGTCAGCTTCGGTTACGAGCCGGAGCGCGAAATCCTCCACGGCCTGAGCTTCGAGGTGCCCGCCGGTGCCAGCGTGGCCATTGTCGGCCCGTCCGGCGCGGGCAAGAGCACCATCGGCCGTCTGCTGTTCCGCTTCTACGATCCCTCATCCGGACGCATCCTTGTGGACGGGCAGGATATTGCTCAGGTCACACAGGAATCGCTGCGCAGCCGCATCGGTATCGTCCCGCAGGACAGCGTGCTGTTCAACGACACGCTGCGCTACAACATCGCTTATGGCCGCGAAGGTGCGGACGAGGCGGAGGTGATGGCCGCTGCCGAAGGCGCTGCCATCGGCCCCTTCATCCGCAGCCTTCCGGACGGACTGGAAACGCAGGTGGGCGAGCGCGGCCTGAAGCTGTCCGGCGGGGAAAAGCAGCGCGTCGCCATCGCGCGCACGCTGCTGAAGGATCCGCCGATCCTGTTGCTGGACGAAGCCACCAGTGCGCTCGATTCCCGTACGGAGCAGGAGATCCTCGCCACGCTGGACCGGGTCTCAGAAAACCGAACCACGCTGGCCATCGCGCATCGCCTCTCCACCATCGCCGATGCGGACCTTATCTACGTGATGGATGCGGGCCGGATCGCGGAACAGGGTCGCCACGCCGAACTGTTGCGCCGCGACGGGCTTTATGCCGATATGTGGTCGCGCCAGCAGGCCGAGACCGGTCCGGATGCCGAGGCGCTGGCCACGGAGGGTGCCGGTTGAAGATCGCGCTGGTCTATAACGAACGCCTGCAGCCCAAGCGCATGGCGCGCGTCCAGCGCCTTGCAGCGATCCTGCAGGGCCGCGGACACGAAGTCATTCACGCATTCGGCGACAGTTTCGACGCGTCGCGCGATGCGCCGGGTGCCGACCTTGCCGTACTGGCCGGCGGTGATGGGACGGCGCGGCTGGTGATTGGCAATCAGCCGGACATCGCAGCCCTGCCGCCGCTGGCGATCTATCCCACCGGCACCATCAACCTGCTTGCGCGGGAGCTGGGTTATTCGCGCGACCCGGAAGAGTTCGCCCGGCAAGTGGAACGTCGGCGCGATCCCGTGACCACGCGCATCGCCACGATAGGCGGCGCGCCCTTTCTGGCCTGCGCATCGGTAGGCGTGGACGCGCATTCCGTTTCCATCGTGTCGGAGAAGCTGAAGCTGCGGATTGGCCGCTTCGCCTATGTCGCGGCGCTGCTCGCGCTGTTCCGCAACTGGCCGCGCACGCGCATGCAACTGGTCAGCGACCATGGCCCGCTGGAGGCCGAGGCGGTCTTCGTTCTGCGCGGCCGCCATTATGCCGGGCGCTGGACACTGGACCGCGCCGCGCAGCTGCAAGGCGAGAGCCTGCGCGTGCTGGCGCTGCCCGATGCGCGGCGGCGGGACCTGCTGGCGCTGGTGGCCTATGCCCTGACCGGATCGCGCAAGCCGAAGGGGCACTGGCACGTTTTCGAAACGCAGAGACTGTCCGTGCATTGCGATGCCGAAACGCCCGTGCAGGCCGATGGCGACGTGGTCGATTCCTCGCCCGTGGAGTTCGCGTTGACACAGCAATCGGTCCGCTTCGTCTGATCCCGATCCGCGAGGGCCCCCGCCCCGCCCCCTTGTGCTGCAATGCAACATAGGCCATTGGCGCGGCTCTTGTGCGCGCGCGGACGACCGCGCTGCGCCCGATCCATTCCTGAAGACGGGCCATCCCCATGTTCAATACAAGCGCGATCCGCCGCGACTGGTTCTCCAATATCCGTGCCGACATGCTGGCCGGCCTTGTGGTGGCACTGGCGCTGATACCGGAGGCGATTGGCTTCTCGATTATTGCGGGCGTGGACCCGCGCGTGGGCCTTTACGCCTCCGTCGCGATTGCCATGGTCATTGCCTTTACCGGCGGCCGCCCGGGCATGATCAGCGCCGCCACCGCCGCTGTTGCCGTGGTGGTTGTACCGCTGGTGCGCGATTACGGGGTGGAATATCTGTTTGCCGCGACCATCCTGATGGGCATCTTCCAGCTGCTGGCCGCTGCCCTGCGGCTGGACCTGCTGATGCAGTTCGTCTCACGCTCCGTCATCACCGGCTTCGTCAACGCGCTGGCTATCCTGATCTTCATGGCGCAGCTGCCCGAACTGATGCCCGGAAACGACGGCGTGGTCTGGCAGACCTATGTCATGGTCGCGGGCGCGCTTGCGATCATCTACCTGTTGCCCAAATTCACCACCGCCGTACCCAGCCCGCTGGTCGCCATTGTCGTGCTGACCGGGCTTGCCCTCTGGCTCGGCACGCCGGTGAATACGGTCGCCGATATGGGTGAACTGCCTGAAGGCCTGCCCTATTTCGTGCTGCCGGACGTGCCGCTGACGTGGGAAACCCTGCGCATCATCGCCCCCTATTCCACCACCATGGCCGCAGTCGGCCTGCTGGAAAGCCTGCTGACCGCGCAGATCGTGGACGACATGACGCACACCGGCAGCGACAAGCGGCGCGAAAGCGGCGGCCAGGGTATCGCCAATGTCGTGGCCGCCATGTTCGGCGGCATGGGCGGCTGCGCCATGATCGGCCAGTCCGTCATCAACGTGACCAGCGGTGGGCGCGGACGCCTGTCCACCTTCACCGCCGGCCTTTCCCTGCTGATCATGCTGGCGGTGCTGGGCGATCTGGTGGGCAGCGTGCCCATGCCGGCACTGGTGGCGATCATGATCATGGTCAGCATCGGCACCTTCAGCTGGAATAGCTTTGCCAATCTCGGAAAGCATCCCTGGCAGTCCAGCGTCGTGATGCTGTCCACTGTCGTGGTCGTTGTCGCGACGCATAACTTGGCGCTCGGCGTGCTGGCAGGCGTCATCCTTTCGGGCGTCTTCTTCACCCACAAGGTGATGACGATGTTCGAGGTCGTGCGCGAACGGAAGGGCGACACCGCCATCTACCGCGCCAAGGGGCAGGTGTTCTACGCCAGCGTCGAACGCTTCGAAGCCGCGCTTGGCCCGGAAAGCACGCAGCCCGATCCGGCCGACCACGTCATCATCGACGTGCGCAAGGCCCATTTCTGGGACATCTCCGCCATCGGCGCGCTGGACAAGGTGGTGGAGCGCATGCGCCGCAACGGCCGCAGCGTGCAGGTGAAGGGCCTCAACCGCGCAAGCGCCGACCTGTTCGACAAGTTCGCGCTGACGGACAAGACCGGCGTGGAGATCGGGCTAGCGCCGCATCCGTGAGCCGGGCCTGATCAGACGCCCCAATGACGCTGACGAGATCGCCTTTGCGACAAGCCGGGTAAGCCGTTTGCAGGCTACCGATGGAGGTCGCCTACTGCCGGCAATTCCGCGTTCCCATGTAGCGACTCCCGGTTATCGCTCCTCGGCGCGGCCGTATGAACCGGCCACCGATCCGCGTGCCCAATCTGCCATCAGGTCGTGGAAACCCCCCGTAACCTTTGTCGACATGCGAGACCCATCTTGCTGCCTGCGGAATTCCCACATGCCATGGTCGGTTTCGGGGAACACGAACACGCGGATGTCGCTGCCTTCGGACCGCAATGACTGCAACCGGGCGAGTGTCACTTCCATCGGGGCTTCCCGGTCCGCGCCTGCCAGGGCCCATAGCTGCGGCACCTTTACGCCGCGCAGCACCTCGACCGGATCGAGGCTCCAGTCGATGTCCAGCCGGTCGAACATGGGTACGCCGCGATCGCGCAGCTCGGCGATCGGTATGCCCAAGAGCACGCCGGTATATCCACCGCGCAAGCCAGACAGCCAGGGCTCGCCCGCATGGCGGTCCCGGAAGACTGCGAACTCGTCCAGGCCATCGCGGTAATTGGACGCAACAAGCCGCGCGGTGATGTCGGTCAGTTCGCGGCCCCTGGCAATGACATCCTCTGGATAGCCCGCCGTGCGCAATTCCAGCTCGACCTGGCTTGCATCTTCCTCGCGAATGTCGACGACCAGGCCGTAACCGATCCCGATGAAGTCTGCCCCGGCACGCTCGGCGGCAAGCGGCGCGATCCAGCCGCCCTGGCTCAGGCCGATGATCCCGAACCGTCCATGCATGCCCTCAACCAGACGCTTCGCCTCTGCCGAGGCGGCAACCAGATCGTCGGCCAGTGCCGGGAAATTCTGCGTATATGACCCGCCCGAAAGGCCGGTCCCGCGTTTGTCATACACGAATACGGTGATGCCGCGCCCGACCATCTGGTAGGGTTCCGGCGACCGGTCGATCCAGCCAGTGTCCTCCGACCCGTGTGCGAAGACGACGAGCGGGGTATCCCGTCCGGCGCCGGATGGCTGGATGAGGCGTCCTGCCAGCTCGACATCACCGGATCGGAAGCGCGTGTCCGTGACCCTTGCGTCGATCCGCGGCAGGGACACGCCAGCAAAGTTGACAAACCCAGGTCCCGCACATGCCGTTGCTGCGCCGGTGGGGATCATGTCTCCGACCTCGCCACTGGACGTCTGGTACCGATACCCGTCCCCGCTCTTGGTGACGATGACGAATTCGCTATCCGGCCCTGCATAGAGGCCCACTTCGCATGCACCCGACGGTGCGGCTGGGGCGCGTATAGCGACGTCCGGCTGCGTAGAGACAGCCTCACAAGCTGTAAGGAGAACAAGGGAAAGGAGTGCCGCGCCGAATTTTGCCATTGCCCGGGAATATGACCCGGGGCCTGCCGGTCAACGGCCAAGCCGCTGCTTCACGATGAACAGTCCATGCCGCTCTACCGAATGCGGTCCGGCCTCCATTCGCCCGCCTTTGCGCAAGCACTGATGCGCCTTCAAGACCCTATTAAAGGATGTATTTGCTGAGATCGGTATCCGAGGCCAGCACGCCCAGTTTCTCGCGCACATAGCCGGCGTCGATCGTCACGCTCTGGTCGGCCATTTCTTCCGCTTCGAAGCTCAGTTCCTCGAATAGTTTTTCCATCACCGTCTGCAGCCTGCGGGCGCCGATGTTCTCGACCCCGTCGTTCACCTGCGCGGCGATCCGGGCGATTTCCAGAACCGCATCCTCTGTAACGTCGACCGACAGCTTTTCCGTCCCCAGCAGCGCCTTGTACTGACTGACGAGGTTGGCCTTCGTCTCGCTCAGGATGCGGACGAAGTCCTCCACCGTCAGGCTGCGCAGCTCGACGCGGATCGGCAGGCGGCCCTGCAATTCAGGGAGCATGTCGGAAGGCTTGGAGACGTGGAAAGCGCCACTGGCGATGAACAGCACGTGGTCGGTCTTCATCGGCCCGTATTTGGTGGCAACAGTGGTGCCCTCGATCAGCGGCAGCAGGTCGCGCTGCACGCCCTCGCGGGACACGGAGCCGCCGCGAACGTCGCTGACGGCAATCTTGTCGATCTCGTCCAGGAAGACGATGCCGTTTGTTTCGGCATTCTCCAGCGCGACGCGGGCGACGTCGTCCTGGTCCATGCGCTTCTCGGCCTCTTCCTCGACCAGCTTGTCCCATGCATCGGGGACCTTGAGCTTCCGCCGCTTGGTAGGCTGCTTGCCAAAGGCCTTGCCCATCATGTCGCTGAGGTTGATCATCGACATGCCGCCGCCCATGCCGGGGATCTCCATCTGCGCGGAGGGCGCATCGGCGACTTCGATCTCGACTTCGGTATCGTTCATGGAATTGTCGACCACGCGCTGGCGGAAGCTCTCACGCGTTGCCTCGCTCGCATTGTCACCCACCAGCGCGTTCAGCAGCCGGTCCATGGCAGCCTCGCTGGCAGCCTCGCGCACGCTTTCGCGGCGGCGGTCCTTTTCCAGGCGGATCGCCTCTTCCACCAGGTCGCGGGCGATCTGCTCCACATCGCGGCCGACATAGCCGACCTCAGTGAACTTGGTGGCCTCCACCTTCACGAAGGGCGCACTGGCCAACTTCGCCAGCCGGCGGCTGATCTCCGTCTTGCCGCAGCCGGTGGGGCCTATCATCAAAATGTTCTTGGGCGTCACCTCGTCACGCAGATCCGCGTCCAGCCGCTGACGGCGCCAGCGGTTGCGCAGCGCCACGGCAACCGCGCGCTTGGCATCCTTCTGCCCGATGATGTGTTCGTCCAGCGCGGCGACAATCGCCTTGGGGGTGAGGTTGTCCATGATCTCTTTCTGTAGCGGCGCAGGTCCCGTTCGCGCCCGTATCCGTGCCAGCGAATGTGGCCTGCGCGGCGCCGATTTCAACCCGGAGGTCAGTATCCCGTGCGCTGCAGCATCCGGTCGTTCTGCGCCGATGCCTTCAGCCGCCGGTTCACCTGCTTGATAAGCGGCAGCTCCAGCCAGTGATAATAATACCAGCTGAAGACCACGCTGGCAGAGAATAGCGAGACAAAGAAGAGTTCTGGCTGGCCGACCACGAGTTTCGGGAAACCCCAGGTCCAAATCCATGCGAGTGGGATGTGGAACAGGTACAGCGCGTAAACAGCGTCTCCCATCCGGTCCACCAGATCGAAGAATGGCACCTGCATCGGCCCGCCAAGTATTGCCGTGCAGGCCAGCATGCCGGGCACGCCCGCCCACCATAGATACTCCCAGCCGAGGTCGATGCCGGTGCTCGGGAATGGCGCGGTCATGAAAATGGCTGCAGCAACGCCGAAAATGGCGATCCTCTGCCACAATTTCATCGCCCCGCCGCCAAGCCGCCATGAGGCGAGCGCGATGCCAAGCGGGAACATCACATAGACCGGCGTGGTCAACATGTATGCGATGGCGCCTTCTGGTTGCAGCATCGTCCCCAGCGTCACTGCGACCAGGGCACCGATGGCAATCGCGGCGTAAGCGATCCTCTTTCCGAACATGATCGCGAGGCCGAAACCGAGGTAGAACACCATTTCAATGAACAGGGTCCAACCGGGATAGTTCAGTGGCTGCGGAAAGGCCTCGTTACCGATCGTCCAGCTGGGAAGCAGGGCAAGCGAGCGAAGGAAATTGATCGGGTCCACACTCTGCCCGGCCAGGAAAATCAGGGCGAAGGCGAGGACGAAGAGCGACACCCACCAGGTCGGCAGGATTCGCGTGAAGCGCCGAATGAGGAAATTGCGCGAGCCATGCGGATCTTCGAAATCGCGGCGGCTGGCAAAGGTGATGATGTAGCCGGACATGAAGAAGAAACTGACCATGCCCGCGCTGCCGAACTGGTAGTCTGTCGGGGGCAGGGACAAGCCCTCCCCGATGTTCGCCGCGAAAGCATAGGCATAGTGGTATCCCGCCACCATGAAGGCCAGGAGCACGCGCATGAGCTGGATCGACTGGATCCGTTCGCTGCGATGTGTCGGCATATCCCCCCCTTGGTATGCACGTCGGGTAGAACCTATTGCCGGACCCGTGGCAAGCTACTCGTGGCCCGATGTGTCATCTCAGAACGATCCTCCCGTGCTCCGCTCAGCCTTAGCAGGCGACGCGTCAGGGGCACCTCAACGAAGCGATAGAATATCCAGCTGGCGAGAAGGGTGATGAAGGACACCGTTACGAGGAAACCCCACGGATCCGGCTCCACGAACGGCAAGCGCGGATATATCCATATCCACGCCCAGGCGAGCGGAACGTGCAGCAGGTACAGCGCATAGCTGATATCGCCGCCGGCATTCCAGAATGCCGGGGCCGGCAGATCCAGCGGGCCGCCAAGTACGGCAATGGTAAAGAGTACAGGCGGGAGCCCCGCCCACAGGACGTAATCCACGCCCAGGCTCACGGTGCTGCCCGGCGCATCCAGCATCCACCACGAAGCCGCGGCCGCTGCCAGTATTGCAAGACGCAGTGCCGCAGGCAGGGCCAGGCCGCTTTCCCGCAAGACGGCCATGGCGATGCCCACGGGAAACATCAGAAGGATCGGGCGGGTCAGCGACCATGCGATGACGTTTTCAGGCGGGATGAAAAACCCGGCCAGCACCAGCACGGCGATGCCGCACAGCGCACCGGAAATCGCCGCCGCGCGTCCCCTGGTCATGAGCATCCCGAACAGCAGGTAGAACACCATTTCAAAGAACAATGTCCAACCGGTCCACAGGAACATGGTGGGTCTGATCGAGCCATTGTCCGGCCAATAAGGAACCAGGACGAGCGACTGCGCAAAGCGCAGCCAGTCGAGGTCCTGCGCCAGCATCAATCCCAGGACTGCCGCCAATAGAGCGCTGGCAATCCAATAGGGCGGCAGTATGCGGATCGCGCGGCGCAGCAGGAAAATCCGGCGCGCTCCGGGCTCACCGAATAGATGCCTGGAGGCGACCACCATGATGAAGCCGGAGATGACGAAGAACACGACGACCGCGGCCTGCGCCGCGCGCTCCATGTCGATCCGCACGCCGAAGCCGCCGCCAACATGGTCGGCAAAACCCCAGGCGATATGAACAAGAGCGACTGTACCGGCCGCGAGCGCGCGCAGCGCCTGCACGGACACGATCTTTGCTTTGGTACTTTCGACCGTCATGCGCCCGTGAATGTCCCGTCCTTATACGCCGCAATGTGCCCGCATGGCGCCGAAATCAAGGCGCGACGGAGAGCTTTGCCTCTGCTTTGGCGGGTCTTCCAGTGCCGAACAGGCGATTCAGCCTGCGCACAAGTGGGCGTTCGGCCACGCTATGGAACGCCAGCGCAGACAGGCAGGATAATGACAGCGTCATCGCGACGAAGGACCAAGGGTCAGTCCAGCCGAGCTTCATCCAGGCCCACTCGGTTGTCACTCCGATCGGCAGATGGAAGAGATAGAGCGCGTAGCTCGCGTCGGCCAGACGGTCCACGATGGCAAAGCCGGGCACGGTCAGCCGGCCGGCGAGCAGGCCGAGGCAAAGCAGCAAGGCCGGCAACCCTGCCCAGAAAATGTGGCTGAAACCGGTATCGAAGGTTTCGAAGAAGCTCTCTGGCGTCTTCGTCCCGGCAATCATCGCCACTCCGCCAAGGATACATAGCGTCCGGACGGGCATCGGTAATGTCCAGCCGTCCCGGACAAGGATCGCAATGGCCATACCCGCAATGAATACGAGGGAGATCGGCCGTGTGGCGGCAAACAGCACAGCATTGGCCGGCTGCAGTGCCATGCCGAGCACCACGAGTACGACAAGCGCCGAACCCGTCAGGATGACCGCAACATTCCTGCACCGAAGAATCGCGAAGCCGAAGATCAGGTAAAACAGCATTTCGTAAAACAGCGTCCACGCGACACCGAGTACCGTTGACGGGAACGCGGTAATTCCCGGCGTCCAATACAGCCAGAACACCGCAGAACGTGCAATGTTATCCAGTGGCGGCATCATTCCGCGCAGCCAGAACGCCGCAACCATGGCCGCAAGGGCGAGCCAGTAGGTAGGCAGGATGCGGATCGCGCGGCGCAGCCAGAAGGTCCGGCTTGCGCCGGGCCGGGCAAACAGCTTTTCGCTGGATATCACCATGACGTAACCCGACACGATGAAGAAAGCGCAGACCGCAACCTGTGCGAGCTGTCCGTCCGTGGGCGGCAAAGGCAGCGGCCCGATACGCGGCGCAAAAAGGTAGATGAAATGCCAGGCCGCAACAGTGAACGCCGCAAGGACGCGGATCAGCTGGATCGCCTGCACTCGCTGTGTGGCAGCCTCCAACACTCTTCCCCCTGCCCGGTGAAGGCGCGCGCGCCTCCGGTGTGCTAGACTTCCTCTAGCGTTACATTATCGTTGGTAAATACGCACACTTCTGCCGCGACCGCCATGGCCTTGCGCGCGATGACTTCGGCGTCTTCCTCGTAATCGGACAGGGCGCGAGCGGCACTGAGGGCGTAATTCCCGCCGCTGCCAATGGCGGCGATGCCACCTTCCGGCTCCAGCACATCACCATTCCCGGTCAGTACCAGCAGGCTTTCATCGTCGGCCACGATCATCAGGGCTTCGAGGTTGCGCAGGTATTTGTCCGTGCGCCAGTCCTTGGCCAATTCCACCGCCGCGCGAAGCAATTGCCCGCGGTACTGCTCCAGCTTCTTCTCCAGCCGCTCGAACAGGGTGAAGGCATCCGCCGTCGCGCCGGCAAAGCCTGCCACGACCTTCCCGCCTTCCCCGATGCGGCGAACCTTGCGGGCGTTGGGCTTCATCACCGTATTGCCCATGCTCACCTGCCCATCGCCCGCGACGACGGTCTTGCCGCCGCGCTTGACGCCGATGATGGTGGTGCCGTGCCAGGTGGTCAGGCCGTGCCAATGACGCGAAGATTGATCAGAATGTCCGTCCATGCGGGCGGATATGGGAGGAAGCGGCGCGCGCTTCAAGCATGCCGTCCCGCAGCGCGGGCCCGGCGATGCGCGGGGCCGGCCTTACTGGCCGCCGCCGCCCGCCGGTCCGATACCGCCGACGCGGCCGATATTGCCGAACAGGTCTTCGATCAGGCCGCGCTCACGCCCGAGCGTCGGCGTGATGTCGCCTTCGGGATCGATTTGCGCGAGGTCTTCCATCCCATTGCGATCGGTCGAGGTAACATTGCCTTGTGCATCGAAGGCCACGGCCAGGACCGTGTGCCGCTCGATCTCCGGGCTGCCGAACGGCTTCTGGCCGGTCTTGCTGGACACGTAATACCAGGTTTCCGGGCCGAACTGGCTCTTGAAGCTGGGCTGGCCCAGGGTCGCTTCGACGGAACGCTTGTTATCGAGGCCCGGCGACACGGCCTGCAGCAGCGCCTCGTCCACGATATATCCCCGGTGATCGGCGATGGAGGTGCAGCCCGCAGCCAGCGTTGCAGCCGCACATACCAGGCCAAGTTTCATCCGCTTGTTCATTCGTCGCTTCCCGTCAAACCGGTTTGGCCGCGCCCGTCCGGGGCTGCGGCAATCTGATGTGCCCGCTTTAGGGGCATGGCCAGCGCATGGCAATCGCGGTGCGCCCGCCGGTGTGCGCAATCGCGCCGGGCCATTGAACGGGCGGTGAATGCAGCATATCTGGCGCCCCATGTCCTTCTTCAGCCGATTGTTCCGCCCCAAGGCCGATGCCCGCGAAGCCCTGCGCCCGCTCTGGCATCGCATCGTCGAAACCAGCCGCGAGGAGCGCTGGTATGCGCAGCACGGCGTGGCCGACACCGTTGCCGGCCGCTTCGACATGATTGCCACGATCCTGTGCCTTGTCCTGCTGCGGATGGAGCAGGATGAAGAGCTGGTCGCGCCCTCCGTCCTTCTGACCGAACTGTTCGTGGACGACATGGACGGGCAGCTCCGCGAAAGCGGCATCAACGATGTCGTGGTCGGCAAGCATATCGGCAAGTTGATGGCGACGCTGGGCGGACGGCTTGGCGCCTTCCGTGACGGGCTTGCGAGCGACAAGGCGACGGGTCTTGAAGAGGCGGTGCGCCGCAACGTCAGCCTTGCCAACGAAGCGCAGGCCACCAGCCTTGCCGAAGCGTTGCGCGCCTATGCCGACCATCTCTCTAGCCTTGGCGGCGATGCCATCCTGGCCGGCCAGGTCTGACTATGGCGGATAACGAGTTTTCCCACCGCATCGATCCGCGCGCCGTCGACACGCGGCCCGTGGTGCTAGAGGCGGATGAGACGGAGCGCGCTGCATTGGCAAAGCGTTTCGGCCTTGTCTCCATCGGCAGGCTGACCGCGACGCTGGCCCTGGAGGCGGACGGCCAGGCTGTCACCGCCAAGGGCCGTATGCAGGCAGATTGGATCCAGCCCTGCTCGGTGAGCGGCGAGGACCTGGCACAAAGCGCCGATGAGGAGCTGGACCTGCGCTTCGTTCCGGCACGCGCCGAACCCGCTGCGCCCGACGAGGTGATCGAGCTGGAAGAGCACGAGCTCGACGAGATCGAATACGAAGGCCAGACCTTCGATTTGGGCGAAGCGGTGGCGCAAAGCCTTGCGCTGGCGATCGACCCCTATGCCACCGGCCCCGATGCGGAGCGGGTGCGCCGCGAGAAAGGCCTCTCGGACGAGGCTTCGAGCGGGCCGTTCGCGGCACTGGCGGCGCTGCGCAAGGATTGACGCGCGCGCCGGGCTGCGTAGCGTGCAGCCGATGGGACGGGGACAAGCAAGCGGATTGGGCAGGATTTACGCGGCAGCCATAGCGCTGTCCGCGCTGGCGATCGGCGCAGCATTCCTCCTCGCACCCGACACCTCTGGCCGGGCATTGCTGGCGGCCCGCTACACCGCGCGTGCGGGCTTCATCGCATTCTGCGTGGTCTATCTTGCCGGACCGGGCGTGAAGCTCTGGCCGAATCGCCTGACGCGCTGGCTGGCGCGGCGGCGCAGGCATCTTGGTCTTGCCTTCGCGCTGGTCATGGCGATCCATCTGGTGGCGCTCGCCATCAATGTCGGCTGGTTCCGCCCGCGCACGCCGGAAAGCATGATTGGCGGGGGGATCACCTATGCCTTCATCTTCGCGTTGGCGCTTACCAGCACGGATGCGGCGCAGCGGCGGATGGGGAAGTGGTGGCGCAGGCTGCATTTTATCGGCCTGCACGTCATCCTGCTGACCTTCACGGTCAGCTATTTCTCGCGCCTTTTCCAGGCGGATTACATGACAACGGGCGCGGTATTCGCGCCCGTTGTCATGTTGCTCATTGTGCTAAGGCTTCGCGCCCGATCGGCGCTCGCGCGCTAGACGATCAGAACGGGATATCGTCGTCCAGATCGTCACCGGAGGAGCCGCCCTGGTCCCAGCTCTGGCCGCCGCCACCGCCGCCGCCCTGGCTGCCGCCGCCCGATCCGCCGCCCTGGTCCCAGCCGCCGCCGGAACGCTGGCCACCGCCGCCGCCGCCATAACCGCCGCCCTGGCCACCGCCCCCGCCTTGGCCGCCACCGGCGCCATCGAGCATGGTCAGCGTGCCATCGAAACCGCGCAGGACGACTTCGGTGGAATAGCGGTCGTTACCGGACTGATCCTGCCACTTGCGGGTCTGCAGCTTGCCTTCGATGAAGACCTTGCTGCCCTTGCGCAGGTAACGCTCCGCGACATTGACGAGGCCTTCGGAGAAGATGGCCACGGTGTGCCATTCGGTCCGCTCCTGACGTTCGCCAGTGTTGCGGTCCTTCCATGTCTCGGACGTGGCGATGCGCAGGTTGCAGACCTTGCCGCCATTCTGGAAGCTCTTCACTTCCGGATCCTGGCCGAGATTCCCGATCAGCATTACCTTGTTGAGTGATCCGGCCATTTTCCTGCTTCCTTCGCTAAAGTCCGAGTGCCGTGGCACTCCAGAATGTGATTCCCGCGAAGACATAGGCGAGCGCGAACAGGTAAGCCAACATGACGATGGGCCATTTCCACCCATTCGTCTCTCGCCGTGTTACGGCAATGGTGGAAAGGCACTGCGGAGCAAAGATAAACCATGCCAGGAAGGCCAGAGCTGTGGGCAGGCTCCAGCGAGAGGCGATCTCGCCGCGCAGGGCCTGCTCGGTCTCGGCCTCGTCCTCGGCATCAACGGCATAGGTCGTGGCGAGGGATGACACGGCAACCTCGCGCGCGGCCATGGCGGGCACCAGGGCCAGCGTCATCTCGCGCTGGAAGCCGATAGGTTCGAAAGCGGGCTGCATGGCGCTGGCGATCTGACCTGCGGCGGAAGCGTCCAGCTGGCTCTCGCCCGGACCGGCTTTCGGGAAAGTCAGCAGCAGCCAAAGGATCACGGTAGCGGCAAAGATGATCGTTCCCGCGCGGCGCAGGAAGACCCACGCGCGCTGCCACAGGCCGATCAGCAGGTCGCGCAAGGGCGGCCACTGGTACTTCGGAAGCTCCATAATGAAGCCGCTTGCCGCGCCCTTGGTGACGGTGCGCCGCAAGACCAGCGCGACCACCATCGCACCGATGATACCGGCGATATAGAGCGCAAACAGGACCAGGCCTTGCAGGCCCACTCCGGGGCCCACGCTGGTGGCGGGAATGACCGCGCCGATGATGACGGTGTAGACCGGCAGCCGCGCCGAGCAGGTCATCAATGGAGCTATCAGGATCGTGGTCAGCCGGTCCTTCGGGTCAGCAATGCTGCGCGTCGCCATGATGCCGGGAATGGCGCAGGCGAAGCTGGACAGCAGCGGGATGAAGCTGCGGCCGGACAGGCCCACGCCCGCCATCAACCGGTCCATGATGTAGGCGGCACGGGCCATATATCCCGATTGCTCCATCACCAGGATGAAGGCGAAAAGGATCACGATCTGCGGCAGGAACACGACGACGGAGCCGACGCCGGCGATCACGCCTTCGGTTATCAGGTCGCGCAGCAGGCTTTCGCCCATATTGGCCTTTACGAGGCCGGAAAGACCTTCCGCCACGCCTTCGATGGCGCCGATCAGCGGATCGGCCCAGGCGAATACGGCCTGAAAGACGACGAACAGCAGGCCGAACAGGATGACCGGCCCGGCCCAGGGGTGCAGCAGCACCTTGTCGAGGCTGGCATGCAGGCGGTGCGCCCCGGTCTCCGAAAGGATGGCACCCTTGGCCATGTTGCGCGCGGCCAGACGCCGCTCCGGCAGGGTCACGTGCTGCGGCCGTTCCGGCGGGGGCGCTGCCTTGTCGATCGCAGCCAGCAGCTCCGCCGTTCCGCGGCGACGCACGGCAACGGTCGGGATGACGGAGATACCCAGCACGCCTGACAGCGCATCGGCATCGACCACCAGCCCGTCGCGCTCCGCCAGGTCCATCATGTTGAGCGCTGCGACCGCCGGGATGCCCAGTTCGAGCAGTTCCTGGGCAAAGACGAGGTGCTGCTCCAGGTTCGCAGCATCGATCACGATAACGAGAACGTCGGGGCGCGGCTCATCGGCAAATCCGCCGAGGACGACCTTGCGGGTCACCTCCTCGTCGGGGCTCGAGGCGTCGAGCGAGTAGCTGCCCGGCAGGTCGACCAGCTCTGCGGCCTCGCCCGATGCCAGCGCGAGCCGCCCAGCCTTCCGTTCCACGGTAACGCCGGGATAATTGGCGATTTTCTGGCGCGCGCCGGTCAGCACATTGAACAGCGCGCTCTTCCCCGCATTGGGATTGCCGACCAGCGCGATCCTGCGCAGCTTCGCGGCAGGTTTTGGCCGGTCGATTGTCTCGCCCTGCGCCATCAGACGTGCTCCACGCTGATGGCGCGCGCATGGCTGCGGCGCACGGCGATGACCATCCGGCCGATCATCAGCGCCAGCGGGTCGCGCCCGCCAAAGACGCCGCGATGGGCAATGGCAATACGGGCACCGGCATCGACACCCAGCGCGCGAAGCCGCTTGGCATCGGATTCAGGCAGCGATGCCCAATCCACTTGGGTGATTTCCGCCCGTTCGCGCGGCGCCAGTTCGTCCAGTGTCATTGCACCGGGCGGGTGGCACAGCACCGGCCGTATTGCAACTGGTTCTCAATAGAAGATGGCGCGGCGCGGCGGACGCAGATTTACCGCGAGGGGTAGCGCAGCCGGCCCAGAAAACGCATCATATCGAAGCTCTCGCGCGGCTTCAGCAATTGCGCCTTGGCCTTTTCGAACTTCATGACGCCTTCGATACGCCGGTCCACGAAAGCGCGTGTGTCGGCCTTGTCCTCGCTCTCATCCTCGACGAAAACCGCGATGGAGGCGGAATAGATGCCGAGCAGGATCGTGCGCTTGGTGTAATGGTTGTAATCGGTCGCCGTATCACCGGCCAGCCGCCACATCGCATCCGCGCTGTTCCACGCCACCTTCATGGTGAGCGGGAGGTTCTGCGGCATGGCCTGGATCGCCAGGGAACGGCGCACGGCCTCTTCCTTGCCGTCCAGCATGTCCAGCCGGAACTGCAGCAGCGTGCGGATACGCTCCCGGATCGGCAGGGCTGCCAGCTTCTCCTGCGGCCAGGCTGCTGCCATCGCCGCATCGACATGCTCGATCCATGCCACCGTCATGTCCATCGGCCCGCCCGGGAAGGCCAGCCGCGCCACGTCCATGTCGACACCGGCGAACTCGGCAGCGCTTTCCAGCGCAGCGTCGCTCCAGCCGTCGAAAATCGCCGCTTCCGCAATCTCCGGAGCGAGCGCGAGCCGCAGCTCGTCTAGCGTCATGTCGGCAAAACCGGGCCCGGTATCGGCAGCGGCGGCTTCCATCAGAAGCTGGGCCCGTAGGTCGAGGCCTTCTTCTTGGTCCGCGATCCGGGCTCGCCGCCCAGCCGGTCGATTTCACTCAGGACGGAGTTCCCGGGGCCGCCGAGCGTCGCGTAATCGCGCGCGGAACGGCCGGAATTGTCATTGCGATCGGGATCCGCCCCCCCGCGCAGCAGCACGCGCACCATGCTCAGGTCGCGGCGGTGCACGGCGGAAATCAGCGGCGTCTCGCCGGCCGAGTTCGGGATATCGACATTCGCGCCCTTGCTGCTGAGCAGTTCCACGCCTTCCACGAAGCCAAGCTGGCTGGCCACCATCAGGGGGGTGACGCCGTTCTTGTCCGCAATGTCCGGATCGGCGCCCTTACCCAGCAGGTACCCCATCCATTGCAGGTCGCGCCGCTTGGTCGCGATGTGCAGGCCGGTATGGCCCTTGGCGAGATCGCGCGAGTTCACGATCGTGGCATTGTGCTCCAGCAGCTCGTTCACCTTTGCCGCATCGCGTTTTTCCACCGCTTCCAGGAACAGGAAACCGTCGGAAAAACCCTGCGCGCTGGCAAGGCTCGCGCCCATCAGGGTGGACAGGAACAGGCCGACAAGGCCGAAGAGACGAAACCGCTTGAACACTTTGACGTGCGCTCCCCAATTGCTGTGGCCGGATCCGGCCGAAATACTGGCACTGATGCTGGCCGAATTACTGGCCTCCACCGGAAGGATGGCGTAGCAGGCGCGCTGCGCCCACGGTGCGAACCATCCCTTGCCCCAACCCTGTTAGCAGGACATGAACCGCCTTTCCATGACCCTCAAGCCGCTACTCGCCTCGCTGTTCCCGCTCGCCCTGCTGGCGGCCTGTGACAATACCCCCGCGCAGCCGGACCTGGCCACCGCGCCGCTCGCCGGATCCAGCATCGGCGGCGATTTCGAACTGGTCGATACAAGCGGCCAGCGCGTCACGCAGGACAATTTCGCGGGCAAGTGGCGCATCATGTATTTCGGTTACGCCTATTGCCCGGACATCTGCCCCTTCGACGTGCAGAAGCTGGTCAAGGGATATAATCTGTTTGCCGAGGATAATCCGGAGCTTGCCGCGAATGTCGTGCCGATCTTCATCACCATCGATCCGGAGCGCGACACGCCCGACGTGGTGGCCCAGTTCACCAGCGCCTTCTCCGACGATCTTGTCGGGCTGACCGGCACGCCGGAGCAGGTCGATGCCGCGGCGAAGGCCTATGCCGTCTTCTATGGGAAGGGTGAGGAGAATGCGGAAGGCGGGTACCTGATGGATCACAGCCGCGCCGCTTACCTGATCGATCCGCAGGGCAATCCCATCGCCACGCTGGCGGTTGAGAATTCGGGCGAAGCGGTTGCTGCGGACCTTGCGAAATGGGTGCGCTGAGGGACCGCTTCTGGAAGCTGCCCCTTGCCGCGCTGAACGCTGCGGAATGGGAAAAGCTGTGCGATGGCTGTGGCAAGTGCTGCCTGCACAAGCTGGAGGACGAGGATACCGGCGCCATCGCGGAAACCAACGTCGCCTGCCGCCTGCTCGATTGTGAGACCGCGCAGTGCATGGATTACCGCCATCGCAAGGCGAAGGTGCCCGATTGCCTGCAACTGACGCTGAAACTGGTAGAGCGTGTGCCGTGGCTGCCGGAAAGCTGCGCTTATCGCCGCCGCGCGGAAGGGCGCGACCTGCCCGAATGGCACCACCTGCTGACTGGCAGCACGGACGCGATGATCGCCGCCGGCGCCAGCGTGGCGGGCCGCGTCATCAGCGAGGACGAGGCCGGTCCGATAGAGCATCACATCGTGGCGTGGGACGACGAATGATGGGCAGGCCGGCGTGATCGACTGGCTCCGTAGGGGAACCGCCGATCCGGTGATCGACCTGGGCGCGGCCACGCTGCCGGTCGCCATCAAGCGGCATCCGCGCGCAAAGCGGCTGACGCTGCGCCTTGCCCCAGATGGCAGCGAGGTGCGCGTCACCATGCCGCGCTGGTGCGCCGCGCAGGAGGGGTTGCGCTTCGCAGAATCGCGCGCCGATTGGCTGGCAGCCCAGCTCGCAAAGGTCCCGCAGGAGGAAGTCATCGCCGATGGCACGCGCATGCCCCTCGGCGATGCCGATCTGGTGGTGGCCTGGGACAGCGCGCGCCCTCGCAAACCGGTTCGTGAGGGAAATGTTCTGCATGTCGGCGGGCCGGAAGATGGCCTCCACGGCCGCGTGCTGCGCTGGCTGGAGGCCGAAGCGATGCGGCTGTTTACGTCAGACCTGGAACACTATGCCGCGAAGGCGGACTTGCCGCTTCCCACGCTGGCGCTGAGCCGGGCACGTAAGCGCTGGGGCAGCTGTTCGGGCAAGGCCTGTATCCGCCTGAACTGGCGACTGGTGATGGCCCCGGCCGAAGTCCGCCGCTCCGTGGTCGCGCATGAGGTCGCGCACCTCCTGCATTTCGACCATTCCCCCGCATTCCATGCCGCCCTTGCGCGCATCTTCGATGGCGACCTGCCGGCTGCGGACAAGTGGCTGAAGCAATCGGGACGCAGCCTTTACCGTTTCGGATAAGCCCGCGCTCATCGTAGCCGTGCCTGCTCCGCTGGTTACGGCGCGTTAACCCTCTTCCTCCATATTCCGGCAAATGGCGCATATTGCCCGCCTTGCACTCATGGCCATCGTAATGGCCCTGCCTGCTCCCATCGCTGCTTCTCCAGCTGCCGGGCCGCAGGTTTCCGGCGTGCCCGTGGACGCCCCGGAATGCCGGCTGTGCGCCGATGCCTTCGGCGAGAAGGCGGAGACGCCTCTGCGCATAGAGATCCGCAGCGGGCTGACCTTCGGCCGCATGGCGCTGGTCAGCGAGGCGGACGGCCGTGCCGCGATCAAGCCGGAAAACGGCGGCATGCGGCAGGAAGAAGGCCTGGTTGACCTGGGTGGCATGGTCTTCACCGGGGAAGTCATCATCACCGGCGAGCCGCACAAGCCCGTCCGCGTGGACCTGCCATCCGAAGTTCGCCTGCGCGCACCGGGCGGCGCGGAAGCGCGGCTGACGGAATTTACCACGGACCTGCCGCCGGTGCCCCGGTTGGGCGCAGATGGCGTGCTGAAGTTCCAGTTCGGCGCCACCATGACCACGACCAGGGGCCGCGGCGGCGACTTTCGCGGACGCATCCCGATCAGCGTATCCTATTTCTGACGCGCAGGGATCGCCGGACTGGCGCGGCGCGCGAAGTGATACTATCTTGTCTCCATGGGTACATGGTCATCCGTAAAACAGGCATTCAATGCCAAGCGCGCGATCAAGGACTTCGCGAATGAATGGCAGCGGCCCAACCCGCACCGCTGGGGCGTGCTGGGCGTGTCCGTTGCACTGACCTTTGCGGTGATGATGCTGTTCATCCCGAAGACCGAACGCGGCGTGGAGCCCAAGCCCGACATTACCTATATCACCAGCTGGGCGGATGGCCGCAGCGACGCGGAAATCGTCGCGTCCAACATAGAGAACCAGCGCCGCAAGGATGAACGCGCCGCTCTGCTGGAACGGCGGGCCGAGCGGCGCAAGGAATTGTACCGCGAACTGGGCCGCGCCACCGGCATCGACGTGGACGAGGTGGAACGCCAAATCGCCCGCGAGGAAGCGGAAGCGCGCGCCGCCGCAGAAGCCGGCGAAACGCCTGCTGCAACGCCTGCCACCGGCGATACGGGTGGCGAATAAGACCGACCTGAAATGGCTGGACATGGCTGCCCGGCTGGCTGAGCGCGGGCGGCCCTCGTCCTCGCCCAACCCTGCCGTTGCTTGCGTCATCGTGAAGGACGGCATCGTACTTGGGCGAGGCGTCACGCAGGCTGGCGGCAGGCCGCATGCCGAAGCCTTGGCCCTGGCTGAGGCCGGCAGAGCGGCAGAAGGCGCAGATGTTTTCACCACGCTGGAGCCCTGCGCGCACGTCTCCGAGCGCGGGCCGACATGTTCGCATTCGCTCGCCGAGGCCGGTGTCGCGCGCGTGATCATCGGTTGCCATGATCCGGACCCCCGCACGGCTGGAAGCGGGATTGCGGCCCTGCGCGCGGCAGGCGTCGAGGCGCAGCTTGTGGGCCATTTGCCCAGCGCGGAAAGCCTTGCCGGTTACCTTGCGCGGGCCATGCTCGGGCGACCGCACATCACGCTCAAGCTCGCCCTGTCCCTCGATGGCTGCATCGCGCTGGCTGACGGGACGAGCCAGTGGATCACCGGGCCCGAGGCGCGCGCCCATGCGCATCGCGAACGCGCAAGGGCCGATGGCATTCTGGTGGGCGGGGAGACGCTGCGCGCCGATTCGCCCTCGCTCGATGTCCGCCTACCCGGCCTCGAGGATCGCAGCTCGCAGCGCCTAGTCCTGACACGCGGAGATGTGCCGGACGGCTGGCGCGCGCTGTCCTCGCCGCAGGGCGTGGCCGAGCTGGGCGATTGCCAATATCTCTTCATCGAAGGCGGGGCCGGGGCCGCAGCCGCCTTCCTTGCCGCCGATTTGGTCGACCGGTTGCTGATCTATCGCGCGCCAATCGTACTGGGCGGGGGCCGCCCCGGCGTGGCCGACATCGGCCTGGCCGAACTTTCCGCCGCGCATGACCGCTGGCAGCGCAGTGACACCCGCAGCCTTGGCAGCGACACACTGGAAGTCTACCAGCGCATCCGTTCATAGGCATTCAGGCTGAGGGCTCGACCACATGTTCACAGGGATCGTCACCGCCATCGGCACCGTCACCAGCGCGCAGCAGCAGGGCGACCTGCGGCTTGTCATTGCCAGTCCGCTGGATGCACGCGGCATTGCGATCGGCGCCAGCATCGCCTGCGCAGGCGTGTGCCTGACTGTCGTAGAGCGCGGTGCGCTGGATGCGGACGAGCATGACGGGAACACCGCATGGTTCGCCGTGGATGTCTCGGCAGAAACGACCAGCCGCACGGCCCGGGGCACCTGGGCGGAAGGCGCGCGGCTGAATCTCGAACCCTCGCTGAAGATCGGCGACGAGCTGGGCGGGCACATTGTCACCGGGCATGTCGACGCGGTGGGCAAGGTTGCGGACTGGCAGCTGGAAGGCGGATCGACCCGGCTGACCATCGCTGCACCAGCGGAGCTTGCGCCTTTCATCGCGGCGAAGGGCTCCATCACGATCAACGGCGTGTCGCTGACGGTCAATTCGGTGGAAGACCAGCCGGACGGGGCAGTGCATTTCGGGCTGAACATCATCCCGCATACCGCCGATGTGACGACGCTGGACGAGCTGGGCCAGGGCGATGAAGTGAACCTGGAGATCGATACCATCGCGCGTTACCTGCAGCGCATGGAAGCGCTGCGCAGCTAGGCGAGCGGTCCGGCCGCAAAGGTCTCGCGGTCGATCTCGTAAATCACGTTGCAATAGCCGCCGTCGGGGCTGTCGACGCGCTCTGTCCGGTCGGTCAGGATCCCGCCGATCTTCTCCATCGCGCGGCGTGATACGAGGTTGTTCTCGCCCACGCGAAAGACCACCCGGCGGACCGATTGCAGCGCATGGCGCAGCATCAGCCGCTTCATTTCGGCGTTTGCGCCGCTTCCCCACATGCGGCGGGCCAGGAAGGTCCAGCCGATCTCTACCGAGCCGCCGTCCGCCGGGTCATAGGCCTGGAACCGGCTTGACCCGGCAATCGCGCCGCTCGCCTTCTCGATCACGGCAAGTGCGCCGCCCTTGGCCAGCGCATCGTCGAAAAACTGCCGGAAGACCGGCTCCTGCCAGCGATCCGTCACCGGATGAAGCGCCCAGACCTGCGCGTCCGCAGCGACCGCAAACAGCGCGTCCCGGTCGCTCTCGCACAAGGGCCGCAGCAGCAGCCGCTCGCCTTCCAGCACCGGCTGCCGGTCAAGCACTGTCAGCCTGTCACCTTCGCCAGCGCGGCCACGAATGTGCCGATATTGGCGGTGGTCAGCCCGGCCACGTTGATGCGGCCCGAGCCTGCCATGTAAATGCCGTGATCCTCACGCAGGGCGACGATCTGCTCCTTGCTGAGAGGCAGCATGGCGAACATGCCCTGCTGGCGCGCATAGGGCGTCAGGTCCACGCTGCCGGCAGTTCCCGCTTCGCCCAGTTTCGTGCGCACCTGGTTGATACGCGTGCGCATCTGCTCAAGTTCGTCCAGCCACTGCGCTGTCAGGTCGGCATCCTCCAGCACAACGCGCACCGCAGCGCCGCCGTGGTCGGGCGGCATGGACCAGTTTGCCCGTGCAAGGGAGGATGCGTTGGACAGCACGCGGTCCAGCACATCCGTGTCGGCGGCCATCGCCCACAGCGCGCCTACGCGGTCGCGGTACAGGCCGAAATTCTTGTCGCAGCTGTAAGCCACCAGCGCTTCGGGCACCGCGGCGAGAACGGTGCGAAGGCCGTAGGCGTCTTCCTCCAGCCCTTGTCCAAGGCCCTGGTAGGCGAGGTCGAGGACCGGCAGCACGGGGCTGTCTGCCAGCATGGCGGCAATCGCATCCCACTGCGCGTTCGAATAATCGACGCCGGTCGGGTTGTGGCAGCAGCCGTGCAGCAGGACGGCATCGCCCTCGCCCGCGCCGGATAGCGCCTGCTCCAGCGCAGCGAAATTGGCATCGCCTTCTGACGTGGCATGGTCGAATGCGACCAGCTCCAGCCCCAGGTCATCGAGGATCTGCGCGTGGTTGGGCCAGCTTGGCGTGCCCATCATCACGCGTTTGCAGCCACCAGCCTTGGCCAGTGCCAGGGCAAGGCGCACGGCGCCCGTGCCGCCCGGCGTCTGCATGCCTTCGATCCGGTCCGACGCGGCCATGTCCGCGCCGAAGACGATGGGGGCCAGCCCGTGGACGAAGCCCATGTCCCCTTCCGGGCCGAGGTAGGACTTGCTGGCCTGTTCCTCCACCAGCCGCCGTTCCGCGCCCTTGATCGCGCCAAAGACGGGCGTATCGCCCTGCCCGGTGCGGTAGACACCCACGCCAAGGTCAATCTTGTCGGCGCGCGGGTCCGCTGCATGCATCTTGATCAGCGCAAGCAGCGCGTCGGGCGGTTGCTGGTTCAGTCGTTCAAGCATGCGCGCTCAATGCCCACAGGCGCGCGCGCCCGCAAGCGGCAAGCCGCCTACACGCACACAATTCATGCTTTGTATCTTAGAAGGGCAGCCAGCGCTGCTTCTTGGAAAACTTCAGGTAACCGGCGTTCAGGCCCACGCGCAGCCCGCCGCCCACGCGGATCGGAATGAGCACGATATCGCCCTTGCGCACATAGGAGGCATTGAAGCCGCCCAGCGCATACAATTGGCCCTCGCCCGCAGGGAAGCGCTCGTAGAGGTCTTCCGTGTCGTAGAGATTGTAGACCAGAATGAAGGTGCTGCCCGCATTGGCGCCCACATCGGGGCCTAGCGACGGGCCGGTCCAGTAGACGGGCTTTTGCCCCTCCACCTTGTGATACAGCGTGCCCGATCCGTAACGGACGCCGAAGATGAATGCGCCGCCGCCCTCGCGGCCGACGATATAGCCATTGGGTTCGCCCTGGTCGCGCAGCAGGTCCTCGATCAGCCCGGCGAGGCCTTCCGCGCCCTGGCCGAAGACGCCCTCAGCGGCGCCCAGCAGATCGTCTTCTTGATAAGTCTGGGACGGCTCGGCGGTCTGGGCCGCCTGCTCTGCGGGATAGGCTCCGGCTTCCGGCAGGGTATCGGCTGTAGCGCCGGCATCCTCATATTGCTGCGGCACGTCGTAAGCCGGTCCATCGGCCGCCTCTTCCGGCGGCAGGTCGAGAACGCGGTCCTCATACGTCGGCGCGGCGGTTTCCTCGCCTGCAAGGTCGCCATCGACCTCGTAAGCGGTGTCCGGGTCCACCGACTGGATTTGTGCTGCTGCCGGCATGGCCAGGGACGCGGCGGCCAGCGCCAGCAGCGCCATCCCGCCATCTTTTGCCCGCCGGGCAAGGTGCTGCATGTTCATAGCCGATCCCTCCAAGCGCAAACGCGCAGATCCATCGGCCAAGATAAGAGTCGCCCCGCCCTGAAGCAGCAATGAATGCGCGGCGAGTCGAATCCGAAATGCGGCGAAACGAGTCCGCCATGCGTCGGCTCAGCCAGGAACGCGCCCGCGAAGGCGCAGCATGGCGAATGCAGCCAGTGTCCAGCTGCCGGCGGCGAACAGCATGGTCCACACCGGCTCTTCCGGGAAGAAGGCCTTCATTACCGTGCCCATCACGGTCGCCACCAGCAATTGCGGCACCACGATGAAGACGTTGAACAGGCCCATGTAGATGCCCAGCTTCGCCTGCGGCAGGCTGCTCGCCAAAATGGCATAGGGCATGGCCAGGATGCTGGCCCAGGCGATGCCCTTCAGCACCTCCGCCACGATCAGCAGATTGGGATCGCGCAGCACGAAATAAGCCAGGAAGCCCAGCGAGCCCAGCAGCAGGCAGGTCATGTGCGTCACAACCTTGCCCAGCCGCTTCGCCATGAAAGGCAGCAGGACCAGCGCAGCGACGGCGGCGACACCGTTCTGCACGGTGTAGATCACGTTCCACCAGTTCGCGCCTTCGTTATAGGCCACGGTAGTGGGGTCCGCGCTGCCGAAGAAATATTGCGACACGATCGGCCCGGAATAGATCCACATGATGAAGAGCGCCGACCAGCTGAAGAACTGCACCAGCGCGAGCCGCTTCATCAGGTCCGGCATGCCGGAAAAATCGCCCACGATGCTGGCCAGCATGCCCGTTTCGCGCCCACCCTTGGCCAGGACGATGCCGATACCGCGCAGCAGGCCGTAAGCCGCCAGCAGGGCGCCGAGCAGGTAAAGCTCCTTCTCCAGACCCCATGCCCAGGTGGCACCCGCCACGCCGGAGCCGAGCGCAATCCACGCCATGCTCGGCCCCTGTCCGGCCTCTGCCAGCTTCGCCGGCGCGTGCAGGCTTTCCTCGGCGGCACCGTCTGCCGACGCGAAGGCCGCCTGCTCTTCGGGGCTGTATTCCTTCGTGGTGAAGACGGTCCACATGACCGCGAACAGCAGTGCGGCTGCCCCAGCCCAGAAGCTCCAGCGGACGGTGTCCGGTATCTCACCCGCTGCCGCCACATTGCTGACGCCGAACTGTTCCAGCAGCCACGGGAAGATCGCCGCAACCACCGCGCCTGCGCCGATGAAGGCGGTCTGCACGGCATAGCCTGTCGCGTGCTGCGACTTGTCCAGCATGTCCCCCACGAAGGCGCGGAATGGCTCCATCGCGATGTTGAGGCTGGCATCGAGCACCCACAGCAGCGCGGCGGCAAACAGCAGCGGCGCAGCAAACAGCGGGGCGAAGGGCATCAGGAACAGCGAAAGCGCCGCAAGCACCGCGCCGGTCGTGAAGTATGGGCGGCGGCGGCCGAAGCGGTTCCACGTCTTGTCCGAGAGATGGCCCACGATCGGCTGCACGATCAGGCCGGTCAGCGGGGCGGCAACCCACAGCGCCGGCAGGTCGTCCAGCGATGCGCCGACCGTCTGGAAGATCCGGCTCATATTGGAATTCTGCAGCACGAAGCCGATCTGGATGCCGAAGAAACCGAAGCTGATTTTGGCAAGTCCGCCCTTGCCCATATGCGGTTTGCGAGTGGGCATTGCGCCCGCGACCGATGCCATGTTGCTCTCTCCCGCGCGCGCCACCCTTCATGGGCGATCTTCGCGTTACCCGACAGGCTGGCCCAAATCCGCTGGCGCGACAACACGCATACGAATGTGACAGGCCCGCGTGCTCGTCAGTCATCACCCTCCGCAGGCGAGGTGCCGCGTACCACCAGCTGCGTTGGCAGGCGGGCATCGGGCAGGGTCTCGCCCTCGATCTTGGCCAGCAGCGTCTCCAGCAGGCGCTTGCCCGCGCCGCGAATGTCCTGGCTGACGGTGGTCAGCGGCGGCACAGTCAGGCTGGCGGAAGGAATGTCGTCAAAGCCCACCACGGCCACATCGCCGGGCACCTTGCGCCCCGCATCCGCAAGAGCCTGCATCGCGCCAATCGCAATCAGGTCGCTCGCTGCGAAGATGGCGTCGAATTCCTGCCCGCTGGAAATAAGGGCGCGGGCCGCGTCGCGCCCGGCAGCTTCGGTGGTGATGGCATCGAACTGCGGGACTTGTGCCGCGCCAATGCCCGCTTCCTCCAGCCCTTCACACAGCCCGCGGTAGCGGTGCGCAAACTCTGGGTAATGCGAATCCGCATGGCCCAGGAAGGCGATCTTGCGGCGGCCGCGCGCCAGCAGGTGCTGGGCCACAAGGCGCCCGGCACCCAGATTGTCCGACCCGATCGTGCCGCCGGTCGTATCGGAGCGGACCGAGCCCCAGCGCGCAAAATGCGTCCCTTGTGCCACCAGCTGGTCCAGCCGCTTGGAATAGAGCGAGAAGTCGCCATAGCCGAGCAGGATGAGGCCGTCGGCACGGTGACTGTCCTGGTACTGGGTATGCCAATCGTCTTCCATGCGCTGGAAGGATATCAGCAGGTCCAGCCCGCGATCCGCGCAGGCCCGGGTGATGGAACCCAGCATGGCCAGGAAGAACGGGTTGATCCCGCTCTCGTCCGCCGTCTCATCCTCGAAGAAGAGCAGCGCGATAGTGTTGCTGCGCTGCGAACGGAGCGAGGATGCGTTCTTGTCGACCGTGTAATTGAGCTCCCGCGCGATTTCGCGTATACGCTCGCGGGTCTTTTCGCTGACCGAGGGGTCTCCGCGCAGCGCGCGGCTGACGGTGGGCTGGGACACCCCTGCCTCATAGGCGATATCGAAGCTGGTGGGGCGTCCGCTCGGCTTGCGGCCCATGTCTCTCTCCCTGTGTACCAACCCTAACCGCGCGCGCGTGAGAGGGGAAGCGGATATCGCAGCCACTCGCGGCGCCATGCGATTGTTGCAAACTGGCGACACCCATCGATGCTGCAGTGCACAAACATACGTATGCCGCCTATTCGCGCCTATTGCAGCAGGCTTATGCCGCGATGCGAGAGGCGGATGTGCGGACAAATTGTGCGTCCCGTCTTGGAAGGAAATCCGCAGCCGATAGTGCGGACAAGGGAGACTAAACATCGTGACCAAGCGCAATTTCAAGCTCGCCGCGTTCGGCAGCACCGCAATGGCCTTCGCCTTGCTCGTGCCCGGCATCGCCCAGGCCCAGACCACCCAGCCGACGAATGTCGACGACCAGGTCGAAGACGGCACGCCGGTGTCCGACGAAGAACCGGAAAACACCATCCTGGTGACCGGCTTTCGCGCCAGCCTGCAGAACGACGTCAATGAGAAGCGCCGTTCCGACCAGATCGTCGAATCGGTTTCCGCCGAAGACATCGGCAAGCTGCCCGACAACTCGATCGGCGAATCGATTGCCCGCCTTCCCGGCCTCACCTCGCAGCGCCTCAACGGCCGCGCGAATGTGATCGCGGTCCGCGGCTTCGGCCCCGACTTCTCGCAGACGCTGCTGAATGGCCGCGAGCAGACTTCGCTGGGCGATGCCCGCGCAGTCGAATTCGACCAGTATCCCTCTGAAATCGTCAGCCAGGTCGTCGTCTACAAGTCGCCGACCGCACAGCTGGTGGGCCAGGGCCTTGTCGGCACGATCGACATCCGCACGGTTCGCCCGCTGGAAGTGGGTGAACGCGTCCTCGCCATCGGTGCCCGCGGTTCCTATGCCGACCTCGGCAAGCTGAACGCCGGTTCGACCGAATTCGGCTACCGCGCCAACGCAACCTACATCGACCAGTTCGCAGACGACACGGTCGGCGTCTCGCTGTCCGCATCCTATGTGGACGAGCCTTACCAGCTGCAGGAATTCAACGCCTGGGGTTACGGCGGCTTCAACGGCGCGGCCATCATCGGCGGCTCCAAGAGCTTCGTGACATCCACCCAGCTGAAGCGCCTCGGCCTGTCCGGCACGCTGCAGTTCCAGGCGACGCCGAACTTCACGGTCACCGTGGACGGCTTCTATTCCGACTTCGAAGACGACCAGATCAAGCGCGGCATCGAACTGCCGCTCGGCTTCGGCGCGTTCGGCGTCAGCACGGATCCGGTTGCCACCATCGAGGACGGTGTCGTGACCAGCGGCACGTTCAACAACGTGCGCGGCGTTATCCGTAACGATGTCTTCAGCAAGGAAGCAGACCTGCTTTCCGGCGGCATCAACCTGGAATACGAGAAGGACGGCTGGCTGGCCTGGTTCGACTTCGGTTATTCGCGCACCGACCGTGAAGAGCTGAGCTTCGAAAGCTATGCAGGCACGGGTTACAACCAGTCCGGCCCGTCCGATACGATCGGTTTCCAGACCGGCGAAACCGGCACGTTCTTCAACCCGACGCTCGATTACAGCGACCCCACGCAGATCGTCCTGACGGACCCGCTGGGCTGGGGTGGCTCGCGCATCCAGGCCGGTTACTTCAACAACCGCATCGTCGATGACGAACTGATGCAGTACCGTTTCCACCTGGAGCGTGAATTTGCCGGTCCGCTGACCTCGGTCGCCATCGGTGCAAGCTACGTCAACCGCGACAAGTCGCTGTTGGCGGACGAAAGCTTCATCATGCTGTCCGGCGGCGTCTCCGAAGCGACGATCCCCAGCAACATCCTGCTGGAATCCACGGACCTGACCTATCTCGGCCTCGGCCCGGTCGTCAGCTACGATCCGCGTGAGCTGATCGCTGCAGGCGTCTACATGCTCGATCCGAACACCGCGCAGGACGTGCTGTCGAAGAACTACTCGATCTCGGAAGACCTGCTGACGATCTATGCGCAGGCCAATTTCGAAACGAGCTTCACCGGCGGTGTGCTCACCGGTAACTTCGGCCTGCAGGTCATCTCTGCCGATCAGACGTCCACCGGCCTGATCTTCACGCCGACCGGCCCGCAGTCCGTGGAACTGGGTACCGATTACCTCGACTGGCTGCCCAGCCTGAACGTTTCGGCCCGCTTCGACAGCGATTTCGTGGTCCGCTTTGCTGCTTCCAAGCAGATCATGCGCCCGCGTCTCGACGACATGCGCGTGTCCATCGGCTATGGCATCAACAACAGCTTCAACCCGCCGATCATCGAAGGCGGGGGCGGCAACCCGTTCCTGCAGCCTTACCGGGCAACGGCCTTCGACCTGAACTTCGAGAAGTATTTCGGCCTGGGCGGCGTGGTCTCGCTCCAGCTGTTCTACAAGGACATCCAGAGCTACATCGCCGATGGCCGCTTCGTGTTCGACTTCGGTGGCTTCCCGCCCCCGACCGGTCCGGCCGTCGCGTCCACCGTTGGTATCCTGAATACCAAGATCAACACCGGTGGCGGCTTCCTCTACGGTGCCGAACTCGCAGTGACCCTGCCGTTCGAAACCTTCACCCCGGCGCTTGAAGGCTTCGGTGTGACGGGCGGCGTCTCGCTGACCGAAACGGAAGTGACCGACGCCAACGGCAACATCGCGGAGATCCCCGGCTACTCCAAGTGGGTCGCCAACGGTACGCTGTACTACGATAACAACGGCATCAACGTTCGCGGCAGCGTGCGTCACCGTTCGACCTTCCGCGGCGATTTCACCGGCTTCGGTGGCAATCTGCAGCGCAAGCAGGCGAAGGCGGAAACGATCTACGATGCGCAGATCGGTTACGACTTCCAGAGCGGTTCGCTCGAAGGCCTGTCGATCTACCTGCAGGGCCAGAACCTGTCGGACGAGCCGTTCGTGTCGCTCGCCGCACCGGGCCTGGACCGCCAGGTGACTGACTATCAGGTCTACGGCCGCCGCTTCCTGGCCGGTTTCACCTACAAGTTCTGATGAACTGACAGGGGGCGGCAGTGGTGGGCACTTGCCCTGCCGCTGCCGCCCCCTTTACGTCTGCCAGCGGTGAATACACCGTGGCATGCAATCGAGGCGGGAGAGATCGTGAGCGCCAAGGGCAAACCCAGCATCGTTATCGCCGGCGGCGGGACCGCCGGATGGATGGCGGCTGCCGCGCTCGCTCGCTTCGCCTCTGCCACGCACGACATCACCCTTGTCGAGAGCGAGGCAATCGGAACGGTGGGCGTCGGTGAAGCGACGATCCCCCAGATCCACAATTTCAATCACGCGCTGGGCCTGGACGAGGCGGCTTTCGTTTCCGCCACACAGGCCAGCTTCAAGCTGGGCATCGAATTTGCCGGCTGGTCGGGCGACGGCTCGGCCTACATGCACGCCTTCGGCCCGGTCGGCCGCGCGCATGGTCCGCTGCCCTTCCAGCATTACTGGCTGCGCGCCGCTGACGAAGGCGACGCCGGTTCGCTGGCCGAGTATTCGCTGAACGAGCAGGCTGCCCGCGCGGGCAAGTTCCGCCGCGGGCCATCGCGCAGCGGCGGGGCAGCCATGCCCTATGCCTATCACTTCGATGCCGCGCTTTATGCCGCACACCTCCGCGAATATGCCGAAGCGCGCGGCGTCACGCGCGTGGAAGGGCGTATCGACAGCGTCGCGAAACACGGCGAGAGCGGCCACATCCGCGCCCTGCATCTGGATGGCGGAACACAGGTCGTGGGCGACTTCTTCATCGACTGCACCGGCTTTCGCGCCCTGCTGATCGGCGAGGCGATGGGCACGGATTTCGACGCCTGGGACGCGCTGCTGCCCTGCGACCGCGCAATTGCCGCGCCCTGCGCCAAGGCCGGGGCGATCACGCCATATACCCGCGCCACGGCGCGCCCCGCAGGCTGGCAATGGCGGATCCCGCTCCAGCACCGCACGGGCAATGGTCACGTCTTCTGCAGCCAGCATATGGGCGAGGACGAGGCGACACAGCTGCTGCTGGACAATCTCGACGGCGAGCCCACCGCCGATCCGCGCACGATACGGTTCCAGACCGGCAAGCGGCGCGAACACTGGCGCGGCAATTGCCTTGCGCTGGGACTTGCCGCCGGTTTCATGGAGCCGCTGGAGTCGACCAGTATCCATTTGGTGCAAAGCGCCATCGCGCGCTTCCTGCCGCTGCTTCCGGGCGCGGTCCCCGCGCAGGCCGCCATCGACCGCTTCAATGCCGATGCCGACACCGAATGGCTGGCGATCCGCGATTTCCTCGTGCTGCATTACCGGGCCAATGCCCGCGAAGGCGAGCCCTTCTGGGACGCGATGCGCGGTCTTGCCCTGCCGGACACGCTCACCAGCAAGATCGCGCTGTGGCAGCAGACCGGGACCATCCACCGCGCCGGGGACGAACTGTTTGCCGAAGTGGGCTGGCTGCAGGTGCTGGCCGGACAGGGCGTGATGGCCCGCGCGCACAACCCCATCGCCGATGCCATGCCAAAGGAAGACCTCGCGCGCTTCCTGGCCCAGCAAAAACAGGCAATCGCCGCAGATCTTGCCACCATGCCGACGCATGAGGCCGCAATCGCCGATCTCACTGCCCGCCACAATCCATCCGGAGTAGCCGCATGACTAGGACCCACCAGATTCTCGCCTTCGTCTCCGCACTGGCGCTTGCCGGATGCGGCGGCAGCAATGCCGTGGCCAGCACGCCCTCCCCTGCCCCTGAGCAGGCGGAGGCAGGCAGCACGGGAGCCAGCCCCTCGGCAGAGGTTCTCGCCATCGATTACCGCCAGCGTCCGCCTTCGGACGAGGTTATCTATTTCGTCCTGCCCGACCGGTTCGAGAACGGCGACACGTCCAACGACCTTGGCGGCTTTACCGGCGGCCCGTTGCAGCATGGCTTCGATCCGACTCACAAGGGCTTCTTCCACGGCGGTGACCTGGCCGGCCTGACCGCGCGTCTGCCTTACCTCAAGCGCATGGGCATCACCGCCATCTGGTTCGCGCCGATCTTCCAGAACAAGCCGGTGCAGGGCGGCGAGGGCGAGGAAAGCGCCGGTTATCACGGATATTGGGTCACCGACTTCACCCGGCCCGATGCCCATTTCGGCACTGCAGACGAATTCCGCGCCTTTGTGGACGCCGCCCATGGCATGGGCATGAAGGTGTACATGGACATCATCACCAACCACACGGCCGACGTCATCGGTTACGAGGAAGGTCCGGAGACGGGCTACAAGTACCGCAGCCGCGGTGATTACCCCTATGTCACCCGCGGCGATGTCGGCGGTGCGCGCATCAACGAAGGCTTTGAAGGGGACCAGGTCAGCACGGATGAGAACTTCGCCCGCCTGACCGCACCGGACTTCGCCTACACGCCGGTGGTCAAGGATGCGGAGAGAGACATCAAGGTCCCCGCATGGCTCAATGACCCGATCTATTACCACAATCGCGGCGACACGACCTTCGACGGCGAGAGCAACACCTTCGGCGATTTCGTGGGGTTGGACGACCTGTTCACCGAACACCCCCGGGTGCGTGAGGGGATGATCGACATCTACCGCTTCTGGGTGACCGATTACGGCGTCGACGGCTTCCGCATCGACACCTTCCGCCACGTCGATCCCGGCTTCTGGCAGGCCTTCCTGCCCGCCATCACGCAGACCGCGAATGCTGAAGGCAAACCCAACTTCACGATGTTCGCGGAGGTTGCCCGCAACGAGCCGAATGCAGGCTATTTCGCGCAGTTTACGCGGCGTGACGGCGTGCCTGCCGTGCTGGATTTCGCGTTCCAGTCCGCCATGCAGGACGTGCTGGGCAAGGCGAAGGGCACGGATACGCTGATGGAACTGTTCGCCGGCGACGTGCTGTATGAAGGTGGCGAGGAAGCCGCCATGAACATGCCCACCTTCCTGGGCAATCACGACATGGGCCGCTTCTCCACCCTGGTGCGCCAGGACAGGCCCGGCATCTCGCAGGACGAGCTGCTGAGCCGCGTCATGCTCGGCCACGCCATGATGTTCACGCTGCGCGGCGCGCCGACCGTCTATTACGGGGACGAGCAGGGCTTCGTGGGCGATGCACACGACCAGCTGGCGCGCGAGGACATGTTCCCCAGCCGCACCGCCGTTTACAACGATAACAATTTGATCGGCACGGATGCGACCACGGCGGTTTCCAATTTTGACGAGGCACACCCGCTGTACCGGCTGGTCGCCAGCCTTTCCGAAATGCGGGCCGAGCATCCGGCGCTTCGCCGCGGACGCCAGGTCACGCGCGAATTCCGCACCAAGCCGGGCCTTTTCGCCGTCAGCCGCTTCGATCCGGACACCGGCACGGAATATTACATTGCCTTCAACACCTCGGACGCGCCCATCGTGGAAAATGCCGTCATCGGTTCAAATGCACGCTCGCTCGAAACCCTGGCCGGCACGTGCCCGGGCTCGGTTACCGTGCCCGGCAGTGTCAGAATCGAACTGCCCGCATTTGGCTGGGCCGTGTGCCGGGTGAGTGAAACCGCAAAATGAATCGCTTCGTGTCCATGAAGTCTGCGCGGGCGGACAACGGTGACGCCGAATGGTGGCGCGGCGCGGCGATCTACCAGATCTATCCGCGCAGCTTCTGCGATTCCAACGCAGACGGCATCGGCGACCTGCCCGGCATCACGCAGAAGCTGGACCATGTCGCCAGCCTTGGCGTGGACGGCATCTGGATCAGCCCGTTCTTCACCAGCCCGATGAAGGATTTCGGCTATGACGTGGCCGATTACCGCGACGTTGACCCGATCTTCGGCACGCTGGCGGATTTCGACGCGCTGATTGCCCGGGCGCATGAGCTGGGCCTCAAGGTGCTCATCGACCAGGTATACGCCCATACGTCGGACGAGCACGCCTGGTTCGAAGAAAGCCGCTCCAGTCGCGATAATCCCAAGGCGGACTGGTATGTCTGGGCCGATGCGAAGCCCGATGGCTCCCCGCCCAGCAACTGGCAGAGCGTTTTCGGCGGGCCGGCATGGACCTGGGACGCGCGCCGCGGCCAGTATTACATGCACAATTTTCTCAGCAGCCAACCGCAAGTCAACGGGCACAACCCGGACGTGCAGCAGGCGCTGCTGGATGTCGCGAAGTTCTGGCTTGACCGGGGCGTAGACGGCTTCCGCATCGATGCACTGAACTTCCTGATGCACGATCCGCAGCTGCGCGATAACCCGCCGGCGCCGGACAATGGCAAGCCGCGCACCCGGCCCTTCGATTACCAGCTGAAAGTGCACAACCAGTCGCACAAGGACATCCCCGCCTTCATCGAGCGGATCCGCGCGCTGTGTGATCGCTATGACGCCGTATTCACCGTGGCCGAAGTGGGCGGGGACGATGCCGCGCGCGAGATGAAGCTTTTCACGCAGGGCGACCGGCGGCTGAATTCCGCTTACGGCTTCAACTTCCTCTATGCCGACCAGCTGACGCCGCAGCTCGTCTGCGATGCACTGGGCGAATGGCCTGCCGATGGCCCTGAAGATGGCCCTGATGCTGGTGGGGCCGGCTGGCCCAGCTGGGCTTTCGAGAACCACGATGCGCCGCGCGCTATCTCGCGCTGGTGCGGGCCGGAGCACCATGACGCCTTTGCGCGCATGAAGGCCGCACTGCTGTGCTCGCTTCGCGGCAACATCATCATCTATCAGGGCGAGGAACTGGGCCTGAACCAGGTCGAGATCCCCTTCGAGATGCTGCACGATCCCGAAGCCATCGCCAACTGGCCGCAAACCTTGTCGCGCGACGGCGCACGCACGCCGATGCCGTGGATCACCCAGTGCGAGAATGCAGGCTTTGGCCATGCCGCCCCGTGGCTGCCCGTGGGCGACGAGAACGCTGCCAAGGCGGTGGACCGGCAGGGCAATGATCCGGCATCGCTGCTCAATCACACACGGGCTATGCTGGAACTGCGAGCCCGCCATCCGGCGCTCCGGTCAGGACGTGTTGCGGCGTGCCGCTGCGAAGGCGATGTGCTGGTTCTGGACCGAGAGGCGGATGGCCAGCGCGTGCGCTTCGTTGCAAACCTCTCGCCCGAAACCGTCACCCTGCCGGAAGGCACGGTTTGCGGCGACGTGATGGCTGCGATAAACGGCGTGGATGGCGACACCCTCGCACCCTATGGCGCGATCTTCCTCCAGTCCTGACACGCCCCGCCCACCCGATGTGGTGGTGCTGGGCGGCGGCAGCGCGGGCTGGATCACCGCGGCCCTGCTGCACAAGGAATGGGGACCGCTGGGTGCCAGCGTCACCGTGGTGGAAAGCCCGGAGATCGGCATCATCGGCGTGGGCGAAGGCTCCACCCCGCAGCTGAAGGCGCTGTTCGACCATCTGGGCATTGCGGAAGCGGACTGGATGGCCGCCTGCGATGCCACTTACAAACTGGGCATCCGCTTTTCCGGCTGGAGCGAGCGGGACGGGCACGAGAGCTATTTTCACCC
This sequence comes from Paraurantiacibacter namhicola, assembly GCF_001687545.1. Lineage (NCBI taxonomy): Bacteria > Pseudomonadati > Pseudomonadota > Alphaproteobacteria > Sphingomonadales > Erythrobacteraceae > Paraurantiacibacter > Paraurantiacibacter namhicola. The sequence continues at coordinate 868,955 of NZ_CP016545.1, read as the reverse complement.
TTTTTCCGGCCCGGTGGACCTGCATACTCAGCCCGGCTTCTTCCATAATTGCGCGCTCGCCCGGCGCGGCACGGACGTGCCTGCCCATCCGGACGACTGGTATCTCGCCCGATTGCTGGCGGATGAAGGCAGGGGCCCGCAGGCCGCAGACAGTTTCCCCTTCCCGCCAAGCTACGGCTATCACTTCGATGCTTACAAGCTGGGCGCCTTCCTGCGTGACTGGTCGGTGGAGCGCGGACTGGTGCACCGCGAGGCGAAAGTCGCCTCCGTCGAGCGCGCGGAGCATGGCGATATCGCAGCCTTACTGACGGAGGACGGGGATCGTATCGCGGGGGACATCTTCGTCGATTGCTCCGGCTTTCGCGCCCTGCTCTGCCAGCAGGAGCTGGGCGTGGCCTTCCGCGACTTCGGCGAGAACCTGTTCAACGACCGGGCCGTGGTGATGCCCACACAGCATGGCGGTGTCTTCAAGCCGCAGACGGAGGCCGTGGCGATGCGTGCAGGCTGGCGCTGGTCCATCCCGCTCACCAGCCGGACCGGCAATGGCTACGTCTATTCCAGCCGCTACCTTTCGGACGAGGAGGCGGAGGCCGAACTGCGCGAGGCGATCGGCATGACCGGCGATCCGCAGGAAGCGCGTTTCCTGAAGATGAAGGTCGGTCGCGTCGAGCAGACTTGGCATCGCAATTGCCTTGCCGCCGGTCTGGCGCAGGGCTTCATCGAGCCGCTGGAGGCGACCGCGCTGCACATCGTCATCTCCACAGCCATGGAGTTTGCGCAGGCATACCGGCAGGGCGGTTTCACCGCGCAGCACCGCGATATTTTCAACACCCGCACTGCCGAACGGTATGAAGGCATCCGCGACTACATCGTGGCGCATTACCGCCTGAACCGGCGCACGGACACGCAGTACTGGCGCGAAAATGCGGGGCATGACCGGCTCTCGGACAGCCTCAAGGCCATGATGACAGCATGGTTCACGCATAAGGACATGTCCGAGGCGCTGGCCGGCGCTTACCGCGACGCGCCCTACCCCGTGATGAGCTGGCATGCGCTGCTGGCAGGTTACGGAACCTTCCCGCCAGCAGACCGCATGAAGGCGCCGGAGCAGGGCCTTCCGGTGGCCGACGTTAAAGAGACACGGGCCATGTTGCAGGCATGCGCCGCAAACTTCTCGCCCTATCCGGCCATTTCCCCCTGAACGCGCCCTTGAAGCGCGCAATACTGCCCGCTATAGGCCCCCTCCTATCGCGAAGCCGCGATCCGGAGACGTGGGTGAGTGGCTGAAACCAGTTCCCTGCTAAGGAACCATACCCCTATCGGGGTATCGAGGGTTCGAATCCCTCCGTCTCCGCCAGCGGCCCCTGCCTTCGGGCAGGTGGCGATGGCGGAAATGCGAGCGGTGGACGGACATCTGGTTCGGATTCGCAGGTGCGCAGCACCGAAGAAGGCCGCAGCGCAGCGAAGGCCAATCCCTCCGTCTCCGCCAGTTTTTGCATGGTCCTGACCGAAAACCTCTCTCCTGAAGCACCCGCCCTTGCGGGCGCGCGGTTCTATCTTGCCGATCTGAAGAGCTACGCCGGCAAGAAGCTGGCGCTTGCCGCCGGGCTGGTCGGGCTTGGCGCCATTCTCGATTCGGCGGGCATCGTGATGCTCGTGCCGCTTGTTGCACTGTTTGCGGAAGGCGGCTCGGCAGACAGTGCCACCGGGCGCTTCATCCTCGGCGCACTCGGCAATTCCGGGATCGATGGGCGGGCGGAACAGGTCCTGGCAATCCTCGCGATCTTCCTGTCGCTGCTGACCCTGCGGGCGTTCGTCGCCGCGAAGCGCGAGGTGCTGCTCGTTGCCATCGCCACCGGCTATGTCGACAACTGGCGGCGGCGCATCTTCGACGCGATCGGACGTGCGGAATGGCTGGAGGCAGCGAAGTTCCAGCGCACGGACCTTGAACATGCCGTCACACGGGATGTGGAGCGGCTCGGCATCGGCAACACGCAAATGCTCAGCACAGCGTCGCTGGTGGCGCTTGCGCTGGCCCAACTGGGACTGCTGGCGGTGCTCTCACCGCCGCTCCTGCTGGCCATCGTGGCTCTCCTCACGCTGGCCGTGCTCGCGGGATGGCCGCTGGTCCGCCGCGCAGCCGGGCTGGGCCGCCACCAGACGCGCGCCGAGCGGTCGAGCCATCATGTTCTGGGCGATTTCCTCGCCAGCCAGAAGCTCGCCCGCCTGCACGACGCACAGGCCGAATTCGGCGCCCGCTTCGCAGAGAGCATCGCCGATGCGCGCCGCGGCGCGCTCGACCACGTCAGCCGCCTGGTCCGCTTTCGCTCCGTATTCCAGGTAGTCGCGGGCTTACTGGGGGCGCTCATCGTCGCCATGGGACTGCTGGTGCTGGATACGCCGGTAGAGATCCTCGCGGTCGTCATACTGGTCGTCGCCCGACTATCCTGGCCGGTGCAGGCGATCATCCAGAGCCTGCAATCGACCGCCCACATGCTGCCGGCGCTGGTCGAGCTTCAGCGCACCGAAAGCCGCCTGTTGGCGAGTGCACCGCCAGCCGCGGAGATCCACCACCCTGCGGCGCTGCCCGCCGGTCCTGCAGAAGTGGAGCTACGCAGCATTCGCTTTGCCTATCCCGGGCGTGGGGCGATCCTCAGCGCAGCGAACCTCCAGATCGGCGCGGGTGAGCGGATCGCTCTGGCGGGGCCGTCTGGCGCAGGCAAGACCACGCTGCTGGAAGTGATGGCCGGTCTGCTTAAAGCAAACGAAGGCAGCGTCTTGGTGGATGGCAAGGTGCTGACTACCCCGGCCGAATTCGCCCATTGGCGCGCGCAGATCGCTTTCGTTCCGCAGACCCCCTTCCTTTTCGATGCCACTGTCGCCGAGAACCTGCGCTGGGGCACGAATGGCGCAGATGATGCAGCGATCGCGCAGGCTCTCGCAATCGCCCAGGCCAGCCAGCTCGTCGCCCGCTTGCCACAGGGGCTTGCCACACGCGTGGGCGAGCGCGGCGAAGCGCTGTCCGGCGGGGAGCGCCAGCGCCTCTGCCTTGCCCGTGCCCTGCTGCGCCGCCCGCGCCTGCTGGTGCTGGACGAGGCGACCAATGCACTGGATGCAGCGACAGAGGACCAGGTACTGGCCGCGCTCGCCAGCCGGCGCGGTGATTTCTCGCTCATCATGGTGAGCCACCGCGAAAGTGCCCTGAACCACGCAGACCGCGTGTTTCGCCTGCTGCCCGGCGGCGCGGAGGCAAGCGGGAAAGCCTGAAACGCGCGCGCTGCACTGCACAAGCGCCTTGCCCGCGCGCCCCCGCACCGGCTAGGCGCAGGGCCATGAACAGCCAATCAGATAAGCCCGCGACGGCCCGCAAGGGCATCATCCTGGCAGGTGGCAGCGGAACGCGGCTCTGGCCGCTGACCCGCGGCGTCTCAAAGCAGCTTATGCCGGTCTATGACAAGCCGATGATCTATTACCCGCTCAGCACGCTGATGCTTGCGGGCATTCGCGAAGTCCTGATCATCACCACTCCGGAGGATGCAGACCAGTTCCGCAAGCTGCTGGGCGATGGCAGCGACTGGGGCATGAGCATCGAATATGCCGTGCAGCCAAGCCCTGATGGGCTCGCACAGGCCTTCCATATCGGTGCGGACTTCGTGCGCGGCGGACCAAGCGCGCTCGTGCTGGGTGACAACATCTTCTACGGCCACGGCCTGCCGGACCTGCTGGCGAGCGCCGATGCGCGGAGCAGCGGCGCCAGCGTGTTCGGCTATTGCGTCGCCAATCCCGAGGCTTACGGCGTGGCGGAATTCGACAGCGAGGGCGCGGTCGTGTCGCTGGAGGAAAAGCCTGCCAAGCCGAAGTCGAATTATGCGGTTACCGGCCTCTATTTCTACGACGAGACGGTGGTGGACCGGGCGCGCGACCTGAAACCGTCCCCGCGCGGCGAGCTGGAAATCACCGACCTCAACCGTCTGTATCTCGACGATGGCGCGCTGTCGGTGGAAATCATGGGCCGCGGCTTTGCCTGGCTCGATACCGGAACGCATGCCTCGCTGCTGGATGCCGGCACCTATGTCCGCATCACGGAGGAACGGCAGGGCCTGAAAATCTGCTGCCCGGAAGAAATCGCCTGGCGACAGGGCTTCATCGACAGCGAGCAACTGGACCGCATCGCCCAGCCGCTGAAGAAATCCGGCTATGGCGAATATCTGGCGGCGCTGCTGAAATGAAGATCCGCGAATGCGCGATACCGGGCCCGTTGGTGATCGAGCCCTCCGTCTTCGGGGACGAGCGCGGCTTTTTCATGGAAAGCTGGAATGCAGAGAAATTCGCGGCGGCCGGCCTCGACATTGCCTTCGTTCAGGACAACCACTCGCGCAGCCAGAAAGGGGTGCTGCGCGGACTGCATTTCCAGAACCCCGGCCCGCAGGGCAAGCTGGTGCGCGTCGTTTCCGGCGCGGTCTATGACGTGGCCGTCGATATCCGCCGCTCCAGCCCGAATTTCGGCAAATGGGTCGGCGTGAAACTCAGCGCCGCCAACAAGCTGATGTTCTGGGTGCCGCAGGGCTTCGCGCATGGCTTCCTGACGCTCGTGGACGGGACCGACTTCCTCTATAAATGCGATGCGCCTTACGCGCCGCAGGCCGAGCATACGCTGGCGTGGGACGACCCTGCGCTGGGCATCGACTGGCCGCTGGCGGGCATGGAGCCGCAGCTGTCCGGCAAGGACCGCGAGGGCCGCCCCCTGTCCGAGATCGAGGCTTTCGCGTGAAGGCGCTCGTCACCGGGGCGAAAGGCCAGCTCGGCACCGCCTTGCAGGCGACCGCGCCGGAAGGCTGGCAGGTCGTGGGCGTGGACCTGGCCGAAATGGACCTGGCCGACCCGCAGGCGATCCGCGACGTGGTGACGCGCGAGGCGCCGGATGTGCTGTTCAGCGCGGGCGCCTATACGGCCGTCGACAAGGCCGAGAGCGAACCGGACATCGCGCAGGCGGTGAACGGCGATGCCGTCGGCCACATGGCCCAAGCCCTTGCCGCGATCACGGGCGGGCGGCTGGTGCAGGTTTCGACCGACTTCATCTTCGATGGCACGCGCTCCACGCCCTACCCCGTCGATGCAGAGCCTAATCCGCTGTCCGTCTATGGCGCGACCAAGCTTTCCGGCGAGGCGCAGGCGGGGGACGGGGCGATCATCTGCCGCACAAGCTGGGTCTATGCGGCGGGCGGCGCCAATTTCGTGCGCACAATGCTGCGCCTGATGGCGGAGCGCGACGCGCTGAGCGTCGTCAGCGACCAGATCGGTGCGCCCACACTCGCGACGGGCCTTGCGCAGACGCTCTGGAGCCTTTCCGCGGTGGGCAAGCCCGGCACGTTTCATTACCAGGATGCGGGCGTCGCCAGCTGGTACGACTTCGCCGTCGCCATCCAGGAGGAGGCACTGGCGCTCGGCATGCTGGAGCGTGCGATACCCATCACGCCGATCCGCACGGCAGACTATCCTACGCCGGCCACGCGTCCGGCCTATTCGGTCCTCGACACGCGCGATACCCGCGCGTTAACAGGCCTGCCTGCAATTCACTGGCGCACGAATTTGCGCACAATGCTCAAGGAAGAACAGCAGCTTGGCTAATCTCCTCGTCACTGGCGGCGCCGGTTTCATCGGCGGCAATTTCGTGCATTTCTGGCGCGAGCGGCATCCGGGCGACACCGTCCACGTGCTCGACTGCCTGACTTATGCCGGTAACCGTTCCACCATCGCGGACCTGCCCGACGCGCAGTTCCACAAGGCCGATATCCGGGACACGGACACAGCCGAGGCGCTGCTGCGCGACCATGCGATCGATACGCTGGTGAACTTCGCAGCGGAAAGCCACGTTGATCGTTCCATCAGCGGACCCGACGCCTTCATCGACACCAATATCAACGGGACGCACGCCCTGCTGAAGGCCGCGCGCAAGGTGTGGCTGGACGAAGGAAGCGGCAAACCGCACCGTTTCCACCATGTCTCTACTGACGAAGTTTACGGCTCGCTCGGCCCGCAAGACCCGGCCTTTTCCGAGACGACACAGTACCAGCCGAATTCCCCCTATTCCGCCAGCAAGGCCGCGTCCGACCATCTCGTGCGCGCTTATCACCACACTTACGGGCTGGAGGTCTCCACCTCCAACTGCTCCAACAATTACGGGCCGTACCAGTATCCGGAAAAACTGATCCCGCTGTTCCTGATCAACGCGCTGCATGGTCGCAGCCTGCCGATCTATGGCGACGGCATGAATGTGCGCGACTGGCTGCATGTGGAAGACCACTGCCGCGGCATCGAGGCAGCGATCCTGCGCGGGACACCGGGCGAGGTCTACAATATCGGCGGCGGGCAGGAATTGCCCAACCTCGAGGTGATCGAGCAGATCTGCGCTGGCGTGGACCAGGCTTTTGCCGTGGACCCGCAGCTGGCCGGCCGCTTCCCCGATGCCCCGCCTGCGAAGGGTCAGAAGACCGAGACGCTCAAGACCTTTGTCGAGGACCGCAAGGGGCATGATCGCCGCTATGCCATCGACGAGACCAAGGCGCGCGAAGAACTGGGATATTCCGCCAGCCGCACTTTCCAGCAGGGCTTTGCCGAGACGCTGGCTTGGTACCTGGAAAACGAGGGCTGGTGGCGCCCGCTGATGAAATGAGCGCGCCCGAGCTCTCCGTCCTGATCGTCAACTGGAACACGCGCGAGATGACGCTGGAATGCCTGCGCTCGCTCTACGCCGAAACCAGCACGACCGACTTCGAGTGCATCCTCGTGGACAATGGGTCGCATGACGGGTCGGCCGAAGCCATCGCCGCCGAATTCCCGCAGGTCCGGCTGATGGCCGAAAGCGAGAACCACGGTTTTGCGAAGGCCAACAACCTCGCAGCCGAAATCGCGCGCGGCGAATATTTGCTGCTGCTTAACAGCGATACGCTGGTGCTCGACGGGGCCATCGACAGGCTGATGGACTTCGCCCGCGCAAATCCGGATGCGAAGGTCTGGGGCGGGCGCACGGTGTTTGGCGACGGTTCGCTCAACATCGGCTCGGCATGGGGGCAGCTGACGCCCTGGAGCGCCTTCTGCTTCGGCAGCGGGCTGTCGCTGCTGAAGGTCAACGCCTTCGATCCCGAAGCCATGCGCGGCTGGGACCGGTCAACCGAGCGGCAGGTGGACATCGTCTCGGGCTGCTTTTTCCTGATGAAGCGCGCCTTCTGGAACGAACTCGGCGGCTTCGACCTGTCCTTCTTCATGTACGGTGAGGAAGCCGAACTGTGCGCCCGTGCGCGCAAGGCCAGGGCCGAGCCGCGCGTTACGCCGGATGCCACCATCGTCCATTACGGCGGCGCCAGCGCGACATCGAAATGGCAGAGCCGGTATTACGTCCTTGCAGCCAAGATTGCGTTGGCGCGCAAGCATCTGGGCGAGGGCAGCGCGAACTGGATCCGGCGCTTTTTCGTGTCCGGCGTGGGACTGCGCAGCTTCGGCTACCGCGCGCTCGCGGCGCTCACCGGCAAGGGCAGGCGGCAGGCCGAGGTCTGGACCGAAGTCTGGAACCGTCGTGAAGGCTGGCAGAACGGGAAACCGCCAAGTTCGTGAGTCCCTGCGGAGGCAGGAACCTCCTCCAGTAAGCAGGTCATCGTCGCGAAGAGGCCCCTGCCTGCGCGGGGGCTCGGTTCGGTTTACAGGCCGTGCGCCTCGGCCACGGCCTTCGCAATGCGCGCGCTGGCCTTGCCGTCCCCATAGGGATTGTGCGCCTGAGCCATCGCATCATAGGCCGCCTTGTCATCGAGCAGGCGGTTCGCCTCGCTGACAATCCGCGCCCGGTCCGTGGCGACCAGCTTGGCCGTACCTGCATCCACGCCTTCGGGCCGTTCGGTCGTGTCGCGCATGACCAGCACCGGCTTGCCCAGGCTGGGCGCCTCTTCCTGCACGCCGCCGCTATCGGTCAGCAGCAGTTCTGCCATGCCCATCAGGCGGACGAAGTGCGGGTAATCTAGCGGTTCGATCAGCGCGACATTGTCGAGGTGACCCAGCGCCGCTTCCATGACGGGGCGGACATTGGGGTTGGGATGGACCGGGAAGACCACGGCCACATCTTCGCGCCGAGCGATCTCCGCCACGGCCGCAGCGATGTTCTGCATGCCCTCGCCAAAGTTCTCTCGCCGGTGCGCGGTCAGGCCCACGATACGCTTGCCGGCAAAGCGCGCGGCGACATCGTCCAGCCCGCTGGCGAGCGAGGGATCGGCCTTCACCTTGTCATGCGTTGCCAGCAGCGCGTCGATCACCGTGTTGCCGGTGACGAAGATGCTGTCCTCGGAAACATTCTCGCGCCGCAGCGCCTCTGCCGCGCCCTCGGTCGGGGCGAAGTTCAGGTCGGCAACCGCGCCCGTCACCTTGCGGTTCACTTCCTCCGGCCAGGGGGAATAGATGTTGCCGCTGCGCAGGCCCGCCTCGACATGGCCGACGGGGATGCGGCGGAAGTAACTCGCCAGCGTCACCATCATGGTCGTCAGCGTGTCGCCATGTACGATGACCCGGTCCGGCTCCCACTCGTCCAGCGCGGCGCCGTATTTCGTGATGATGCGCGCCGACAGCGCGTCGAGCGACTGGCCCGGCGTCATCAGGTCGAGGTCGATATCGGCGCTGATCCCGCCAATCTCCATCACCTGGTCGAGCAATTCGCGGTGCTGCGCAGTCAGCGCCACGCGCACATCCATGCCCCCATGCTCGCGCAGGGCGTGAACGACGGGGAACATCTTGATCGCTTCCGGCCTCGTGCCGAAGCTGACGAGAATGCGCGGCGCGCCGGACTTGGCAGGCGCGCTCATGCCCACATCCCGCGCGTATCGTAAATCGTCTTGCCCGACGCTATGGAGCGCGGGGCATTCTTGAAGGCATCGTGGTCGACCAGCACGGCGACAAGGTCTGCCTGCGCCATGGCATCGTCCAGCGATGTCAGCACCGCGCCGCTGCCGGCCAGCTTGCCGGGCAGGGCTTTGGTGAAGGGCTCCACCACCAGCAGGCGATCGGCGTAATCGGCGACCAGCTCCTCGGCGATTTCGAGCGCGGGGCTTTCGCGGAAATCATCGATATTCGGCTTGAAGGCGAGGCCGAGCAGGGCGAGCTTCGCGTCCGGCCTCGCGTCCATCATGCCCTTCAGCCGCTCCGCGACATGGACAGCCTTGCCGTCGTTCACTTCGCGCGCGGTGCGGATCAGGCGCGCCTTGTCCGGCGTGGCCGCGACCAGGAACCAGGGGTCAACCGCGATGCAATGCCCGCCCACGCCCGGGCCGGGCTGCAGGATGTTGACTCGCGGGTGACGGTTGGCGAGGCGGATGACCTCCCACACGTCGATGCCCATCTCCTCAGCAATCAGTGACAGCTCGTTGGCGAAGGCGATATTGACGTCGCGGAAGCTGTTTTCGGACAGCTTCACCATTTCCGCCGCGCCCGCTTCGGTCGGCAGGCAGGCCCCGTCAACGAACTGCTGGTAGAATGCCGCGGCGCGCTCCGAACAGGCAGGGGTCAGCCCGCCGATCACGCGGTCGTTGGCGACCAGTTCGGCGATGATGTGGCCGGGCAGCACACGCTCCGGGCAATAGGCGAGGTGGACGTCATGCGCGCCATCCTCGCAATGCCCGGGCACTTTCAGGTCGGGCCGCAGCTCCGCCAGCCGCGCGGCGATCTGCTTGGTGGTCCCGACCGGCGAGGTGCTCTCCAGGATCACGCAATTGCCGGGGCGTACCTTCGGCGCGATCATCTCAAGTGCCGAGAGGACATAGGAAATGTCCGGCTGGTGATCGCCCTTGAAGGGCGTGGGCACAGCAATCAGGAAGGTGTCCGCTTCCGGCGCCTCGGTGCTGGCCGACAGCAGCCCGCGGCTGACCACGTCGCGCACCAGCGCGTCGAGATCCTTTTCCTCGATATGCACGCCGCCAGCGTTGATCGTGTCGACAGCTTCGCGGTTGATATCGACGCCGCGCACGCTGAGGCCGCTGCGCGCAATGACGGCAGCAGTCGGCAGGCCGATATAGCCGAGGCCGATCATGGCCACGTCAAAACTCTTTTCGGGTTCACTCACAGGAAAAGCCCCAATCTTTGCCGGATGCCGCGCGCAATAGCCTAGCGCGCGATGATTGCCACCCCGTCAATACCGCTCCAGCGGATTGCGGCCCGACAGCTTCGTCTTCAACAGCAGCCACGCATAGGCGGCATTGGTGCTGGCATAGCGCCAGAACATCTTGCGCGGCTCCTTCACCATGCGGTGGAACCATTCGAGGCCGTTGCGCTGCATCCATCGCGGTGCGCGGCTGACGTGGCCCGCCAGCACGTCCACGCTGCCCCCCACACCCATGATGAAGGGCACGCCGAGGTCCCTGGCATGGGCATTGAGGAAACGCTCCTTGCGCGGCGTCGGCATGGCTACGAACAGGCAGTCCGCGCCGCTGACACGGATGTCAGCCACGATCTGCGGCACGTCGTCCGGCCCGTAATAGCCGTTGCGCGCGCCTGCGAACTCAAGGCCCGGATTGCGCTGCATCGCCTCTGCCATCGCGCGCTCGAGCACGTCCTGCCTCGCGCCGAGGATATAGGGCCGCCGCCCGGTCCGCGCGCACAGGGCCAGCACGTCGAGGAACAGGTCGACGCCGGCGACCCGTTCAGCCTTGTCCACGCCGAACAGCTTCAGGCCCAGCACGATCCCCATGCCATCAATGCCCACAAGGTCGCTGCCGCGCACGTCCTCGGCCAGCAGTTCATCGCCTTCCAGCTTGATCAGCTTCGCGACATTGAGCGCGGTGTGGCGCAGCGGCTGACCGCTATCCATAGCCTGCTGCGCACGCGCCAGCGTCTGTTCCCGGTCGAGCAGGTCGACGGGCGTCCCGAAGAACGTGATGCGACTTGCTGCCTGCTGCATCAGGCTGCCCCGGTTTGCGGGCCTGCGGCCGCCTGCGTCTGCAGATTGTGCGAGATCGTGATGCCGATCCCGGCCAGGGCGATGAAATAGGCGAAGATGCCGCCGGTAAATGCCACCGTGAAACCGGTCAGGAAAAGGGTGACCAGCGCGAATGCCAGGCCGCGCATTGTCATCAGGTCCGCCATTGGCAGGCGCGAGCTTGCGCGGGCGACCAGCGTAATCGCTCCGACGAAAAAGCCGGTCAGAAGCAGCGCCGAGGGAATGCCGTAACGCACAGCCAGCAGCAGCCAGTGGGCGTCGATCGATTCGGTCACCACCCAGGTCGGCCGTTCGTAGCCTTCGAAACCGATGCCGAAGATCGGGTAATTGCTCACCGACAACAGCCCGTATTCCCAGATCAGCGTCCGGAAATAGCCGGTTGCCGGGCTGAGCGTGAAGTAACGTACGAATACGCTGACAAGACCGCTCTTCGAAGCAATCTGGATCACGGTCGCAACCGCTATGACCGCGCCGATCAGCAGCGGCCAGTTCAGTTCGCGGATGCGCCGCTGGAGGAATTCATACGCCGTCAGACCGGCTGTCACCATCAGGGCCAGGATCGCTGCCGAGCTCAGCGAGAAGAAACCGAACAGCGATCCGGCGATCCCGGCCATCTTTGGAGGCATCTTGAGCCAGCCGAACAGGTAAAGCCCAAGGCCGCTTGCAAGGAAAACGCCGGCAAGGATCGAGTGCGGGAAGCCTGCCTGTGCGCGCATGAGGCCAAGCCTGATCTCCCCAGCGCGGTTTTGAACGCCAGCCTCTTCACCGCTGAGATAGACCGGCAGGGGCCCGAAAACGCTCTGCGCCAGCGGCTGGAGGATCAGGCGTCGCGACACACTTTCGAGAAGCATGATCCCGCCCGAAATGGCGAAGCCCGGGGCGACAAAAACCAGCAGGCGTCGCAGGTCGTGCAGCGAGCGGACCGATATCCGCCCGATCAGGTAAGCCAGCACCGTATCGAAAGCCTGCGCGCCGCCGCGCTCCAGGCCATCGGCAAACCCGTAATTGGCCATCATGGCCACGATCATCCACGCCGCTGCACCAAACACGCAGGTGTCTATCGGGCGGAAGCGCAAGGCCCCGCGCGCGATCGCCATCAGGATAAACGGCGTCATCGCATACATGTATGCGCGGTCCGGGAAGATCACGAACTGGCCGAACTGCAGCCTGATCTCACGGGGCAGCATGGCTGCGTAGAACAGCAGCGCGGCAATCCAGACCGGCCCTGCGGCGGTCGCTTCGGCGCGGCTGCGCGCCGGTTCCGCGGCGGGTGCGGGACGGCTGGAGGTGACGGCAATGCTCGACATGCGGGGGACTTAATAGCGTCCCTGCCGCAAAGTTCTACATAAAGCGCAGCGGTGTTCACCGGCCTGGCTCATGGTGGGATTTACGGCCCGTTTCGGCGGAGGCGCAAGGGACGGTCAGTGTGGCAGGCCGGGGCGGCCTGAGAACTTTCCGCTTTCCTACAAATCTCACCCCTGAATAGCGGACCCGTTCTCCCCTTCCCGAATCATCATCCGGAGAACGACAATGGCTTTCGACCCCTTCAACCGCACCGTGGACACGCCCGGCGATCCTGCGCGTGACTGTTTCCCTGTCACCCCTGCCGACAATGCCGACCTCGATCGGCTGACCAAGGCGATCTATGTTGGCACGGGCGGCGATATCGTGCTGCGCGCAGCGGATGCGGATGTCGATGTGACCTTCCGCAACGTGCCCGCCGGCAGCATCCTCGACATTCGAGTGCGGGCCGTGCGCGTGTCCGGGACCACGGCCGCCGACCTGGTCGGCCTTTCCTGATGGGGCGCCTGGGCTTTGGCTACGGCGCGCGCCATCGCAGGCGTGCGCTGCCCGGCGGCAGCGGCGTGGTGGCTGCCCCGCCGCCAACAATCGAGGACAACGGCTGGTCGGTCCGGCTGGACTCGCCGCAGGACCTCTCCATGCAGCCACTGGCTGTGCAAAGGCAGGGCTTCTCGGCAAGTGGGGCGCCGGCCAGCCACGCCGCCACCACCCTGCTGACGAAGCGCGTGCGTGAAGCCTGGCCCGACCACGCGCAGGATACACCCGGCCGCGTCGCCCTGTCCGATTATCTCTACGCTACGGACGCGGTCGCGGGCTGGGACAACGCCAGCACCGCCGCCGCGCCGAAACCGATTGCCGCATGGACCATGCCGGCGCGGGAAATCGTGGGCGCAGCGCTGGCGTGGGAGCTGGTCGCTTTCCACCGCGACGCCCGGCCCGATCCGGTCGACGGTACTGGCCGGCAGGTGGCATGCGTGCGCGTGCGGGCCAGCAATGGCGCGGCCTCGACTGCCTGGCAGGTGGTTTCGCAGACCGGGCTGTCCGCCTTATGCGAAGATCGCCAGCCGCTGGAGACCTATTCCGGCACGCTGGACGTCTCCGCCCTGCCCGATGGGCCCGTATGGCTGGAAGCCGAAGTGGTGCCGTGGTTCGGCGCGGAGGCATCGGTGCTGCGCAGCGAGGACAACGCCGCCCCGCGCGAATTCTCTCGCCGCTGGTTCCGCAAGGATGTCGCCCGCGCGGCCAATCCGCCGGTCGTTTACCTCTCCTCAACCGGAAGCGACGCGACCGGAGTCGTCTCGGCGGACAATGCCGCCGCACTGGCTGCGCCATGCCTGACGCTGGCCGGGGCCTTCACCCGGGCACGCAGCCAGCTGGGGGCGGCAACGGGATCCTTCGACGGCCTGCGCATCCGCGTGCTCGACCGCGTGCGCTGCGGTGCGATTGGCTGGCAGCCCTTCTACCCGCAGGACATCGCGGCGGTCATCGTGGAGCGCGCACCGGGCACGGCCCGCGAGGCCGCAATCCTCGAATGGAATGCGAGCCTTCGCACCTATTTCAAGGACCACTCCACCGGCCTGTCCGAAGGCGCGCTGACATTCCGTGACCTCACGATCGCGCGCACCGGTCCCCATGCCTTCTACGGCGAAGCAGCCGCGCAGCTGGAAGTCCGCTTCCATGACGTGGTGTTCGACAATGCCGGGCACGCAGGTTCTTGGCGCGCGAATTCGCATATATCCGTCCATGGGATGCAGATGACGGGCTATAACAACAACCTCCTCCAGACGAGCGCGGGCGAGCTTCGCATGCTGCGCGGGCTGGATGCGGACATGGCGGGCGGCGGACCCGAAGCGTGGGTGACGCTCGGCAGCCGCATGACGAATGCCGGGGCATGCCGCGTCGCCGATCCGGCGAAGGGCGCGCTCTTCTATGGCAATGAATGGCGCAGCCCGGCGGCAGTGACCGGGACGATCACCTTTGCCGGCAGCGTCGCGGGCCAGCGGATCGGCCCGGTGGCCATCGTGCAGAACCTGATCGAGGTCACGCATACGGAAGCAAGCGCCGCCGCGTTCGTGCTCGCCAGCGTCGGGCTCGGCGATGTCAGCCACGCTGTCATGTTCCACAATTGCGGGACTGGCGAGGGCCAGCTCGGCCGCTGGAACATCTGTTATGACGAGCATCCCGCGGCGACCCGCACGCACACGCTGGTGCGTTATGCCGGGAATTTGTGCGAACAGTTCAACACCAAGGGCGACATCTTCCAGCAGGACGGGTCGCGTCTCGGCCAGTTCCCGCTGACCCACGGTGTCGGCTGTTCGGGCAACTTCACCGTGTCCCTGCCCAACGCCCCGTCAAGCGAAGCGCAGACTTATCCCGGACCGGGCAGCCTGATCGGCGCGGGCGATCCCGGCTTCGTACAGGACAGGTCCACTTCGGGCACAGCAGAGGCGCCCATGGCAGGTGCGGGCGGCGGAGACTATGCGCTGATTGCGGCATCTCCCGCGCGCGGGATCCAGCCCGATGCGGTCCTGGCCTTCGACCTTGCGGGCAATCCGCGCGGCAATGGCCCGCAGGCCGCCGGGCCTTACGCCTGACGGCAGGCCCCGGCGATCGCTTCACGCAGCCGCTTCGACCCGGTGGCGGTGTAGTGCAGGCCATCGGGGCCAGTCGGCCCGGTTACCGCCTGGACATAGCGGGCTCCCCTCTCCTTCGCCGTCTGCGCCACGAAGGCGCTGGCGGCGGGGGAGTTCGCCACGCCGACCAAGATCAGGTCGTATCCGCCCGCCATGCTGACGAGCTGCGGATAGAGGCGGCGGAAATCCTCCATCTCGTCCCCCGCAGCGAAATGGTTGGCGCCAATCGCGATCACCACCGTCCGGGGCTGCGTAGCTTCCAGCAGGCCGGGCAGCGCCTGCATGGCCTGCTGCGTGCGCGCCCCGCCGATTCCGGCGTTGAAAGTGCGTCCACACGCGCCCGCGAGGTACGTCTGCTCCACCAGGCTATCGCCCAGCACCAACGTGTCAGCCGGCCCGTATTGCTGTGCAAGGACCTTCACGAAGGGGGTGCGCGCGCTGGCATAGGGCGGGCTTTCCCCGCGCAGGTCGCCAATCAGCAGCCCTGTCAGCAGGGCAGCGCTGCCTGCCAGTGCGTATAATGCGGATCGGCCCATGGCCGGTACACATAGGCCAAGGGATGGGAGCTGGAATTACGGCAGAATACCTAGCCCGCCATCGCGGCAGGCGCGGCGGCTTTTGCGCGAGTTATCTCAGCGCAGGACGTTCAGGAGGACAAACAGGATCACCACGATGATCACAGAACCCCCGACGTAATACAAAAGGTCCCGCTTGCGGCGACGGTTTGTTTCCAATTTGCGATGATCGACCACGAAATCTTCCCTTCCAAGCGCCTTGCCGCTAACGCCTCGGTAGCTTGAAAGCAAGCAATGCTCTCGGCAGGTTCAGGATACCCATCACCCCATGCAGCTCGGTTATCATTCGCACGTCCGGTCCGACATCTTCCCCTACCTGCCACGCGGCGGGAAAATGCTGGATGTGGGCGGCGGCGATGGCGCGACCGCCACTGCGGCCAAGCAGGCCGGCATTGCCGATGTGGTGGGCGTGGCCGACATGGTGGAACCCCACCCCGACGCCCAGCTGGACTTCAATTACAATGGCGACCTGACGGCGGACGGCTTCATCGAGCGTATCGGCGAGGAGCAGGGCCTGTTCGACATCGTCACGGCCTGCGACATACTGGAACACCTGGTGGACCCATGGGCCATGGTGGCGCGGCTGCACACGCTGCTGAAGCCGGGCGGCGTGTTGCTGGCCACCATCCCCAATGTCCGCCATCGCAGCGTGACCGGCCCGCTGATGATGGGCGACAAATGGACTTACCAGGACGCGGGCATCCTCGACCGGACACACCTGCGCTTCTTCGTGCGCGAGACTGCCGTTTCGCTGATGCTTTCGAGCGGGCTGCAACTGGACGAAGTCGCTGCCCTGCCCACCGGCAGCCGGATTGACAAGACGCTGATCAGGTTGCCCTTTGTGAAGGGCTTCGCAACGGCAAAGTACCTGGTCCGGGTGAAGCGGCCGGCTGACGGCTGAGCCTTCCCGCGGTCAGATGTCCCCGGCTTCGGCGAGGTCAAGGAACCGGCCGATATCGTCCGACATGAGATGCTCCCCCGCCGCTACGATCCGTTCGTGCGGCCAGTCCCACCAGCGCAGGGCCAGCAGGCGCTCTATCGTCGCATCGTCGAACCGCTTGCGGACTTCGCGGGCGGGTACGCCGCCGACGATGGCATAAGGCGCGACGTCGCGGGTCACCACGGCCCCGGTCATGACGACCGCTCCGTCGCCGATCGTCACGCCGGAGGTGATCGTGACATTGCTGGCCAGCCAGACATCGCTGCCAATGCACACATCGCCCCGGCTGACCGGATGGCCCGGAATACCGGATAACGAGGGTTCGAGGACCGAGAAGGGGTAGGTGGTTACCCAGTCCGTGCGATGCCCACCGCCCAGCAGAACCCGGCAATCTTCCGCGACGGAGCAGTAGCTGCCCATCGAGAAACGCGTCCCCTCGCCGAAGTCGATGATGTCCAGATCACCGTAACTGCCGCGACCGATATCGTATTTCGGCCAGACGGCAGCCAGCATCCTGGGCCTGGGCCTGATGCCCAGCTTGCGGGCGATGCGCAGGTGGAGTGGCTTCTTTCGCATGTCTCAGGCCCTGTTACCGCGTCTGGCCAAGCCTGCAATGCGTTCACGCGATTCCGGCGGCAAGGCCCACAGGCCGATAATGAGTGAAACGGCCCCCGCAATCACAGCCGGACCAAGCGCGCCAAGGAAGCCCGGGACCGGCTGCGATTGCAGCACCAGCACCAGTGCCACCAGCGCGGCGAATGTCAGCGCCAGCTGCCAGCCGCGCTCGATCCTGCCGGTTGCGGCGAGGTAAAGCGCAAACGTATCCACGGTATTGCGCGCCAGGTAGACCCAGGCGGCGCCTTCCAGCCCGTAACGCGGCAGGACCCACCACAGCGCCAGCAGGAAGAACGGAAGCTGGGCCAGCATCAGGAGGGCCACTGCGCGCGGCCGGTCCTGCGCCTGCAATTGCGCATAAGGCGGTTTGGCAAAGATGTTTATCCAACCCGCTATGGCCAGGATCTGCGCCAGCGGTGCGGAGCGCGATCCGATGTCGTCGCCCAGCCAGAACCGGATCAGCGGCTCCGCCAGGATGATAACACCCACCACCAACGGCGTCGCCAGAGCATAGAGCGCCGAGACCGCACCGCGCATCAGCATCCGGCTGGCATCGGCGTCCGTCACGGCCAGCCTCGGGAACAGGGCGTTGGCCAGCGAATCCGCGATCACGGCGATGCGGCGTGTGGCGTCCAGCGGGACGGCGTAGATTGTCACGGCCACTGCGCCCACCAATGCACCGATCAGGAAGCGGTCTGAAAAGACGAGCGCCATGCCGACGAGGCCCGACACGCTCACCCAGCCGCCATAGCCCAGCATGGATCGCATATCCTTCCGGTCCCAGCGGGCCAGGGCCCCGCTGCCGAACTCCTTGCGGCATGCCCGCCACAGCAGCAGTGCGGCCAGCAGCCGGGCGGCCAGCGCGGCGACGACCAGCCACACGAGCGTTGGCCCCACCAGCCAGGCCACCGCCAGCGGCATCAGCTGGAACAGCGCGGCATTGGTGATGGTGATGCGATTGGTGATGAAGAAGCGCTCTCGCCCCTGCAGCGCGCCGCTCAGGATGTTGAGCGTGGTCATCATCGGCACGGCCATGGCCATCAGCGGGACCAGCGGCAAAGCCTCCTGCCGCAGCCAAGGGTCAAGTTTCATCCCGTGGGCAAAGATATACCAGGCCGCGCCGCCCATCAGCAGTGCGCCCAGCAGGCCGATGACGAAATTGGACGCCAGCGCCGTGCCCAGCGCGCGCAGCCTGTCCTCCGGCGCGGCATCGCGCAGCGCCGCGACCCGCTGCGTGGCCGCGCGGCCGAGGCCAAGGTCCATCATCCCGAACAGGCCCAGCACCAGCCAGACGATGGCCAGCACGCCGTAACGCGCCGTACCGATCAGCCCGATATACAGCGGAATGGTCAGGAAAAAGAGCACCAGCGGCACGCCGAAGCCGGCAAGATTATAGGCAGCGTTGCGCCCGATCGTGCTCATCGCATCGCCCCTCGAAGGCCGGTTGCGAAGGCAGCGGCAATGGCCGGGCGGGTGAAGCGGCGCGCGGCCTCGCCTTGCTGCCACTCGGCCAAGGCCTGCTTCAGCGGGGCCTCGCTGGCGACCAGCGTGCGCAGTGCATCGGCAATCGCTCCGCTATCGCTCGCATCCACGCGCAGGGCGAAGGGGCAGTCGTCGAAATAGCCGTCCACCGCCGCCCCGGCGGGATAGGCAATGGGGCAGCCGGCAAACAGCGCCTCCACGAAGACGAGGCCGAAGCTTTCGCGCCTGCTCGGCATGGCGAAGCCGCTGGCTGCGTTGAAGCGCGCGGCAATCCGCGCATTATCGACCGCGCCGGCAAATTCGATGTCCGGGCCAGCCAGCGTGCGTGCAGCTTCTGCCTCCGCCTCGCTCCCGCCGCCGATCACAGTGAGGGGAACAGATGCCTGCCGCGCCGCTGCCGCCAGTGCGCCGAGGTTCTTGATGCCGGCGTTGCGCAGGTGGAAGGCGGTGACGATGCCTCCGTCCCCCGCCACCGGGGCGAGCATGTCGTCCCGCGCCATCGCACAGGGCAGCAGCGTGACGCCGCCATCGCGGGCGCCAAGGCGGCTCTCGACCGCTTTCTTGACCCAGGGCGTGAAGGGGAAGACGTGCGATGCGCCGTGATAGATGCGGGCGAGGCGGCGGCGCAGGTCGGGCCGCGCGGCCAGGATGCGCTGGTCCGTATTGCCCTGGATGCTCAGCGCGTAGGGAATACCGAGGCGGTTAGCGGCGCGGGCTACGGCGATCCCCTCGATACCCAGCTTGTGGCCCAACAGCAGGTCCGGCTTGCCGTCCTGCACACAGTGCCGCGCAATCCAGTCGCCCAACTGCTCCAGCATACGATGATGGTGCAGCCCGTGCGGTGGAGCCGTGTAGCTGATCGGCAGGACACGGTCTTCGGCCGTCCCGGCGCGCACTTCGAGACGCGGGTAGAGCCACTTGGTCACGGGCGGGGAATGCCGGTTTAAGGAGATGACGCGGTGGTCGAAATCATCGCGCGTCAGATGCAGCAGTGTGCGGATTACCGGCGTCTTTGCAGGCGCGATCGGATCGGGAAAATCCCCGCTTACGTGCAGGATGTGCGGTTTGCCCCGCACGCCGATCCTATCGGCCATCGGCACGTTCGAATGTCAGCACGGGCAGCGTGCCATCCCGCGCGCCCGGCCCCAGCGTCAGGGACAGGGTCTGCGTCTCGCACCCGGCAGGGACGGACAGGGGCGTGCGCGGCTGCAACAGCTCGATGGCGGGCGGAAAGGCATTTCCGCAGGCGAAGGCATAACGCCAGTCACCCACGATCTCGCCATCGGCCCTCAGCACCCAGCGGCCCGCTGGCAGGACCGTGCGGATGCTGGCAGGCCGCGCGTCCATGCTCCTGGTGCGGACAAGGCGGGAGCCTTCACCCGCGCCATCCACCCGGAAGCCAGCGGGTATCCGCCAGCCGAAGGGGCCCGGATGCATGCGCTTCTCCGCGCCCGGCCAGCCCGGCATGACGGCGCCGCCATTGGCAATCCGGTGCAGCGCGTAAGCAAGTCCGATGCGCGAATCCTCGACGAGGTCGGTCTGCAATTCGATCTGCATCTGGCGGCCCGGCATCGCGCCTGCCGCCTGTCTGGCGCGGAAGATGTCTTGAAGCGATCCATCGTCCAGCGACACGCCGTGATAGGCCAGGAACCTGTCGCCCCAGCGCGATGACCGGGAGAGGGCATCGACCAGCGCAGCCTTCAGCGCCGGGCTCTTCGACGCGTCGTCGAGCAGACGCCGGGAATTTTCCGCGACAGCGTAATCGCGCCGCAGCGGGGAGGAGGCGTGCTCAAGCGCCATTCCCGCATCCCCGCGGGCAAGCGCCATCTCATACAGGCCCTGCTGCGCGGCATTGTCGCGCCAGCCCAGGTCAGCGGCGCTGGCAAGCAATTGCGCCTGCCGCTCTCCATCAAACTTTTCCGCAAGGAAGGTAAGCGCGGCGGGAAGCAGGGGAGAACGGGCGAGACCGTCCGTGATGACGGCCTCGTCCTGCCCCGCATCCTGTCGCAGCAGGGCATAGCGCGCCGTGGTCGTCGCCTGGAACGGGATATCCGCCGCAGCGGGCGCGCCGCGCCGGGCCAGCGCCGATCCGCCGAGGTCCACCAGGACGGTGGCCACGACCGTCAGGGCAAGACCTATCGCGAGTGCGGTGCGCATGTCCGGCCGTGGCTCCTTCGCTTGCTGGCCGCCCTTGGCAAGGCGACCGAATGGGCGGCGTCCCTACTCCTGGCCGCGGTTACCGTAGGAATAGGAATAGTAGTAATAATAGTCCTCGTCGCCGGCCTTCGCCTGGTCATACTTGGTCAGGACGAAGCCTGCCATGTTGGCGCCGCTTTCGCGCAGGCGACGCACAGCCTGGCGCGCCTGGCCGGTCTTGATACGGCCGGCTTCCAGCACCAGCAGCGTGTGATCGACGAGGCCGGACAGGACCGGCGCATCGGCCAGGCCCATCACCGGTGCGGAATCGACGATGACCACATCATACTTGGCCTGCAGCTGCTCGAGGAAATCCCTCAGGACATCGCTGGCCAGCAGCTGCGCCGGGTTGGGCGGCAGCGTGCCGAGCGGGATGAAATCGAGCCCGGTTTGCGGCAGCGACTGCGTGACATCGGCAATCGACGCCTCGTTCATCAGCGCATCGACGAAGCCCTTGTCCGCGGAGACGCCCAGCGACTTGTGCAGCTGCGGCTTGCGGAAATCGGCATCGATCAGCAGCGTGCGGCGGCCGATGCGGGCAAAGTCGCGGGCCAGAGCCACAGATGTGGTCGACTTGCCTTCTGCCGGGCGGCAGGACGTGACCTGGATCGACTTCTTCTGCTTCCCGCCCGTGGCGAAATCGACAGAGGAGCGGATCGCGAAATAGGCCTCGTTGATGTCCGAATGCATGTCGTCCATCTCTTCCGAGCTGACGTCCGCCAGATATGGCGTCGACCCTAGCAACGGCAGGGCGAGCTTTTTTTCGGCATCCTGCGGCGAGTACAGCGTATCGTCGAAGGCTTCGCGAACGATGGCAAGGCCACCGCCGACGAACAGGCCCAGCATCAGCGACATGAGCATGTTGCGCAGCAGGTTGGGCGAGGTCATGACCCCTGCCGGATCGGCCTGGTCGAGGATGCGGATGTTGTTGGCGGCCGTATCGCTGGTGCGGTTCAGGATGCCCAGGCGGCGCTGCAGTTCTGCCAGCGTCTCGCGCATTGTCTGCGCTTCCCGGTTCAGCAGGTTGAACTCCACGCGGCGGCCCTGCTCTTCAAGGGTATCATCGGCATATTGCGCACGCGCAGCGCCCAGCTGGCGCTCCTGCTCGCGCGCGGTCAGATATTCCTGGCGGATGGATTCGCGCAGCTTCGACCCCGCCTCTGCAAGCTGGGATTCCACGGCATCGAGGCGCGCCTGCGCCTGCATCACTTCAGGGGCGGCATCGACATAACGCTGGCGAAGCTGGTCAAGCTCTCCCTGCGCGGCGGCACGCTGGGCCAGCAGGCCCTGGATTACCGTGCTGTCACGCGCTTGCGGCAGGCTGAGCGGATCGACTCGGCGGGCGGCATTCCAGCGCTGTTCGGCAAGGATGCGATCCTGCTGCGCCTGCACATAGCCGGAATTGATCTGCGAAAGGCTGGCAGTGGTGATCGAAGTGTTGGGCGCAGGGCCAGCCTCGCTGCCACCATCGGCAATACCGCCATCGGCATCGACCAGACCGTTGTTGCGGGCATAGACCAGCGCCTTGCGCTCGGTTTCCTGGAGCTTCGCCTGCCCTTCGGCGATCTGGCGCTGCAGCAGGCCGCGCGCATAGGCATTGGTATCGGATTCCGCCCGCACGTTTTCCGCGACGTAGGATGCGGCGTAACCATTGACAATCTGCGAGGCGAGGATCGGATCGGCGGTGGTAAAGCCGATCGTGCCCACGCGGGAGTTGATCTCGAACTCCATCGTCACATTGTTCTGAAGAACCTGCGCGGCCAGCATGCGGCGCGCTGTTTCGGCCTCGCCCTCGCCCAGCGCGGCCGGCATTTCGTCGAGGCCGTAGATGGCCAGGAACCGCTCGTTACCGGCAAGGCCCAGCACATCGACCACGACAAGCGCGAGGTTACGGCTCTCGATGATCTTGCGCTGTGTTTCGAGATAACGCTGCGTCTCAGCGGCAGCGATGCCGCGCGTGAACTGCGGATCGCCGTTCACGTTGAGGCTTTCATTCTCCACCACGACGGTGGCCTGCGAGGTGTATTGCGGCGTTGCCAGCAGCGTGAAGATCAGGCCCGCGATCAGCGCCACAGCCGTAAGCACGATGACGAGCGATTTCTGGCGCCACAGCATGCTGCGCAGCTGCGCCAGGCTCAGCCCGCCATCCTGCGGGGCAGGCTCACCTTCATTGGCAAGCGGCGCGCCGGAAGGCGGGGATTTGATGAAGCGATCCGCGATGGAGCCGCTGTCGGAAGATACTGCGCTATCGGCCACGAACAAGCTCCGGCACTAAATGGCGTTGAAGACGTACAGCACCGGCAGTGCCTCGAGGATTCGCTGGAAGGTCTTGGCCGATCCGGACTCGCCGATCACGACCTTGTCGCCCGGCAGGACGATGGGGTCGACCATCTGGCCGGAACGGATCTGGCTGAGATCGAAGCGCGCTGCCATCGGCTGACCATCGACCTCTCGGAAGATCACGACCTGGTCCAGCTTGGCATATTCGCTGGGCCCGCGGCCCATTGCCACTGCGCCGAGCAGGGTCGTCTCCGGCGTGATGGGGAACATGCCCGGCTGTGTCACGGCGCCTTCCACGGTGATCATGCGCGGCCCCGTTTCCAGAACGTTCACGGCCACGCTGGGATCGCGCAGATATGTGCGGCGAAGCACGTCTTCGATCGTGCCGGCAATCTGCGCGGGCGTGCGGCCGCTGGCGTAAACCAGTCCGACGCCGGGTGCCATGAAGGACCCGTCCTCGCCAACGCGGACCTGCGCCAGCGAAAGGCCGGGTTCCCCGCGCACATTGATGCTCAACACATCGCGCGGCTGGACGGCATATTGCGGCGAATCCGGCGCGGTGGCGCTGAAGTCTGATGCGGCGACGCCAGCAGGCAGCGCGGAGGCCACCGGCCCGCTCTGAACTTCCGGCGTGCCCTTTGCACATGCGCCAAGGAGGAGGGCCGCTGCGCCGGCGACAAGCGCCCCGCGCATGGCGTTACCCGTGTTTCGAAACATAATTCCCGTCCGACCAAATGATTTGCCAAGGCTCTAACTGCGGGGGTTGCACAAGGCAAGCAGTCCAGGGGCTGAACGGGCGCGTATCAGGCGCTTTCGTCCGACGCCGGCCTGGCGGACGCCGTGAGCAGGCCCAGCGCGGCCGCCAGGATGCTGGCCACGGCAATCGTGCGCGTGGGATAATCGACGAAGGAATGCGCGCAGAGCAGAACCACCGGCATGGCGAACAGGCCTGTCACCAGCCAGCTTTCACCATCCGCCAGTGCGCGGCGCAGCGCATTGGCAAACCACAGCAGGAAAGCGACGAGCAGCGCGATGGCGGGAAGGCCGCCTTCGATGGCAAGTTCGAGGTAATCGTTATGTGCGTGATTGCTGTAAAGCGGGCCGACCATCTCCAGCGGCTCGTGCCGTTCGTAAAGCTCGCGGAAGGAACCAAAGCCAGCACCGGCCGGGAAATAGGTTTTCGCCATTTCGGCGGAGACGTCCCAGATCTCGTACCGCGCATCCGTGGCAAGCGAGGCGCGCTGGGTCGCCCCGGCCAGCGCACCTGCTGTGACATTGCGCTGCTCCCCGCCGTCATTCCCGCCGACCAGTGAGGTGATGAGCAGACCTGCAGCCACGGCCGAAACCAGCAGGCCCGCGCCGACGGCCACGCCGGTCCGCAGGCTGGCGCCGAAGCGGTCCAGCGCGAAGGCACCTGCCCCCAGCAAGGCAAAGATGGCGATCAGCACCAGTGCGGCGCGCGAGCTGGTCAGAAGCGCGCCAATGATGGCGATACAGGCCACGATGAAGGCCATCAGCAGGCGATTGCCCCGGCCTGCAAAGCTGCCCGAGCGGGCAGAAAGCAGGAATGCACAGGCCACGCTGCCCGCCACCAGCATCATCGCCGCCATGTGGTTGTGGTTGGAAAAGAAGCCCGCGCCGTAATCGTCGCGCCCTTCGCGAAACACGAAGATGCCGTCCGTGGTGACCTGCACCAGCTGGATCACGAAGCCGATTGCCATGGCCAGCAGGATGCCGCGGATGATGGCCGCCCTGCGTCCTGCATCGCCGAAGCGCATGGCGAGATAGGCGATCAGCGGCGGAAAGAGGAAAAACAGTGTCCGCGGCGTATCATCCGGGTCGAGCGACAGCGGCCGGGCAATCGGCCCGCCGAAGACGGCCGCATCCAGCTGTTGCAGCCACTCGCGCCCGGGCAGCGATGCAGACCATCCCGCAGGCAGCGGTATCGCCTGCAGCACAACCAGACCGGCAGCGAGCGACCAGAATAGCGCCGGTGCGCCCATGTCCCGCAAGCCGAAGCGGCCCGCGCGGACCAAGAACACCATCATCACGGCAGCGATGAAGACGCACCATGCGCGCATGCCGGGATACAGTTCGCTCGTCCCGCCCAGCAGCAGGATCAATGCAATGCCGATGCTCCAGCCCCAGCCGCGCGCGGAAACCATGCTGGCCAGCGGTCCGCCACTGGCCATGTTGACCTGTCCGGTCGATCTCCTATGGCCGGGGCGATCCGGATCCCGGCTGATGGCGTGAGGCATGGCAAGCATTCCAGACTATATCGGCAGCGCGCTTTATGCGGGCTGCGCACTCGTGGCACTACTTCCCGTATGGGACAAGGTTCGCCAGGGCCATCCGCGCAAGGCGGGCTGGCTGATGGTGGCCGCCTTCCTGCTGGCACTCGTCCCGTTGCGCCTGCTGGGGGCGGAGGAACTGGCGCGCGATTCGCTGCGCGCCATCGTGCAGACGGATTACGATTATTCCGCCCGCGGGGCGCTGCAGGGGCCGATTGCCGCCGCGCTGCTGGCGCTCGCCACGCTGGTCGCAGGCTTCATGGTCCTGTGGCGCGGCATGGATTTGCGCCGCCCGGTAAACCTGGCGATCGCGGGCGTGTTCTGCATGGCGGGCCTCTGGACGCTGCGCATCCTGTCGTTCCACCCGCTGGACCGGATATTCTATTCCGGCGTCGCGGGGCTACGCTTTCATTACCTGCTGGAACTAGCCTGCCTGGGCGCGGTGATTGCCGGGGTCTTCCTTTACTTCCGCAAGCCGAAGCCGCGAAGGGGTGAGCGGCGGTATCGCTAAGCGGGCAGGCGTTACTCGGCCGCCTGCGCTTCGTGCTCGACGAATTCCAGCGTGGCGAGGAAGCGTTCGGCATCCAGCGCCGCCATGCAGCCCGTGCCGGCAGCGGTCACCGCCTGGCGATAGGTGTGGTCCATCACGTCACCGCAGGCGAAAACGCCAGGGACATTGGTTTTCGGCGTGCCGGGTGCGACGATGAGGTATCCGCCATCGTCCATCTCCAGCTTGCCCTTGAACAGCTCGGTCGAGGGTGCGTGGCCGATGGCAACGAAGGCGCCTTCGCAGGCAAATTCGCTCATCTCGCCCGTCACGGTGTCGGCCAGCTGCAGGCCCGTCAGCCCGCCATCAGCCGGATCGCCGAGGAACTTTTCGACCCGCTTGTTCCACAGGGTGGAAATCTTGGGATGCGCCATCAGGCGGTCCTGCAGGATCTTCTCGGCGCGCAGCTCGTCGCGCCGGTGGATCAGCGTCACATCGTCGGAATGATTTGTAAGGTATAGCGCCTCTTCAACGGCGGTGTTGCCGCCGCCGATCACGACCACCTTCTTGCCGCGATAGAAGAAGCCGTCGCAGGTCGCGCAGGCGGACACGCCCTTGCCGCCCAGCTCTTCTTCGCCCGGCACGCCCAGCCACTTGGCCTGCGCGCCGGTGCTGATCACCAGCACATCGCCCAGATATTCGTTGCCGCTGTCGCCGACTGCACGAAAGGGCGTGCCGTTCTCGATATCGACCTCGACGATGGTGTCCCACATCATCCGCGTGCCGACGTGCTCTGCCTGCTTCGTCATCTGCTCCATCAGCCAGGGCCCCTGGATCACATCGGCAAAGCCGGGGTAATTCTCCACGTCCGTGGTGATGGTCAGCTGGCCGCCGGGCTGCAGGCCCTGCACCACGATCGGCTCCATCCCGGCGCGCGCGCCATAGATGGCGGCAGACAGGCCGGCGGGGCCTGAGCCGATGATGAGCATGCGGGTCTTGTGGGTTGCCATGGTAACTCTGCCGTTAGGGAATCGCTTGGCCCGTTAGGTAGGGCGCGCAGGCGCTTGCTGCAATCACGCCGGGCCGGTTTTCCCGCACCCGCAGAAAGGCTGCGCCTCAGAACCCGTAGCGTAGCCCGATCCAGACGGTGCGCGGCACGCCAAGGTCCACGGATCCGCCCTGGTTGCGGGTCACGATATCCTCGTCCAGCAGGTTTTCCCCGCGCGCGACCACGCTGAACCCAGCGCCCAGCGGCACCTGCGCAAAGGCATCGAGCGTGGTGGCGGCAGGCAGCACATCGCTCTGCTGGTCATCCTCGAACTGCTTGCCGACATGGCGCAGCGTCAGCGCCAGCCGCGTGTCGGCGCCCGGCACCCAGGCGATCGTCGCGCTGGCAGCAAACTGCGGGACCTGCGGCGGGCGATTGCCATCGAGCGGTGCAGCAAACCCGCTGCCCTGCACCTTGGCATCAGTATAGGCCGCGCTGGCATCGAGGCGGAATGCGCCGCGTTCCACCTTCGCGCCGGCTTCAATCCCGCGCGCCTCGATGGCATCGAGGTTGCGGCGCTGGCGGACATTGGGCGCCAGCGTGACATTGGCGATGGCGCCTTCCACGCGGTTGTCGAAGGCTGTCAGGGAAAAGGCGATGCCCGGCGCTGCCTGCCAGTCCGCGCCGATCTCGAATCCTTCAAGCCGCTCATTCTCCAGCGCCGCATTGGCATTGGTGACGACGGGGAAGACCACGAAGGGCCGGTAAAGCTCGTTCAGCGTTGGAAGGCGCAGCCCGCGATATGTTGCCGCGCGCAGCCGCAGCTGAGCACTCGCATCGTACATCACGCCCGCGCGCCAGCTCGTCTCCCAGCCCTTTCGCGTGGCGAAGCGGTCGTCGGTCAGCAGCGTGCCGCCGGCATCCTCCTCGCGGAAGTATCCGTCTGCGATCGTGTAGCGGTCGAAGCGGACGCCGCCCGTCAGGACCAGCCGGCCGATGGTCCAGTCATCTTCCACGAACAGGCCAAGATTGCCGTTGCGCCCGCCCGCGAACCGCCGGCCCGTCAGATTGCCGGAGAAAGCGGAATAGCGGTCTTCCGACAGATCGCCCTGGCTGCGGCGATAATCGACGCCCACGCGCAGCGCATGGTCAGCGCCCACCGGCGGGCGCACTTCCAGTTTTCCGCCCAGGCCGGTGGAAGGCGTGTCCTTCTGGTCCAGCACACGGGTGAAACGGCTGGAGGAAATCACGACATTGGTGAAATTGCGCCACTGGCCATAGCCCACGGCCTCGAACTGCCATGCGCCTGTGCCGACAAGGCGGATGCTGGCATCGCGGCCTTCGCTGGATGAATCCGCCCCGTCGAAACGCAGCGTGCGCTGGTCGTCCCATGCCGCGCCGCGCAGGTGCAGCGTCAGATCGCTGCCGAGCGGCTGGACCAGCCGGCCCGACAGGTTCCAGCTCTCATACTGCGCACGCGCGCTCGCAGGCACGCGCTGGGTATCCGGCGCCGTGAAGAAGCCTTTCCCCCGATCCCACCGCGCAGCCACCACGGCATAACCGCTGCCGATGCCGGGCGCGGCGGAGGCGAACAGCTCCGTCTCGCCCCGGTCGTTCACCAGCGCGGACGCGGCAAGCGGGGTCAGCGCGTCCTGCCCGGCGCTTTCCAGCTCGATCGTGCCTGCCAGCGCGCCTGCGCCAAAGGGCCCTGCCCCGCCGCCGCGCGTCACGCGGATGCGGCCCAGCGTCTCGGGCGGCGCGGCATTGAAGGGGATATAGCCGAAGAACGGGTCCGACAAAGGCACGCCGTCCAGCAGCACCTGCGCTCGGCTGGAAGCATTGCCGCCCAGCGCCCGCAGCGTCGCGCCTTGCGCCGAGGGATTGGAACTGCGGCTGTCGGAGCGGCGGAACTGCTGGAAACCCGCGACCGATGACAGCGCATCCTCCAGCCTGCCCGATCCGGTATTCGTGATCGCCTCCCGCTCCAGCACCACTGTGCCATAGGCAGGCGCAGCTGGCGTGTCTGGCAACCGCTCCGCCGTCACGATGATTTCGGTCGGCGCCAGTGTGACTTGCGTGTCCTCACTGCTGGTATCCTCGTTGGAGGACTGGGCGTGCGCAGCATTTGCATGCAGCGAATGTGCCATGGCGCACATGGTGAGGAGCATCGGGAATCTGGTCATCGCCGGGTGCGATAGACGCGCCCGAGCGGAGGCGAAAGCCTCTTGCCGGTCCCGCGCTCGCGGCAAGGAATTGACGCGCGAGAGTCTCGATTCTGGACGAAAGCCCCGCATGCCTTGCGGCCGAGGTGCGGGTTCTGCTGTATCGCTGCGGGAATTGTTGGGGACGCAGCTTTGGCAGTCATCGCGATATTCAGCGCCAAGGGCGGCGTCGGCAAGACCACGATTGCGCTCGACATGGCGTGGCAGGCGGCCGTGTCTGGCGGCAAGCGCACGCTGCTGTGGGATCTCGACCCCCAGGGCGGCGCAAGCTGGATGTTGCAGGCCGAGCCGCCATCGCATCGCGGCGCAATCAGCGTGTTCCAGCGCGATGGCAAGCCGCGCGACCATATCGTGTCCACCGGGACGGTCGGCCTCGATTGCCTTTGCGCGGATGACAGCCTGCGCAACCTTCCACTGCAGCTGGCCCGCATAGGCAACCGGCGGCGGCTGGCCACGCTGTGCAATTCGCTGCGCGGAACCTACGACCGCGTCGTGCTGGATTGCCCACCTGGCCTGAACGAGATCAGCGAGCAGATCATGGCAGCTGCGGACCTGCTGATCGTACCCATTGCCGCCTCCCCGCTATCCTCGCGCACCTTCGCGCAATTGCGCAAGGACCTGACCCGCCATCCCGGCCATCCGCCCACCCTGCCGGTGCTGACCATGTTCGATGTCAGGCGCAGGATGCACATGGCGGCTCACGAAGGCTTTGCGGCCGGTTGGCCCACCCTCCCCTCCGACGCCGCGGCAGAGCGTGCGGCCAGCGTACAGCAGGCGATTTCGGAATTCGCGCCGCGATCCCGCGCCGCGCAGGCGCTAAGCCAGTTGTATGACAAGACGGAGCGCAAGCTGCGCACCATGAAGCCGAAAGTGCGCTGACGCGGCGAGCGGCACGCAATTCTGGAATTGCCCCGCGCCGGGCGCTAAGGCGCACGGAATGTGGCGTCTTCACCAGCATCCCCTGTGTCCCTTCAGCCGCAAGGTCCGCCTTGCGCTGGGCGAGAAGGGCGTGGAATTCGACATGGTGAAGGTCGCGCCGTGGGACGCGCCCGACAGCTTCTACTCGCTCAACCCTGCCGGCCGCACGCCGGTGCTGCAGCACCGTGAGAAGAAGATTGTCCTCGCCGACAGCCAGGCCATTTGCGAATATCTGGAAGAGGTGAGCGACGAACGCCCGCTGATCCTGGGCACGGCGCTGGGCCGCGCGGAAATCCGTCGACTTGTCGCGCTGTTCGACGAGCAATTGTGGGGCGATGTCACCGGCCCGCTGATGCACGAGAAATACCGCAAGCGCGTGCATCTGCGGCAGGGCCCGGACAGCCGCGTGCTGCGATCCGCCATGCGGCTGCTGCATGAGCACATGGATTACATGGACTGGCTGATCGACAATCGCCGCTGGCTGGCGGGCGCGCAGCTTTCGCTCGCGGATTTCGCCGCCGCTGCCCAGCTCAGCGTCATCGATTACCTCGGCGGAATCGAATGGTCGGACCACAAGGGCGTGCACGAGTGGTACCGCGTGATGAAGAGCCGTCCGGCCTTCCGCGGCCTGCTGGCGGACAAGGTGGAAGGCCTGCCCCCGCCGCGCGGCTATAACGACCCCAACAGTTGAGGGCTGTCCTTCTGTTTCCTCGGTGCTGATCCCTCCGCTGCGCTGCGGGGCACCTGCGGGCGGCCGGTCGGCCTTGCGGTCGGCTTGCAGCCGCCCGAGGTGCGCCCCATATCGCCCGCAAAGGAGATTGCCATGACCGACAAGATGGACCTGACCGACGCCGAATGGCGCGAGCGCCTGACGCCCGAGCAGTACCACATCCTGCGGGAGAAGGGCACGGAACGCGCCTTCACCGGCCAGTACGAAGGCAACAAGCAGGCCGGCGAATACAAATGCGCCGCCTGCGGCCAGCCGCTGTTCGAAAGCGAGGACAAGTATGACAGCGGATCGGGCTGGCCCAGCTTCGTCGCGCCCGCCGATGGCGAAGCCGTGGACGAACACCGCGACATGAGCCACGGCATGGTTCGTACCGAAGTCACCTGTTCGCGCTGCGAAAGCCACCTTGGCCACCTGTTCCCCGATGGCCCGCGCGAACGCGGCGGCATGCGTTATTGCATCAACTCTGCCAGCCTCGATTTCGAGCCGGAAGAGGACGCATCCGGCGAATAATCGGGTGACCCGGGCGCTTGCTCGTTAACGCCATGTTACACTTGCGCTATGCAGGCAGCGATACGCACAGCGGCCCTTGCCGCATGGCGGACATGACGGGGCCCGATGGCACAGAAAAGAGGCGAACGACGCCGCAGGGCCGCAGGTAGCGGCAGCAGCGCGGCAAAGGTGGATAAGCCGGAGCGCGGTTTTGCTGCGCGCTGGATGCGCCGCCTGTTGGTGTGGGGCACGGCGCTGGCCCTGCTCGGCGCCATCGCCCTTGGCACATCGGTCTATTTCGCGGCGCAGAACCTGCCCAGCTATTCCGCGATGATGAGCAGCCAGAACGGCCAGACCATCGTCGTGCGCGCGCGCGACGGGTCGGAGATCGTCTCGCTCGGCCCCAGCTACGGCCAGTGGCTGTATGACGATGAAATCCCCACGGTGATGAAGGATGCCATCATCTCGGTGGAGGACCGCCGGTACCGCTCGCATTTCGGCGTCGACGTGCTTGGCCTGGGCCGCGCCATCTACAATTCGCTGACGGGCGGCGGGCGTATCCGCGCCACCTCCACCATCACGCAGCAGCTGGCGCGCAACGTCTTCCTCAATTCCAACCGCAGCATGGACCGCAAGGCGCGCGAAATGGTGCTGGCCATGGCGCTGGAATGGAAGTTCTCCAAGGAACAGATCCTGGAGCTGTACCTGAACAAGGTCTATTTCGGCGGCGGCGCTTACGGCATCGACTCCGCCAGCCGCAATTTCTACAGCCACTCCGCGCGCGACCTCTCGCTGGAAGAAGCCGCCATCATCGCCGGGCTGGTGAAGGCGCCCAGCCGATACTCCCCCACGGCCGATGCCGATGCCGCCGTCAGCCGCGGCAATGTGGTGCTGGGCCAGATGCGCAAATACGGCGCCCTGTCCCCGTCGGACAGCACGCGGATCGAGCCGGGCGTGGTCAATATCAAGCCCGATGGCGGCAGCAATTCGGTGCGCTATTTCACGGACTGGGCG
This sequence comes from Paraurantiacibacter namhicola, assembly GCF_001687545.1. NCBI lineage: Bacteria > Pseudomonadati > Pseudomonadota > Alphaproteobacteria > Sphingomonadales > Erythrobacteraceae > Paraurantiacibacter > Paraurantiacibacter namhicola. The sequence continues at coordinate 836,824 of NZ_CP016545.1, read as the reverse complement.
CTGCCCCAGCTCGATATCCTGCTTAATACCGACAGTTTCGAACCGATCGAGGTCTGGACCACGATTGACCCTGACATGCAGGCCGCCGCAGTCCAGTCACTGCGGGCCAACACGCCGTCGGGCACGCAGGGGGCGCTGGTCAGCATAGAGGATGACGGGGCGATCCTGGCGCTGGTGGGCGGCACGAATTACGTCGAAAGCAATTACAACCGCGCGACCGATGCTGTGCGCCAGCCCGGATCTTCGTGGAAGCTGTTCGTCTATCTCGCCGCGCTGGAGGCCGGGTACCGGCCCGACAGCACGGTGAAGGATGTGCAGGTGACCATCGGCGACTGGTCCCCGCGCAATTCGGGCGGTGGCTATGCGGGTGAAATGGACCTGAGGTCCGCCTTTGCCTATTCCAAGAACACCGTCGCGGCACAGCTGGGGAACGAGGTCGGTTTCGGCACGGTCGCCAGCATGGCGCGGCGCTTCGGCATCACCACCCCGATCTCCGAATATCCCAGCATGGTGCTCGGCTCCTCCGAAACGCGGGTGATCGAGATGGTGCGCGCCTTTGCCGGCATCAGCGCGGGCGGATATTCGGTGGAGCCTTACGGCATCACCAAGGTGACCGGCACGAATGGCCGCGTCCTTTACGAGCGCGAGACGCCGCGCCGCTACCAGCTGGTGCCCGATTACGTCGCCGCCGGGATGACGGACCTGCTGCAGGCCGGCGTTTCCATCGGTACGGGCCGCGCGGCGCAGATCGGCCGACCCGTGGCAGGCAAGACCGGTACGACCAGCTCCAACAAGGATGGCTGGTTCGTCGGATTCTCAAGCGGTGTGACCACAGGCGTGTGGATGGGCCGCGACGATGCGAAGGCCGTGCCCGGCCTGCAGGGCGGGCGCGCACCGGCGCAGGCATTCTCGCAATTCATGCGCGTGGCGGTGAAGGATCGCCCGATCCGAGAATTCGACACCGATACCGGCCTGCCAGAATGGCAGATCGAGCCCGATGACGAATACCTCTACAACGACAGCGAGGATTATTATTTCATCGACGAGGACGGGAACCTGATCGAGCCGGTCGGCCCTGATCGCGGCGGCCGCAATCCGCTGGATCCCGATGCCGAGCCGCGCAGCGGCGGCGAAGGCCGCTCCCGCCCTGCACCTTCCCAACCGGAAGGCCCGCCCGCCGCGAGCGACGACTTCCTGGAACGGGCAATTGGCGGCGAACTCCCCGCGGACCAGCCGCCGCAGCGGCGCCGGCCCGCCCCGGCCGCCCCGCCGCCGCCCGCGCCAAGTACCGGGGACGGCCAGCGCAGGCCGCAGCCCGCTCAGCTACCCTAGACCAGGCTCCGAATAGAAAAGGGCCCCGAAGCGATCTGCTCCGGGGCCCATTTTCTTCCTGTCTGCGGATGGCCGTCAGCGCAGGCGAACGGCCTGCGAGAAGGTCGGCCCGCTGCGGTCGCGCATGCGAAGCAGCACGGCCTCGCGCCCGCGGCCCTGCGCATCGCGCACCGCTTCTTCAAGGTCTTCCACGCTGCCGACGCTGCGGCCGTTGACCGAATAGATCACGGTGCCGCGGCGGACCTGCTTGCGCGCGGCATCGCTGCTGGGATCGACCTGCGCCACGACAACACCCTTGGTGTCCGTTGGCAGGCCCAGCTGCGAGGCAAACTGCGGCGTCAGCGTCATCGCGCGAACGCCCAGCGTATTGGCCAGGAACTCACCCGATTCCTGCGGCATGTCCTGCTCGCCATCTTCTTCAGGGTTGAAGTTCTGCTGCGCCAGCTGCTCGTCGGTCGGACGGCGTCCCACGGTGGCCTGCAGCGTGCGGCGGTCACCGTCGCGCAGGATTTCCAGCGGGATGCGCGTGCCAGGTTCGATATTGGCGACAAGGAAGCTGAGCGTCTGGTCCGGCGTCACCGCCTCGCCATTGACGGACAGCACGACATCGCCGGCCTTGAGACCCGCCTTGTCGGCCGCTTCGCCCGGCTGGACCATCTGGATGAACTCGCCGCGGTCCTTCTCGATGCCGAGCGCATCGGCGAAGTCTTCCGTCACCGGCTGGATGCGCACGCCCAGGTAACCGCGCAGGATTTCCTCGCCCGCAATCAGCTTCTGGACGATCGGCTGCGCCGTGCCCGCCGGGATGGCGAAGCCGATACCCACGCTGCCGCCGGTGGGCGAGATGATGGCATTGTTAATGCCAACCACATTGCCGTGCATGTCGAACAGCGGGCCGCCCGAATTGCCGCGGTTGATGCTGGCATCGGTCTGCAGGAACCGGTCATAGGCGCCGCCGCCCGTGTTGCGCAGCACTGCGGAAACGATGCCGCTGGTCACCGTGCCGCCCAGCCCGAAGGGATTGCCGATGGCAATCACCCAGTCACCCGCACGCACGCTGTCGGAATCGCCGAACCTCACGAAGGGCAGCGACTTGCCCGCATCGATCTTCAGGACGGCCAGGTCGGACTGCGCATCGGCGCCCACCAGCTCGGCTTCGTATTCCGTACCATCGGGCATGCGGACGGTGATCGATTCCACCGTGCCGCGGCCATCCGCGGTCACGACGTGGTTGTTGGTGACCACATAGCCATCGGCGCTGATGATGAAGCCGCTGCCCAGCGACTGGCCTTCGCGCGTGGCGGGGCCCTGCTGGCCGAAGAACGGTGTGCCCATGCCCTGCACTTCGATCCGCTGGCGGGTGAAGATGTTGACGACGGCGGGCTGCAATTGCTCGGTCAGGTCGGCAAAGCTGGCAGGGGCACCGGCAACCGGCGTGATCTGGCCCTGGGCGTTCTGCGCTTCCTGCGCCCCGGCCGGATAACCGGTCATCAGGGTCAGGGCAGCGCCACCGGCAAGCAGGGCGGATGTTATGGAATAGGAATAGCGCACAGGCTTCACGTCCTTTGTGTCCTCTCTCTCGGATCGCGCACACCGTTCATCCGGCGCCGCGCGAAATCGCTCATTGGCGATATGTGTCGTCCCGGCGGGAATCCAAGCCTCTCCGGCCTGAACCCGCTTTGAATGGCCTGCGCGTCCGCACCGCCGATAGGGCGAAAGGCCTTACTGGCGGCCGCGGAACTGGCGCAGGTATTCGTTGTCCGGTGACAGGATGATGCTGCTTTCCCCGCCGCCTTCATCGAAGGTACGGCGATAGCTCTCCATGGCGCGCCAGAAATCGAAGAAGTTCGGATCCTGGTTGTAAGCATCGGCATAGATGCGCGCGGCTTCACCTTCGGCCTCGGCCCGAATGATCTGCGCATCGCGGCGGCCCTGGGCGCGAATGGTTTCGGCCTCTTCCTGCCGCTCGGAACGCATCCGGCGGAAGGCGGAATCGAGCGGCGTGCCTTCCGGCAAATCGGCGCTCTTGATCCGCACGTCCACGATCTGCACGCCGTAGCTGCGCGCTGCGCGGTCCAGCTGGGCGGTCACGTTCTGCATTGCCGTGCCGCGCTCTGCAGTCAGCAGGCTGGCAAAGCTGCGGCGGCCCAATTCCTGGCGCAGCGTCGATACCAGGATCGATTCCAGCTGCTGCGTGACCTGGTCCACCGTGCCTGCGGTTTCCACCATGGTGACCGGATTGACGACGCGGAAGCGGGCGTAAGCGTCCACCACCACGCGCTGCTGGTCGCTGGTGATCACCTGCTGTGCCGGCATGTCGAGGTTCATCACGCGCTTGTCGATGAACTGCACCCGCTCGTAAAACGGGATGCGCGCCACTATGCCGGCGCCGGTGTCACCGAATTCGACATCGGGGCGATACATGTTCGCCACGCGGTCCGGCTGGCCGGCGCGGATGATGACCGCCTGCTGCGTTTCGGGGACGACGATCAGCGTGGTCAGGCCGATGACGATTGCACCGAGTACGGCCAGCACGCTGGCGCGGTGGTTGTTCCAGATGTTTTCCATCGTCACTGCCCCCCGTTCGCGCTGGTGGCCGGCTGTGTCGGCGTGGCAGGCTGCGCTGCGCCCTGCGATCGGCGCTGCACTTCCGGCAGCGGCAGGTACGTGGTCACACCGCCTGCCTCCACCACGGTCTTGTCGGTCTTGGCGAGGATATATTCCATGGTCTCGTAATAGAGGCGGCGACGCGTCACTTCGGGCGCAAGCCGGTATTCGGCATAGATCTTGTTGAAGGCTGCCGCGTTACCTTCCGCGCCGGCCAGCAGCTGCTGGGCGTAACGGCGCGCCTGGTTGAGGTTCGCTTCCGCATCCTGCTGCGCTGCCAGCACGTCGTTGAAGGCCTCCACCACGGTGGGCGGCGGATCGGTCTTCTCGATATAGACGCCCTGCACCTGGATCCCGGCGCCATAGGAATCGAGGATTTCCTGCATCCGGTCGCGCACGTCCTGTTCGATCTGCGCGCGGCCTTCACCAGAAAGCACGGTGTCGAAGTCCTGCTCCGCCACGCTGGCGCGCATCGCGGCCTCTGCCGCGTTCTGCAGCGCAAGGTCGGGATTGTCGATCTGGAAGCGGAAGCCCTGCAGGTCCTTGATACTCCAGCGCACGGAATAATTCAGGTTCACCAGGTTCTGGTCGCCCGTCAGGAACAGCTTCTCGTCGATCTCGGTCTCGCGGAAGACGCTGACCGTTTCGATATCGACGTTCTGGAATGGCCATGGGAAGGTCCAGTTCAGGCCCGGCTCCAGCGTGCGGCTGTACTTGCCGAAGGTGGTAACCAGACCCTGCTCCTTGGGGCCGACCTGGTGGATGGAAGACAGCAGCAGCCAGATGCCAGCGACCAGCGCGATGCCGAACGGCAGCCAGCTCTTGCCGCCGGGGCGCTGCGGCAGGGTGAAGCCGCCGCCCGGACCGCCGCCGCCAAGCCTGCGCCGCGGGCCTTCCGGCCCCTTGTTCTTGAACAGGTCTTCGATGTTCGCGCCCTTGCGGCCGCCATCGCCGGTGGATTTGCCACCCGGCAGCCACGGGTTCTTAGGCCCGCGCGAGCCGTCTCCGCCTGCAGAGGAAGGCCCGTCTCCGGAGCCGGCTCCATCGCCGCCCCCTTCGCCGCCGCCATCACCATCGTTGCCGCCGGACTTGCCGCCCCACGGATTCTTGCGACCGGCCATGGCCAGTGCGATCTGGTCGAAAAACCCACCCAGTGTTCTCATGCCTGTTCTTATAGGTAGCAAAGCGGGGAAAAACAGGGGTCGGCACGCGAATTTTCGCTGACGGACCCCCCCGCCCCCGCTAACACCGCCTGCATGACGTCAGAGAGCGCGATCCGGGAAAGCCTGCCGACAGGCGCGGTGGGCCGTGTGCAATCGGTCCGCATGAAGGGCGCAGTGGCGATACTGGTGGTCGATGCCGCCGGACTGACCCGCCCGGATGCGGAGCGGCTGGAGACCGAAATCCGCGCAAACGTGCTGCGGGTGGACGGCGTGGACGATGTGCGCATCGCCCTGACCGCAGAGAAGCGCGAGCGGCACATCATCGCAATCGGCAGCGGCAAGGGCGGCGTCGGAAAATCGACGCTGACGGCCAATCTTGCCGTGGCGCTGGCCGCCAGCGGCATCCGCACCGGCGTGGTGGATGCGGACATCTACGGCCCCAGCCAGCCCACGCTGCTTGGTACGCAGGACGAAAAGGTCGTCGCCAGCGCGGACAAGGTGCTCACCCCAACCAGCAGCGCGTTCGGCGTGAAGACGCTCAGCATGGGGCAGCTGATCGAGCCGGGACGCGCGATTGCATGGCGCGGTCCGATGGTCGGCGGCGCACTCACGCAGCTGATGGAAGCGGACTGGGGCGATACCGAAGTGCTGCTGGTGGACCTGCCGCCCGGCACCGGTGACGTGCAGCTGACCATGCTGCAGAAATTCCGCCCATCCGGCGCAGTGGTCGTCTCCACCCCGCAGGACCTCGCCCTGATCGACGCGACGCGCGCACTGGACCTGTTCGGCCAGGCCAAGGTGCCTGTGCTGGGCCTTGTCGAGAACATGGCCGGCTATATGTGCCCGCATTGCGGCGAGCTGTCCGATCCCTTCGGCCATGGCGGCGCGGAGGCGGCAGCGCAGGCGCTGGGCCATCCCTTCCTCGGCCGTATCCCGCTTTCGATCGAAATCCGCCTTGCTTCCGATGCGGGCCAGCCGCCTGCCGCGCAGGACACTCCGCAGGGCGAGGCGTTCCGCGCCATCGCCGCGCGGATCGCCAGCGTGATCCGCACCGTACAGGCGGAGGGCGGCTAGGTGCTGCGTGTTTCGCGGCGCGGCGTGCTGGCCGGGGGCGCGCTTGGCGGCGGCCTGCTGGTGGCATGGGCCCTGCTGCCGCGAAGCTATTCCGACCCACTGCCGGCCGAAGAGGGCGAGACCGCTTTCGGCGCCTGGCTGAAGATCGGCGCGGACGGCGTGGTGACCGTGGCCGTGCCGCAGCTGGAGATGGGACAGGGGGTGACCACCCTGCTGCCGCAGATCATTGCGCGCGAGCTGGGCGCGGACTGGCGGCAGGTCGCGGTAGAACCTGCGCCTGCCAGCGGTGCCTACGCCAATCTTCCCCTCGCCGCGGAATGGGCGCCGCTGCGCCGCCGCATGGTCCCCTGGCTGGATGCCGAGCCTGACGACCTGCTGCTGAAACGCTGGGCGCAGGACGAGGCCTTTACCGCCACCGCCGATGGCACCACGCTGGCGGCCTATGAGATGCCCTGCCGCGAGGCTGCCGCCACCGCGCGCGCCATGCTGGCCATGGCGGCGGCCGAATTGTGGGACGTGGACTGGCAGGAATGCGAGGTGCTGAATGGCCTCGTCACCAATGGCGAGCGGCAGGCAGGCTTTGGCGCCCTTGCCATCAGCGCGGCGGAGCAGGATCCGCCCGACACGCCGCCATTGAGGCCCGAGGAAATCGCCGAGCTGGCAGGCAGCTTTCCCATGCCGGAAGGCGCGCAGACCGATTATCCGCGTGTCGACCTGCCGAGCAAGGTGGACGGCACGTACCAGTTTGCAGGCGACATCCGCCTGCCGGAGATGGTCCATGCCGCCATCCGCCACGGTCCGGTGGACCGGGCGGAAATCAGCAGCCTGGACGTGCCCGCGACGCGCGGCATCCGCGGCCTTCGCGGCATCGTGAAGGGCAAGCGCTGGCTGGCGGCGGCCGCGGACAATTGGTGGGCGGCGGAGCAGGCGCTCGATGCGATGGCCCCGCGCTTCCGGACGGCGAACCCAGTCAACTCCCAGCGTATGAACGAGGCGCTCGACAATGCCGTGCGGCGCGGGGAGCGGCACCGCGTGGCCGAGCGCGGCAATGGCGATGCAGGCCTCGACAAGCCGACGCTGGCGCTGCGATACGATGTCATGCCGGCGCTGCATGCTCCGCTTGAAACGGCCAGCGCCACAGCCCGCCTGCGCGATGGCAAGCTGGAGCTGTGGATGGCCGCGCAGGCCCCGGAACAGGCCCGGCAGGCGGCGGCAAAGGCGCTGGGCATGGCGCTGGAAGATGTCATCCTTTACCCCGTGGCGGCAGGCGGCAGCTTCGACCGGCGGCTGGAGCATGATCATGCCATCGAAGTTGCCCTGATTGCGCGGGAACTGGACCGCCCCGTGCAGCTGACCTGGTCGCGCTGGCAGGAGCATCTGCTCACCCGCCCGCGCCCTCCGGTGGCCGGCGTGCTGGCCGCGCGGATCGATGCCGAAGGGCGCATCGGCACGTTCCGCGCGCGGCTGGCGGCCCCGTCCAGCAGTTATGAATTCGGGCGGCGCCTGTTCGGCAACCTCACCAGCTGGGCGGCGATGGAGGATGCAGAAGGCCGCCCGGATGCCATGGTCTGCCAGGGCGCGATGCCGCCCTATGCCATCCCCAATGCCGCCGTGGATCACGCGCCAGCCCGTATCGGCCTGCCCACCGGCCGCATGCGCGGGAAGGCCGATGGCTACACCTGCTTCATGGTGGAAAGCTTCATCGACGAAGTGGCGCAGCGTTACGCGCAGGAGCCGCTGGCTTACCGCATTTCCATGCTGGGCGAGGACGTGCGGCTGGCGGAATGCCTGCAGCGCGCCGCGCGGCTGGCCGGATGGGGCGGCGGCGGCGATCGCAGCGGCGAAGGCATCGCCTGCCACCGCATGGGCAACCCGGCCACCGGCGGGCGCATCGCCGTGGTCGCAACTGCAGCCATCGGCGAAGGCGGCGTGCGCGTGACGCGGCTTTCCGCTGCGGTCGATATCGGCCGCGTCGTCAACCGCGACCTTGCCCTGCAGCAGGTGGAAGGCGGGCTGGTCTATGGCCTCGGCCTCGCGCTCGGTTCCGCCACGGAATACCAGGACGGCCTGCCCACGCAAGCTCGGCTCGGCGACCTCGGCTTGCCCACCATGGCGGACATGCCCGAAGTGCGCGTGGAACTGGTGGAAAGTGAGAGCCAGCCCTTCGATCCGGGCGAGATTGGCGTCCCCGCCGTCGCCCCCGCCATCGCCAATGCGATTTATTCTGCAACGGGCCTTCGCCTGCGCCGCCTTCCGCTGCTATCGGGCGGGCTATGACCTGGCAGGAACAGAAACTCCCGGCGGACCACCCGCCGGTAAAGAGCGGCGGCGTGGGCGTATTGCTCGTGAACCTCGGCACGCCAGACGCGCCCGATACGCCCAGTGTGCGGCGTTACCTGAAGCAATTCCTGTCCGACCGGCGGGTGGTGGAAATCCCCGCCCTCGTTTGGCAGCCGATCCTGCGCGGCATCATCCTGAACACGCGCCCGAAGAAGAGCGCGCATGCCTATAGCCAGGTGTGGACCGACAAGGGCAGCCCGCTGGCGGCCATCACCGCAGAGCAGGCGGAGAAGCTGCAGGAGCGGCTCGGCCCCGTCCGCGAGGGCGATGTGCGGGTGGACTGGGCCATGCGCTACGGCAACCCCTCCATCCCCGACCGGTTGCAGGCGATGCTGAATGCCGGCTGCGAGCGTGTGCTGTTCGCCCCGCTTTATCCGCAATATTCCGGCGCCACCACGGCCACGGCGGTGGACGATGCCGCCGATGCGCTGAAGGCGATGCGCTGGCAGCTCTCGCTTCGCACCCTGCCGCCTTACCATGACGATCCCGTGCATATCGCGGCGCTGGCCCGCGATATCGGCGCACAGCTGGACGCGCTGGATTTCGCGCCGGAGCTGCTGCTGCTGAGCTTTCACGGCATGCCGCAGCGCACGCTGGAACTGGGCGATCCCTACCACTGCCATTGCCGCAAGACCGCGCGGCTGCTGGAAGAGGCGCTGGCCCGCCCGGACCTGCGCATCCGCACCACCTTCCAAAGCCGGTTCGGGCCCGCCAAATGGCTGGAACCCGCGACCGACGACGTGCTGGAAGAAGAGGCGAAGGCCGGCACGAAGAGCATCGCCATCGCCGCACCCGGCTTTTCCGCCGACTGCCTGGAAACGCTGGAAGAATTGGCCATTCGCGGACGCGAGCAATTCATGGAGGCAGGCGGCGAGAAGTTTGCCGCGCTCAGCTGCCTGAATGCGGGCGAAACCGGTATGGACATGCTGGAAACGCTGATCCGCCGCGAATTGTCCGGCTGGATCTGACCCGGCCTATTCGGGCGAGGCGCAATCTTCTTCCCAAGTCCGCGAGTGATCGTCCGACTGGTTGAGCTGGACGCACGGTTGCTGCGTCAGGTGCAAGCCGAAGCTGTCGGTTGTCAGCAGCAGGTCGCCTTCCGCCAGGCGCTCGGCCCGCGGATTGTCGTGCAGCATTTCGAGGATGTCCCACAGCTCGGGCGGAACCTTGTTCCATGAGCGCTCGGCCAGTTCCTCGCAGCCTGCAGGCTCGTCCGGGACAGCAGCGCCGCCGGTCCGGCGAAATACGCCATCCTGCGTGTAGGTGACTTCGGCATCATACTGGGGGCAGCGGTTGTAGCCGATGCGGCCGCCATCGATCACGACGCGGCCCGGCACCTCGGTCAGGCCCATGCCGCTCATGCCGCCCTGCGGTGCAAACATCGTCAGGCCGACCATGCGCCACTGGCCTTCGATCCCGGCAAGCTCGGGCACGAAGCCGAGCCTGCGTTGCTCGGGACGCTCCAGCAGCAGCACGGTGTCGCCGGCCGTAAACCGCAAGCGGTCACCGGGCAGGACCTCGCCCTTGGGAGAGCGCGCGAAGAAGGCGAAATAGGCGTCGTCCCGCTCGGCCTTGTCGGCTTCGCAGCCGGCCAGCGTCTGCGGCCAGGGGCCCTCGCCGGACGGCTTGAAAACATCGCCGCGCATCCGGCCGGGCACGCCGGACCAGTTGCATTCCAGGTGCAGCCCGACACCGCCATCGGTGAAATTGGCAAAGGCGGCGCGTTCCGTTCCCCGGCTGCGGAACGGCACGGTGTAGCCATCGAAGCTGACCACGTCCCAATCGCCCGCGACATCGCTTGCGCTGGCAGGCCGGGGCGCAGCTTCGGCGCCGGTGGTGGCGGTTTCCGACCCATCGGGAAGCGTGCCGGGCGCACAGGCCGCGGCCATGGCTGCGGCGCCCAGCAGGATGGCGAAGCGGGAGGCGCGCGTCTTCATGTCAGGAAAAGTCGATCGCGATCCCGTCCTTCACCCAGTCGCCGTAGCGTGTGGGGCTCAGGCCCTGCGGATCGTCGCGCGCGGCTTCCGGCTTCACCGGCTCCGGCTTGGGCGGAGGGTCATCGCTCCAGTGGGCAGGCTTCTGGAAGCCTTCCGGGCGTTTGGTCGCGCGTTTGGTCATGCCATTGAAATGCGCAGGGTGGCGCATGGTTTCAAGGCGGCGTAGGGCACTGCGCATGGCCCAGCCTTCCGGAATTCACGCGCGCCGCGCCGCGCTTCGCATGCTCGATGCCGTCCTGCGCCGGGGGGAGACGCTGGAACAGGCGTTCGGCCCTGCGACGAAGGACGTGCGCCAGTTCAACGACAAGGCGCTGGCCCGCGCCATCGCCAGCGAGGCACTGCGCTGGCTGGTCGATATCGACGCCCTGATCGATTCCGCCACAAAGCAGGTGCTGCCGCCCGACGCGAAGCCGCGCATGGCGCTGCGCCTGATGCTGGCCCAATGGCTGCGGCTGGAAACGCCGCCGCATGCCGTGATCGCCACCGGACTGCCGCTGCTGACCGGCGGCCCGCGGCGGCTGGCCCACGGCGTATTCTCCACGCTGGTGAAGCAGGAAGCGGCACTGCCCGCTGCGCCCACGCTGCCGGATGATGTCGCGGCGCGCTGGGGCGAGCGGGCAGGCGATATCGCCGCTGGCCTGGCCGAACCGCCCGAGCTCGACCTGACACTGCGCGATCCGCACGCCACCACTATCTGGGCATCGAAACTGTCCGCTTTCGTCACCGCGCCGGGCCAGCTGCGCCTGCCGCGGGGCACGAATGTGGAGAAGCTGGAAGGCTTCGAGGATGGCGAATGGTGGGTTCAGGACCTCGCCGCCTCGCTGCCTGCCCACCTGCTGGGCAGGGCCCCTGAGGGTGAAGGCAATCACGCGCTGGACCTTTGCGCCGCGCCGGGCGGCAAGACGCTGCAACTGGCCGCGCAGGGCTGGAATGTCACCGCGCTCGACATCAGCAAGCGGCGGCTGGAATTGCTGCGCGAGAACCTGAAGCGCACGGGCCTGAAGGCCGGGATCGTCCGCGCCGATGCGCTGACCTGGGAGCCGAAGCACCGGTTCGACGCCATCCTGCTGGACGCGCCCTGCACCGCGACGGGCACCTGCCGCCGCCACCCGGACGTGATCCACCGCATCGGCCCGCGCCAGATCGAGGAAATGACGCAGTTGCAGGCTGCCCTGCTGGAGCGCGCTGCCGGCTGGCTGAAACCCGGCGGCAGGCTGGTCTATGCCGTCTGCTCGCTGGAGGCGGAGGAAGGCGAGGATATTGCCGCGGGCTGCTCCCTGACGCCCGACCCGATTGCCGAGGACGAGCTGCCCGCAGGCCTGGAGCCCGGGGCATGGGGCCATGTGCGCACCGACCCCGGAATGCTGCAGGACAAGGGCGGGCTGGACGGCTTCTTCATTGCGCGCTGGCGGCGCGAAGACTGAACTGAGAGGTAACGATGCGAATCCTGAAGAAAATCCTGATCGGTCTTGCCATCCTCCTCGGCCTTGGTGCCGCGATTGCGGGCGTGGGCGTTGCGACCGCACTGGACTGGGACCGAACCCACACCGAGGCGACTGCCAGCCTGCCCTTTTACGAGGCTGGGATGCCGGACGGTATTTACCAGCTGGAGGCGAACGGGCTGGTCTTCCGGACCCGCACCTTCGGAATGCAGAACGATGGGCCGGCTATCGTCATGCTGCACGGCCATCCGGAAAGTTCGATCATGTGGCAATCGCTCGCGGATCGTGCAGCGGCCGAGGGATACAGGGTGATCGCCTTCGACCAGCGTGGTTACAGCCCCGGCGCGCGGCCCGAGGGGGTCGATGCATACATGGCTGACAATCAGGTGGCCGATGTCATGGCGATGGCGGACGCTGCGGGATTTGAGGACTTCCATTTGGTGGGCCACGACTGGGGCGCCATCATCGCTTGGAGCACGGCCATGCTCCATCCCGATCGCATCTCCAGCCTCAACATCCTGTCACTGCCGCATCCCCACACGCTGACGGCCACGCTGGTCGACGATACGCCGGCCTATATCCGCCTGTTCAGCCTGCCGTGGGTGCCGGAGACGATGCTGCTGTTCAACGACCTGTCCGGATACCGCGACCTCTATACCGAGCAGTCCGAGGTCGAAACCGCCGAATATGTCGGCATCTTCTCGGAGCCGGGCGCATCGACCGCGACGCTGAACTGGTACCGCGCGATCCGCGAAAGCCTGCAGGTGCTGAGCGAACGCGAGCCGGGCATCTGCATGCCCACGGTGTTCATTTATGGTGACGAGGAATTCTGGGTAACGCCGGATTACCTCGCCCAGCAGCGCGAGCTGGTGCGCGCGCCCTATGAGGAAATCGAGCTCAAGGGCGGCCACTGGATCATGCAGATGCATCCGGAAGCGATTTCCGAAGCTGTGCTGGGCAATTTCGGCGCGCCCGCTTCGGATGCCGACGCCGCTGCCCCCGGTTGTACGGCGGCTCCGAATTAGGGGCACACGATGCCACTTCAGTCCTTGAGATACTGCTGGAAGCTCTTCCTCAGTTTCATCAGCTTGGGCGGGATGACCGCCAGGCAGTAGGGGTTCCTCTGGCCTTCGCCGTCCCAATACTCCTGGTGGTAATCCTCTGCCGGGTACCAGGTGGCCGGGCCTTCGATGGTGGTCACGGCTTCCTGCCCAGCATGGTCGGCATTCCACCGCGCGATGGCGGCTTCGGCTTCGGCGCGCTGGTCATCGTCCAGCGGAAAGATCGCGCTGCGATATTGCGTGCCCACGTCGTTGCCCTGCCGGTTCAGCTGGGTCGGATCATGCGTGCCCAGGAACACGTCGTAAATTTCAGGCAGGGTAATCGTGTCGGTATCGAAGGTGACGCGGATGCCCTCCGCATGGCCGGTACTGCCGGAACAGACCTGCTTGTACGTGGGGTTCTCCACCTCGCCGCCGATATAGCCGCTTTCCACTTCGCTTACGCCCACCACGTCGCGGAACACCGCTTCAGTGCACCAGAAGCACCCGCCTGCGATGATGGCCTGTTCCTGCTTGCCCATGTCGATCAATCTCCTTTGCCGCCCATGTGGGGAGCGTGATGCCGCTTGTCATCCCGGCGCGCATCCCTAGTCTGCGCCGTCAACGAGAATGTCCCTTGGAGAGTTTCACCATGAAAAAAGCCGCCATCATCGCCGCAGCCCTTGCCCTGGGCGTGACCGCGCCTGCGCTGGCCGATCATCACATGGCGGCACCCGGCATGTCCGCAGTCCTGGCTGCCGATGCCCGGGCCGACGACAGCGCCCGCGACCAGTACCGCAACCCTGCCGAAACCCTCAGCTTCTTCGACGTGAAGCCCGGCATGACCGTGGTCGACTACATGCCGTCCGGCGGCTGGTACACGCGCATCCTTGTGCCCTATCTGGGCGAAGGCGGGACTTATATCGGCATGAACCCCGCGATTCCGGCCGATGCGACCGGCTTCATGGCTCGCATGGCGAATTATGGCGACACGCTGCCCGGACAGGTGACCGAATGGCTGGGCGGCGCGCCCGGTGCGAAGGTCGTCGGCGTGAATGTCGGCGACGAAATGCCCGAAAGCATGGCCGGCAGCGTGGACCGCGTGCTGATCTTCCGCGAAATCCACAACATGCACCGCTTCGGCTGGCTGCAGCCCAGCCTCGCCTCCATCCGCACCATGCTGAAGGATGACGGCATGGTTGGCGTGGTCCAGCACCGCGCCCCGCATTCTGCCAGCGCTGACTATACCGACGGCAGCAAGGGCTACATGCGCGAGGCGGACGTGATCGCGCTGTTCCAGGCCAATGGTTTCGAACTTTATGCCCGCAGCGAAGTGAATGCGAACCCGGCCGATCCGGCAAACTGGCCCAATGGCGTGTGGACCCTTCCGCCGCGCCTTGGCGGGGCAACCGACGAGACACGTCCCGCGCTGGTGGAGATCGGCGAAAGCGACCGCATGACCCTGCTGTTCCGCAAGCGGCCATGACCACACTTCGCGTCGCTGCGCTGCAACTGGCGCTGGGCTCGGATAGCGAGCAGGAGAATATCGACGCTGTTTCCTCCATGGTGGAGGAAGCAGCGCAGCAGGGCGCGCAGGTGATCCTGCCGCCCGAGCTGTTTTCGGGCCCCTATTTCTGCCGCGAGGAGAAGGACGAGTTCTTCGCCCTTGCCCGCCCAACGACGGAGCATCCCAGCGTCATCGCCATGCAGGCGCTGGCGAAGCGGCTGGGCGTGGCCATCCCCACCAGCTTTTTCGAGCGCGACGGGCATCATTACTACAACACGCTCGCCATGATCGGCCCGGATGGCGAGGTCATGGGCACTTATCGCAAAAGCCACATCCCGGATGGGCCGGGTTACGAAGAGAAATTCTATTTCCGCCCCGGCAATGACGGGTTCAAGGTTTGGGACGTCTTCGGGGCCCGCATCGGCATCGGCATTTGCTGGGACCAGTGGTATCCGGAAACGGCGCGCTGCCTGGCGCTGAAAGGCGCTCAAGTCCTGTTCTACCCCACCGCTATCGGCAGCGAGCCCAAGGATGCGGACATGGACACCAGCCGCATGTGGCGCCGCGCGATGATCGGCCATGCCGTCAGCAATTGCATGCCGGTGGTGGCTGCCAACCGCATCGGCCACGAAGGCTCGCAGGAGGCCGGCAATCGCTTCTACGGGCACAGCTTCATCTGCGACGAATGGGGCGACATGCTGGCCGAATACGGCGCGCAGGAAACAGGCGTGCTGGTGTCGGAGCTGGACCTCGATGCAGCCCGCCAGCACCGCGCCAGCTGGGGTTTCTTCCGCGATCGCCGCCCGCAGCTTTACGGCCGCATTGCCGAAGACATTTGAGCCGAGACCCCCCTCCCCTTCAGGGGAGGGGCTGGGGGAGGGGCATGGCAAACAATCCGCACACCTACCTGGTCGCGCTGGGTTCGAACCAGCGCCATCCCGCCATCGGCAATCCGCGCGCCGTGGTGAGTTTCGCGGCGGATATGCTGGACGGGACGCTGGGCGAAGTCGTCGCCCGCTCCGCCGTGCTCGACAGCGCGCCGGTCGGCCCGTCACAGCGTCGCTACGCCAATGCCGCGCTGGTGATGGAAAGCGATCTCGCACCGCCGGCCCTGCTGAAAGCCCTGAACGGGGCCGAGACCATGCTGGGCCGCCAGCGCCGTGGCCAACGCTGGCGAAGCCGGTCGATCGATCTCGACATCGTGCTGTGGAGCGGCGGCATCTGGGCGAGCCCGGACCTGCAGATCCCGCACCCGCAATTCCGCCGCCGCGATTTCGTGACCGGCCCCGCCGCCGCCATTGCGCCCGACTGGCGAGATCCGGTCAGCGGCCTGAGCCTCGCGCAGCTTCATCACCGCTTGACCCGTGGCAGGCCCACCCCTAGGTGACGCGCCGGGTGTGAGGGCCGTTAGCTCAGTCGGTAGAGCAACTGACTTTTAATCAGTAGGTCGCTGGTTCGAACCCAGCACGGCTCACCACCCAGTCTTCTCTTCAGTCAGGTACGGTCCCGGCGTAATCCGGTCCATAGACGGCATCGCGCACATCATGGTGCAACGCATTGTCGAAGGGGATTTTCTGCGTGGCGAAGATCACCGCCATGTCCTGCGCCGGATCGACCCAGAACAGCATGCTGGGATATCCGTCCCAGAAGAACTCGCCCACCGTGCCGCGGTTTTCCCCTGCCGTTTGCGGAGGCGCAGTGCGAACTAAGAAGTTGATGCCGAAGCCGCCCGTGCCCTTGCCGGGTAGAAAGCCGCGCTGATCCGCCGGAATGCGCGGGTCGAGCATATCCGTGGCCATCACGCGGATGGTGCCGGGCTGCAATATGCGCACTCCCTCCAGCTCCCCCTCGCGCAGCAACATGCGGGCAAAGCGCATGTAATCGTCCACCGTGGTGACGATGCCGGACCCGCCCATGGTCAGCCTGGCCCCGGCGAAGTTCGCCTCCAGCCAAAGCTTGGGATCGTCCGGCTCGAAAGCATCGCCTTTCTGGACGTAGATCTGCGCAAGCCGCGGCAGGTCCGCCGGGTCGCGCTGCCAGCCGCTGTCTTGCATGCCAAGCGGGGTGAAGATGTTCTGCTGCACGTAATCGGCAAAGGGCATGCCGGACAGCACCTCCACCAGCCGCGCCTGCACATCCACGCCTGCCGAATAGCTCCAGCGCGTGCCGGGATCCGCGATCAGCGGCACCTGCGCCAGCTTCAGCGAAAATTCCTCCAGAGTGTTGGAAAAGGCCAGCGGGTCCAGCTGCTTCCACACCTCGTAGGCAGGCCCTCCCGCCTCGACATAGGTGAAGCCCGCCGTGTGGCGCATGGCATCGCGAATGGTCGGCGGGCGGCTGGGCGGGCGCAGGATCGGCTGCCCGTCCTCGTCCACGCCGGTGACTACCTGCAGCCCTTCGTATTCGGGCAGGTGCCAGTAGAGCGGATCGTCCAGGCCGAACTTGCCCTGCTCCCACAGCTGCATCAGCGCGACGCCCGTGACCGGCTTGGTCATGGAGAAGATCTGCACCAGCGTATCGCGGGCAAAGGGCTGCTCCCGCTCGCGCACGGCGAAGCCTGCGGCGGTGAAGCAGACCTCCTGCCCATCCTTCCAGACAAGCATGGAGGCGCCGACCGTGCAGCCCTGCGCCACAGCATTATCGAGGAAGCTGGAGATCGCAGCACAGTCCGATTGGAACCGGGCCGACTGCGAAGGGGTCTCAGCGGGAGCGGGAGCGGGGGCGGGGGTGGCGCAACCGGCCAGCATCGGCGCCAGAAGTGCGGCGCCGATGCTGCTTCCGATTGCTTTGAGCCAAAACCTCGCCATCAGCGGGCGATCAGTGCGCGGACTTCCCTTCCGCATCGCGCAGCGGCGCGGTGCGACCGGCGCTGGCTGCAAAGGCACACAGCAGCGCGTAGCAGACGGCCGGGATGACGAAGGCAACGGTGTAGCTGCTTGCATCGGAGACCGCACCGACCAGCAGCGGCACGAATGCGCCGCCAATGATGCCGGTGCACAGCATGGCCGAAGTTGCTTCCTCGCTCGCGGTCGAACGCTCCAGCGTCAGCGTGAAGATGACCGGGAACATGATCGAGTTGAACAGGCCGATGGCCAGCGCGACATAGCCGGCCGTCACGCCGCCGATGAAGAACACATACATGCACATGGCCGAAGCGATGGCAGTGAACAGCACCAGCAGCTTCGTGGCCTTGACCTTGTAAAGCAGGGCAGAGCCCAGCAGGCGGCCCACGAAAGCGCCGCCCCAGTAATAGGACACGATCTTGCCGGCATCCTGCAGGTTCATGCCCCAGGTGTTATCCGAATTGAGGAACAGCGCCATCTGCGCGCCGATCGCCACTTCAGCGCCGACGTAGAGGAAAATCGCGCCTGCACCGATCAGCGCCCATTTGGAGGAGAACGCCTCCGAAATCAGCTCACCGATATTCTTGCCGGACCCGATGACAGGAGCAGCGGAGGACACGGTTTTGCGGGCGAAGAAGAAGAATACCACCAGTGCGATCAGCAGGCCGCAAATCCAGAAATAGGCGGTGTCGATGCCGAGCAGCGCCGCATTGCGGACTTCGTCGGTCAGCTCCACGCCCTCTTCCACTTCCACGCCCTTCAGGAACAGGACAGAACCCAGGAACGGGCCAATGATGGTGCCGAAGCTGTTGAAGGTCTGCGCCAGCGTCAGGCGAAAGTGGCTCTTTTCGGGATCACCGAGAGCGGCAGCCAGCGGGTTGGCGGCCACCTGCAGCATGGTGATGCCGCTCGCCAGCACGAACAGGCCCAGCAGAACCAGGTTGTAATTGGCGATATTGGCCGCGCCCAGCATGATGAGGCAGGCGATGACCATCATGATCAGGGCCACGAGGATGGAGGGAACCGCTCGCCACTTGGCTATGACAGCGGCAGCCGGGAAGCTGATCACGCCATAAGCGATAAAGAACGCAAAGGCCGAGAGCATGGCCTGCTGGTCCGTCAGCGTGAAGATGCCCTTCACGGCGGCGACCAGCGGGTCGATCAGCGAGGTGATGAAACCCCAGGCGAAAAACAGCGTGGTCACCGCAATGAATGCGGCGAGCACGGTTGGCTTGCGTGTCTGGTCGTTCATGGAATGATATCCTTCCCCATCGCCGCGTCTTGCCGCGCGGCTATCCTTCTCGCCCTACTTGTGGCGCGAAGGGCTGTGCAGGGCAATCACTTTGTGAACGCTCCCATCGCCATGCTTGCGTATACATGGCGCTGCCGGGCCATGCCCGGGCATGCATGCGGGCCTACATGGCGGTGCAGTTCTGCCCGGCCAGGATGCGAAACACGTTTGTATTGTCGTCACCCTCATCGCGGATGTAGGTCACACCCTCGATCGTAAACATCTGGTCCTGCGTAGTGCCCATGGTTTGTATCACATCCATCGCGGGTTCCGGCAGGGGATCGCCGACAGCCGTGCCGAAGCGCGTGGTGACCTGGGCGGCATCGTCCGCATCGCGGCCATCCTCCAGCATCCACCAGCCAGTCCATGCCCCGCCGCTGAAAGACAGCTGTAGCGGGCCGAAGGCGATGAATTCCATCGAGCCGGACGAGCATTCCTCCATCCGTTCCACGGGGCCGGGATCGCCAAGGTAGCGTGACAGGATGCTGACCATATCGGGCTGCGAGAGGCCGAAGGGTATCAAATTGTCGGGCTTGCCCTGCTCCAGGATAGTCAGGCCGTCACCCGTGGCGACGATACGCGGCACACCACCGGTCAGCGGCAGGTCCATGCCCGCCTCCTCTTCCTCCGGTTCGCCGACCAGCGTGCACTGGTAATAGGCATCCCGCATGGACAGGATGCCGTAGCCGCCGCCCATCACGAAGCGGATGTCGCCGTCAGCGTAATGCGTGAAGGGGCCGTCATCGGACGAAGCAACTTTTGTGAGCCGCGCCGTGCCGCTCTCGCCCATGCGGATGGCCTGCACGTCGGCACGCTCGGAATCGGTGCTGGAGAGGATGACGATAAGGCTGTCGTGAGCATCGCTGGCGCAGACAAGCTGGTCATCGAAGGATGCCTGGGCCGGGGCGTAAATGCAGATCGCCGCAAGTGCAGCAGGCAGGCACAGGGCGCGCATCGGGTTAACCAGATTCGTCATCATATCCCCCTTGTTGGCTTCATCGGCTTCGGATCGATGGCCGCGGTTTCGGCCCCTAAGGGTGCATGATGCCTGAATATTTTGGTTGTGGCCAATTCAGCTTCGGCGCGCGGTTTCCTGCCACAGCTGGAAATCGCGTGTGTAGAGGGATTGCAGCGCCGCGCTGGTACCCGGCTCCTCGAGCAGCGGCATCAGCGACTGCTGGCGCTTGACGAGCAACATACGCCGCGCCGCTTCGCGCAAGGCGGGCACACGCTTCGCCAGCGTCCACGCCAGCGCGCTGACTGGGCCCCTTGGCCTTTCCCCCCGATTGCCTTCGGGGCGGGCCGAGAGGATAGCACTCGCCTCCGGTCCTCCGACCTGCGCCGCAATGTCGGCCATAAGGGCATCAACCTCATCGACACGGTACAGCTGCGTCGCAACGCGCTCCCCGCCGGTCTCGACAAAGTCTGCCTGCGGCTGGAAATGGATCATCTCTGCGGGGAAAAGGCCGCCCTGCAGCTGCTGCAAGCGGCCCAGCATATCCGCCAGCGCCTGCTCCAGCTCATGCTGCGACAGGGCCTCTATCGGAGCCTCGCCATACATCTCCAGGTGCTGGGCAAAGGCGGAACCGAAGCGGGCCACCGGATCGCGCAGCACGGCGTAGCACGTATAATCCTGTATCTGCGCGAACAGGCCAGGCCATGCGCTGCGCAGCGCAGCGAGCGGGACATGGGCATGATCGAGCATGCCGAGCACCTGATGCGGCCTTGCCCCGGGGGCGGAGAACTGCGGCTCTCCCTGCAGGCCCTCCAGGGCGGCGCGGATCGCTGTGCCGGCGCATTTCGGGATGTGGATGAAGGCGAAGCGATGGGTGTGCGAGACGATCATTGCCCGGCCGCCCCTGCACCGCGGGACGCCAGCCACGCAAAGGGCCCCGGCCATACGCCGGTCTGGCGGCGCAGCAGCAGGCCCAGCGAGAGGTTCCACGCAAGCATGCTGGCAGCGGTCGCCGCGGCGGCGCCTACCATTCCGTATGGCGGGATCAGGATAGCGTTCAACACGACATTCGCCACCGCACTGAAGATGCCTGCATGCAGCGTGCGCCGTTCGTGCCCCTGCATGTTCAGCAGCATGCCAACCGGCCCGAACAGGCCTGTGACAAGGTTGGCTGCCGCCAGGATCATCAGCGGCAACCAGGCAGGGATGTAGACCGTGCCCAGCACGAAGGCGATCGCCCACTTGCCCGCGACGAATGCGCCCAGGAAGGCGAGGAGCGCGCCGAGCCCGGTCAGCGTCGCACCCAGCCCCAGCAGCCTGCCCAGCGCCTCCGGCCTTGCCTTGCGGCCCAGCGCCGCAACTTCCGGCGCGAATGCGCTGCCGATTGCCAGCAGGGGAAAGCCCACCAGCTGCGCGCCCTGGAAAGCGACGCGGTAAAGTCCGACATCGTCCGGCGTCGCGATGGCCCCCAGCATGATCACATCGGCCCGCCCGTTGATGAAGGACAGGCCGGCCAGCAGTACGAAAGGCAGGACGATGGGCCATTGCGGATCGGGCGCGATGGGGTCCGCCGCGCGCGCCTCTTTCGGGAAGTAATGCCGCAGCCGGCTCCATGCGAACACCAGTGCCAGCAGCGTGGTCGCCACGTTCAGCGCCATTGCCTGCGCCGCGCTGAGCTTTGCTCCTGCCAGCAGTACGAGCCCGACGACCAGCAGCAGCATTGCAATGGGCTGCACCACGAGGCTGGGAAGCGACGACTGGATCGCCTGCCGCAGTCCCTGCAATTGCCCGCAGATCAGCGCCAGCGCCGCCCCAGCCGGGACCAGCGCCAGCGCGACGAGGTAAGTCGGACGGTCGAAAGCGGCCATCCATCCGCCGGCCGGCAGCACAAGCAGGCCGACAGCCAGCGCCAGCGCCACTGTGATGAAGGTATAGGTCCAGCCGGCCCTTACCTGCCCGGCCATGCGGCCAAAGTCGGCGTTCTCATGGTGCCGCGCGAGCTCTCGCATGGTGACGGGCGGCACGCCGAAGGTCGACACTACCGCCAGCATCGCCACCAGCGAGGTGGCAAACGCATATTGGCCATAAGCATAAGTGCCGAGATGCCGCGCCAGCACCAGCGCCACGCCCAGGCCCAGCACGCGGTGCAATATGCCCAGGCCGCCCACACCTGCCAGCCCGCGCAGGATCCGGCGTGTCACATCGCCATGCGGTCCGAACCGTTCGAGCAGGGCCGCAAGCGCCCCGGTCACGGTGCGTCGGTATCGGAGTAGAATGGGGTCGCAAAAGCGGGCATCGTGGCGCGGTCCGGATGGTTTGGGCCGGGCGGAGCCAGCCCCGCCCTGCGCGTTCCGGCATAGCGGGAAGGCAGGTCATGCCAAGCCCGCCTGCGCCGTTATGCGCCGCTTATGCGCCGGGAAGCGGGGTTTTCAGGCCGCGGCGAGCAGCGCCCGGGCGCTGCCTTCGACCTGGTCCCATTCCCCGCTGCGTCGCAGGACCTGCTCCAGTTCACCGGCCTTGCGGCCCAGTTCGTCCTGTCCGAACATGCCTGCTGTCCCGGCCAGCTTGTGCACCAGCGATGCGACCTCATCGATCACGCTGTCATCCAGGCTGCCCCGGTCGAGCAGGGCCGAAACCGCATCGATGGCTTCTGCGCGCCGCGCGGCCCAGCGGTCCTGCAAGCTGGCCGAGGCCTGCGATATCTGGTTGTCCTGCCGGATCGGCGTGGGCGGGGCGGGCTGCATGATTGCTGGGTCTTCCATGGCGGTTTCCTCCTGTACGGGCCGGGCAACGCGCCTCTCCGGCAGCCATTGGCGCAGCGTCTCGCGCAGCGCACCGATCGTCAGCGGCTTGCTGAGGTGCTGCTGCATGCCGGATTCGAGCGCCGCCTCGATATCCTCGCGATAGGCATTGGCAGTAAGGGCGATGATCGGCAGCTGCGCCTCGCCGATACCGGCCTCCCTGATCTTGCGGGTCGCGGCAAAGCCATCGCAGCGCGGCATGCGCACATCCATGAACACAAGGTCGAACTGCTGCCCGCGCTCTTCCGCCTCGAGCACCTTGGTCACCGCTTCCAGACCGTCCGTCGCCAGGACGACGCGCTGGCCTGTGCGCTCGATCATCTCGCGCATCAGGATCTGGTTCAAATCGTGGTCTTCCACCAACAGCACGAGCGCGCCGGAGCGATGCGCCCTTGTGCCCTGCACCTTGGTGGCCTCGGTGTCCTCGCGCCGGGCCGCCACGGTCAGCGGCAGTTCCAGCGTGAAGCGCGTCCCCACGCCGGCGGTGGAAGAGACGGTGATGTCGCCCTTCATCATGCGCGCCAGCTGGTGCGAAATCGCCAGGCCCAGGCCCGTGCCGCCAAAATCGCGCGTCGTGGACATGTCCTCCTGCTCGAAGGGACGGAAGATTGCCTCCAGGCGTTCGGGCGCGATGCCGGGGCCGGTATCGGTAATGGCAATGCGCATCCGGTCATCCGTGCGGCAGACCTTGATCTGCACATGTCCGCGATCAGTGAACTTCACGGCATTGCCCACAAGGTTGAGAAGGATCTGCCGCATGCGCAGCGGATCTGCCATCACCAGATCGGGCAGGTCCTCCTCGATGGTGCAGGATAGGTCGAGGCCCTTTGCCTCCGCCGTGGGACCATGCATCCGGCAGCATGTCTCTACCATCTCCGCTAGCGGCAGCACTTCCGGCTTTATCTGCACCTGTCCGGCTTCGATCTTGGAGATGTCGAGGATATCGTTCAGCAGCGCCATCATGGATTGGCCGCTCTCCACGATCAGCTCGGCATGGCGGTGCGAGCGGGCGGGAAGGTCCGCCTCGACCAGCAATTGCGCAAAGCCGAGCACGCCGTTCATCGGCGTGCGGATCTCGTGGCTCATATTGGCCAGGAATTCGCTCTTGGAACGGGCCCCGTTCTCCGCTGCGGCGCGCGCGTCCTCAAGCTGCGATTCCAGCCGTACGCGGCGGGTAACATCGCGCGCGCAGGCCACGATGTCGCCATCCTCGGCGCCATCAGCCACGCCAAGCGCGGAACAGCTGATTTCGACAAATTCGGGATCGCACGATGTGCCGGCCAGCGCGCGGCGGAAGGTCAGCGTGGCGGGGCCATGCGTGCGCTCTGCCTGCGCGGCCATGAAGGCGTCGAAATCCGCGCGCCCGTCGGGATGGACGTAATCCAGCAGCGGGCGGCCTATCGCCTCCGCCGGGTCGGCACCCAGCAGGGCAGCAAAAGCGGGGGAGGCAAAGGTTATGCGCCGTTCGCGGTCGATCCGGATCACCGCATCAGTCGCATGGTCGGTCAGCAATCGCAGCGCCGCCTCGCGTTCGGCCAGGCGCTCCATCGTCAGGCGCTGGTGCGACAGGACGGCGGCCACCGGCACGCCCAGCGCAAAGATGCTGGCCAGGAACAGCTGCAGCACGGCCATCTGCTCGAACAGCGACCCGTCGATCAGCGTGATGGGCCCCAGTCCCATGGATGTCGCGATCATGGCGATGATGGCGATCTTGGAGACGGAGAACGCCGTGCCCAGCAGTCCAAGCCGGAAGGCGTGGACCAGCACCACGTTGGCGGACAGGAACAGCAAGGGGAATTCGGTCTGCGCAAAGACGCCGATGACAGTCGCCGTGCCGATGGCAGTCAGGCCGATCCATTCCTTCGCCTTGCCGCGAGAGATTGCCGGTCGGTTGCGGATGGCATCGATGAAGATCAGCAGGATCGGCGCTGCCAGCATCATGCCCAGCGCATCTGTCAGCGCCCACATCGCCGCGTCTTCCAGCAGGCCTGTCGTCTCCCCCGGATGAAGCACGAGTGTCGCGATGATGGAGGAACAGAGCGGGGCGACGATGCAGGCCGCGAACAGCAGGCCAAGCAGGTCCTTCGTGCGTCCCATGTCCGGCACCCGCCCCACCAGCCGCCTGACGAGCATCACGGCAACGGCAATCTCGACGGCATTGGCAAGGGACAGGCCGATGGCGGTGAAGGCCTCGTCACCAACAAACAGGTTCGCGGCGATATTGGCCGGCCAGCTCAGCGCCAGCGTGGGCCAGACGGGCAGGCGCGGGACGCCCAGGATCAGGGCAACAACCACGGCATTGGGCAACCACAGCGCGGCGATCCGCCCGGCCCCGCGGGTCAGCTCTATCGAGATGACGGCAATCACGCCGAAGGCGAGCGCGACAAGGGCGGCAAGAAGCCAGCCATACCAGCGGCGGTCCTGTATTCTGGTCATCACGCTCAACCCGCCGGCATCGTGCGGCTGCCGGGATACCCCGCCAGCGCCTGCTCCACGCGCTGCGGAAGCAGGCCGGGCGCAATGGGCTTGCGCACGAAATCGTCCGCGCCGCCGCGTAATGCTTCCAGCACATAAGTCGTCTGCGGCAGGGCCGTGATGACGATAATCGGCACATGGGCATGGGCATCGTCCGCCCGCAGCGTCTCGAGCGCGGCAAGCCCGTCGACATTGGGCATGGCGATATCGGTCACGACCAGATCCGTGCCGCCAGCCGCCAGCGCCACCATCAGCGCCTCACCGTCGGCGCAGGTTTCCACCTCGTGACCGGCCAGCGCCAGGTCCATGCGCAGCAGGTCCGCCTGCAAGCCATCGTCTTCTGCCAGAACTATCCTTGCCATTCGCGTGCCCCCTAAAGCCCACCGTGCGGTTCAGTGGTTTCGCGCTAGCTTTGCAGGTGTTAAGCCTGCCCCCAGAGACAGGACCGTAACTTTACGGATTGCAGCGGGAATACGCATGGCGGCGACAGGATCAGGGTCCGGCTATACGGTACGCAAGAAGCCGCGCTGGTGGCTGATTGCGGCCATCGTGCTGTTCCACATATTGGTGCTGGCCGGCCTCGCCCGAGCACTGGCGCCGGACTTCACTGCCGGCATCGTGGAGGATGCGACCAGCCTGATCACCGTAACCGTCACCGCGCCCGAACCGCCGCCCCCGCCTCCGCCCGATGTCGAGCCGGAGCCGGACGAGGGCGCATCCGGGGAGGAAGGCCGCGAAGCCACGGCGCGCGAGGTCATGGCGCCCGAACCCAAGGTGAAGATCCCGCCCAAGCAAGCCGCCCCCAAGGCCGCCTCCACCGGCAATGCCAACCAGTCCGGCGCGCGCGACAGAGGCGATGGCACGGGCGCTGGCGGCCCGGGCGACGGGACCGGCAGCGGCAATGGCGGCAATGGCAGCGGCAATGGCATTTCGCCCATCGTCTCACGCCCTTCGCTGAAATCCGGATCGCTGAATGAGTCGCGCGATTTCCCGACCCCGCGGGGCGGTCGGCAGGTCCGCTTCGGCACCAGCATTACGGTGATGTTTACCGTTGGTGTCGATGGCAGGGCCCGCAATTGCCGCGTGACGGATCCCGGTCCAGACCCGGCAACCAATGCCGTGCTGTGCCCGCTGGTGGAACAGCGCCTGACCTTCAATCCGGCGCGCCGCGCGAATGGCGAGCCGGTGGCGGCGGAATATGGCTGGATCCAGCGGTTCGGCCGCAAGTGAGGACAAGGATTTGAGCAAGATCACACCCGTCATCCTGTGCGGAGGCAGCGGCACGCGCCTCTGGCCGCGCAGCCGCAAGGACCGGCCCAAGCCCTTCCTGCCGCTGATCGGGGACAGCACGCTGTTCCAGGCTACGCTGGAGCGCAGCGCCGATGCGGCACAATTCGGCCCGGCCATCATCGTGGCGGGCGAGGCGCATGTGCCGCTGATCGAGGAGCAGGCTGCCGGCTTTCCCGGAACCAGCATCATCGTGGAACCTGCCGCGCGCAACACCGCGGCGGCCATCGCGCTGGCAGCGGCGCGGCTGGACCCCGATGACGTGATGCTGGTCTGCCCCAGCGATCATCACATCGCCAATGTCGAAGCGTTCCGGACAAGCGCCGCGCTCGCCGCAGACCTCGCTCGCAAAGACTGGCTGGTCGCTTTCGGTATCGAGGCCACAGCGCCTGAAACCGGATATGGCTATATCCGCCGCGGTGACAGCCTGCCGGGCGGCGGATACGAGGTCGCCCGCTTCGTGGAGAAGCCCGACCTGGAAACCGCGCAGGGCTTCCTCGCCAGCGGGGATTACGCCTGGAACGGCGGTATCTTCGCATTCCGCGCCGATTTTTTCATGGAAGAGCTTTCGCGCCATCGCCCGGCTATCGCCGCAGGTGCACGCAGCTCCGTAGCGGCAGGCCGCGAGGACGGCGCGCGCTTCCATCCCGATGCGGCGAGCTTCGGCGCAATCGAGGGCGAATCCGTCGATTATGCCGTGATGGAAAACACAGACCGCGCCGCAATGGTGCCGGCCGCAATGGGCTGGAGCGATATCGGCAACTGGCACGCCCTGCGCGATGCGCGCGCTGGAGGCGACGCCGGCAATGTGGTGCGCGGCAAGGCCGACCTCGTCGATTGCAAGAACGTGCTGGTCGAAAGCGACGGACCGCGCGTCTCCGCCTTAGGGCTGCGCGATATCGCCATCGTCGTCGACGGGGACGAGGTGCTGGTCACCACGATGGACGGCGCGCAGCTGGTCGGCAAATTGCCGGGCGCTTCATTGCAATGAGGCAGCGCGCTTAATTCAGCGTCTCGTCGCCGGAATCCAGGCTCCGCGCCTTGGCAACCGCGCTTTCGAGGTCTTTGGCGCTGTAAGGTTTCTTCAGCGTGCCAAGGGCTGCGCTCTTGCTCAGCTTCTCGATCGTCTCGCCGTAACCGGTGGCGAAGAAATAGGGCACGCCCAGCTCGCTCAGGCGCGAGGCCACGGGCTCGCTCGATTCGTCCCCAAGGTTGAAGTCGAGCAGGGCGAAGTCCGGCTTTGCCCGTTCCACGGCCTTCAGCGCATCCGCGACATTGGGCGCGACCGAGATTTCTTTGAAACCGATGTCGCGCAGCGCATCCTCGGCGTCCATGGCAATGATCATGCTGTCTTCGACCACCAGCGCCACGCGCATGGGATTGCCCGATGCGCTGGAAGCGGAGGTTTCTGCTGGTTCGGCAATTGTCTCGGCAGGACGAACAACCTTGCGCCGGGTTTCGACATGGCGTGCGGGAATTAGGAAATCCGCTTCCACGCCGGACAGGGAATAGCGCACTTCAGCCTGGCCGCGCAGCTCGTGCGGGATGCTCTTCTCGATCACCGTCGTGCCGAAACCGCGCCGGGTTGGCGGCTTTACAGGCGGGCCGCCAGCTTCCCGCCAAGAGATATGGCAATCACCATATTCGTCGAGCGAAGTCCCGATTTCCAGCCTGCCGGAGCTGTCGCATAGCGCGCCATACTTGGCCGAATTGGTCATCATCTCGTGGATCACCAGCGCAATGACAGTGTAGGCTTCAGGTGCGACCTCTACATCCTCGCCCTCGATCAGGATGCGGTCGATCTTCTGCTGCAGGTAGGCCTCGCCCTCGGCGCGGATCAGCTCGTGCAAAGGTGCGGCGGACCATTCCTCGCGCGTGATGTTGTCATGCGCCATCGCCAGGGCCCGGACGCGGCCAGTGATGGTTTCGGAGAACGCATCGATATCGGTGGCATCGGCGCGGCTCTGGTTCACCAGGCCGCGGATCAGCGTCAGGATGTTGCGCACCCGGTGATTGAGCTCGCCGATCAGCAATTGCTGCTGCTGGTCCGCGCGCTTCCTTTCCTGCATCGCCTCGTCCGTCAGGCGCAGGAGCACTTCCAGCAGGCTGATGCGAACGCGTTCTGCCAGGGCGAGCTCCTCGCGCTTCCACGGCACGCTGCGGCCATCGACCGATTGCTGCCACGCCTCGAAACTCTTGCGCGGGGTCAGGCGTGCGCCATTGGGCCCATATTCGACCGGCTTTTCCGGATTACCCGCCCAAGTGACGACCTGCGACAATTCCTTGCGCCACAGCACCACATAGTCGCGCGGCCTGCGCGAGACGGGGATGATAAGCGCACCCACGGCCCGGTCTGCAAAGTCCTGCGCGGCAGGGATGAGAGAAGGTAGGCAATCGTTGGCAATCACCGTGCTGGTGGCGGACGTGTTTAGCGCACCCACGATGGCGCGGAACTCCTCCTCGTTCGGCGCACGACCGGTGGAGGAATAGACACCGTCGATGAATGCGCTTGCCCCGTCGTGCGGGATTACTGGCTCGACGACCTTGCCGAAGCTGCGCATGCTATCGACCATGTCCCCGCCGCTCGCCAGGCGCGAAATCAGCTGGTCATGCAATTGCTGCCCGCGTTCGGCGAGAATGTTGCCGAGGTTTGACAGCAGGATTTCCAGCTGCAGGGAAAACAGCTGCGAGAACAGTTCCGCACTTGTCCGCAGGCCGTAAGGCACGCGGCACGAGGAATAGTGATGACAGGCAAACAGGCCCCACAGCTTCCCGTCGACGATGATGGAGATGGATAGCGACGCGCCCACACCCATGTTCTTCAGGTATTCGATGTGGATCGGGGACACGGCGCGCAGCACGCTGTGCGACAGGTCCAGCTTCGTCCCGTCCAGGCTCTGCGGCGGCTCGATCGGAACCGGCTGTGCGTTAACATCCGCGATAATGCGGAAAGGGTTCTCTAGGTAGAGCTTGCGCGCCTGCGCGGGAATATCCGTCTTGGGATAGCGCAGCGTCAGGAAGCTATCGAGATGCCCCTCGCGCGCTTCGGCAATCACTTCGCCGCTCAGGTCCGGATGGAAGCGATAGACCATCACCCGGTCGATGGAGAGCAGGTCCTTCAACTGCTCGGCGGCCTTCTGGCACAGCGTCTCCACCGTGTTCTCGCCGCCCAGCTCCTTCATCACCGGGCGCAGGATGGCAGAGGACCGGCGAATGGCGTCGCGGTCATGCGGTTCGGCCTCGAGCACGGTGAAGCGCCCCGAACAGTGGATGGCCACGTCGAAGAACTTGTGATTGTCGAACAGGTCCAGGCCGAAACGTCGCTCTGTGAAACCGCTCTCGCGTGCAAGGGCGGCAGCTTCGCGCATGGTTTCCATCGCCTCTGGCGCGACGTGTTCGGTCAGCGCATCGCCGCTCGCCATAACGCGGTCCGTGCCGAAGATCTCGCCTGTGTTGGTGGAGGCATGCGCCACGATCCAGTCAGACGTCAGCGCCAGCAGGGCGCCGAAATCCTGCACCAGACCCAGTTCATGGATCGGTTCGCGGTCGCAGCTGGTCAGGTCGACCGAATTGTTATCTGCCTGGTTCATGCCGCCTGCTCCCGGCGCGCAGGAAGGCATTGCACGAACCAATCGAAAGCCGATTGTGCAGCCGAAATTGCCGGCGCGGCCTCCGCCTCACCAACCTCGTTTTCCAGCAAGGGGCGAAGGTGCTGCCAGAAGCGCGGCATGGCTGGATCGGATAAGAAAGCCTGCGGAACATCGTGCACGCCGGCCTTCACCAGCATGGCCAGCATCGCCCGGTTTCCGAGCGAGGATCCCGCAATCACCCATGCAACACCGATCGGATCGACATCGCCCGCGAATTGCGGCGCGCCATCAGCCACCGGCACTTCCAACCCGAGTTCCTTGAGGTCCTGCCGAGCGAGGGCAGCCGTTGCGGGCGGACGCAGCGCGAGCGGGCAATTGGCATCCAGCCATGCCTCCAGCGACGCGCGCGCCTGGTACTGGAAACCCAGGAATTCCCCGTAGTGCACCGGATCGCAAAAGCGTGCAGGATCGAATGCGCCGTCCAGCACATCGTGGGCGGCGCGTGTCGTGTCACGCAGGCGAAGGCGCAAACTTGTGCCTCGCGCAGGATCGGTCTTGCGGATATATCCCTCCAGGCGCCGGAACTTTCAAAAACGAAGCCCGTCTGAAAGCTGCAAACGCAGCAAGGGCCATTGCGTTCCAGCAAATTACAAAAGTTATCTAATTCGTCCAAGGCCTTATTTGGAAAACATAATGATCGCGCAGACTATCCAGCTGGCCCTCGCCCCCGTCTTCGTGCTGGTCGCCATCGGGAACATACTGAACCTGCTGTCCGGCCGGCTGGGACGGGTGGTGGATCGCTCGCGCCTGTTGCAGGGCCGTCACCCGGAAACAGAAGGGATGGAGCATGACATGATCGTGCGGGAAATCCGCGTGATCGCCCAACGCATCGACCTGATCGGGCAAGCGATCCGGTTGCTCGTGTCCAGCGGCCTTGCCATCGGGGTGACGGTGGTGCTGCTGTTCGTGGAAGAATTCGCCGGGTTCGACGCACCCTTCCTGGTCGCGGGCACATTCATCCTGGCAATCGTGCTTCTGATGATCGCCCTCTTCCAGGTGATGCGCGAGACGAAACTCGCCTCAGACGCGCTGCGCATCCCGGACATGTACCTGGAGCCGGAGCGAGAAATCTGATCCCGCGGTCCAGCCGGATCAGTCAGGCTTTTCGCTGTCGCGCGGAGGCGCAATCAGACGCTCGCCCTGCTGGCGGATAGCGCCTTCGACCATCGGGGCCACGAAGCTGAGAGCCAGCGGCAGTTCGATATCGAACAGTATCTGGTCATCCTCGATCTGGACGTGGCCGTTCATCGTCTGGCCCATGGCGGAAATGGCCATATCCATCCGGTCTTCGCTTGCCCAGCTGGTGGTGATGTCCGCCATGCCGCCGGGCACGGCATTGCCGATATCGTCCGAATTGTCGCGCAGCCGCTGGCGGACGATTTCCTTGTCGAGCGAATGGGGAATGGCGACCTGCATTATGTTTTCTCCGTATCGGCCACCGGGCTGTCCGGATCGCCATATTTGTAATCGAGGTAGCGTGTGCGCACGGCGAGGTCGTCCAGCGATCCTTCCGCCAATTGCCGCGTCACGTGATCTATTTCCTTGGAAATCTTGCGCAGGGAGCCGGTCAGCTGTTCGTCCGGCGTGGCCCCGGCGCGCTTTTCGCCGCGCAGGTTTCCGGGGATCTTGCGATAGCTATCCACCGTTTCCGGCAGCAATTCGCCCACCAGCTTGCGCGTCTCCGCAGCGGCGGGATGGGCGGGATCGACATGTGCCAGTTGCGCGCCAAGCTGATCCAGCTGGACGCCGATATCGTCCACCAGCTGCACGGCTGGCGGCGGCAGCGCCGGGCGCTGCGCTTCCAGCCACAGCTCCGTGCGGGCGACCAGCTTCTTGGCATCCTGCGTGCGGGTGAGGTCGACCCGCCCCGGAACCTTCATCTTCTGCGACAGCACGCCGCTGAACAGAAGGATCGCCACGAGTATCGTGACCATGATCCCCCAGAATCCGATGCCGTCCAGCACCGCGCCTGCAATGCCGACGCCAACCGCGATCGCCACGATGCCGATGGCCAGCTGCACCAGCTTCTTCGTGAAGTGCTTCGACCTGATCCGGGCAGAACCACGGCCGATCGGCTTGCCGACGACTTCCAGCCGGCGCCCACCGGCGCGCTGGTCTGCAAGCGAGCGCTTGGCCGAAGCCATGATCTCGCGCGACTGGGAGGTACTATCGGACATCCTCGCGCGCTCAGCCTTCCAGGCTTAGCAGCGAGTCTTCGCTGGCAGCGACCTGCCTGGCCGCCTGGGCCTGTCCTTCGGCGCGGGCGATATAGCCCTTGGACCGCTCGACCTCGGCACCCAGCGTTTCCACCGTCTGCTTCATGTTGGCGAGCGCCTTCACCTTGAAGTCGTCCACCTCGTCCATCGTGTCGTAGATGTTCTGGAACGCGCGCTGCAGCGTCTCCAGCGGGATGGTGGAGCTGGCGGCCTGTTCGTGGATCTTGCCGGTCTGGTCGCGCAGCATGGTGCTGGTGGAATCGATGATGCCGGCGGTGGTGTCGTTCAGCTGGGTGATCTGCTGCAGCACCAGCCGCTGGTTGGTCATGGCTTCCGCCACGGTCACTGCCGTGCGCAGTGCACCGACGGTGGTGGTGCTGGCGCGGTCCACGCCCTTCACCAGCTCGACATTGTTCTTCTTCACTAGGTCCAGCGCCAGATACCCCTGCACGCTGACGGCCATCTGCGTCAGCAGGTCCTGCCGCCGCTGGCGAACGTAGAACAGCGCGCTCTCGCGGATCGCCTTGGCCTTTGCCGGATCGGTCGCATCGAGCTCGGCGGCCTTTTCTTCCAGTCTGTCATCCAGCGTGCCGGCGATGTGAATCATCTGTTCCAGATTGCCCATCGCTTCCCACAGCTTCTGGCGCTCCACATCGATGGCGGCATTGTCCATCAATAACTCGTCCTTGCCGCTCGACAGGTGGCCGAGGATGGACTGGATGTGCGTCTGCGCGCTCTGGTACTTGCGGAAATAGCTGGTGATCTTGTTGCCGAAGGGGATGATGCCTAGGAACTTGCGCGTCTTTGACAGCTTGCCGTTCTTGCCGGGATCGAGATCTTCCACCACCACGCGCAATTCGGCCAGATTGGCGCCGACGCCGGATTCCTGGTCCATCGCGCGAACCGGGCGGTCCAGGAATCGGTTCGACATCTGCGCCGCAGCCGCGATTTCCTTACGCCCCATGTTGGTGATCTGGTCCACCTTCTGGCCAAAGTCCGGGGAATTCGCGTCCAGCTCCGCCAGTTCGGTGACGAAACTGTCCACCTTGGCATCCAGCTTGGACTTCTTTTCCTCTTCCACCGGGACGAGCCCTGCGGCCTTATCGGGCGCGACGGCGGGAACCGGATCGGGCGGCGTCAGGTCGAAATCGTTTTTCGTGGCG
Source organism: Paraurantiacibacter namhicola (assembly GCF_001687545.1). Taxonomy (NCBI): domain Bacteria; kingdom Pseudomonadati; phylum Pseudomonadota; class Alphaproteobacteria; order Sphingomonadales; family Erythrobacteraceae; genus Paraurantiacibacter; species Paraurantiacibacter namhicola. Next base: position 803,641 of record NZ_CP016545.1, on the reverse strand, counting down.
GTGACGGTTTCTGTATTGGTAGCCATGATCCCTCGCGATAGCTCGCCTACTGTATTAGTGTAACAAGACACGTGTTTCAACACTAACCGCTTCCCGCGGCGCCCGCCAGCATCTAGAATTGCCGCAAATCGAGGGGACAGACTTCAGCCATGGCAACCCAGCAGGCACCAGCCGCATCACCGGAATCGCAGGCCGGACTATCAGCAACGACCACCAGCACGAAGCGAAGCTTCAGCGACGTGGTGCTGCATTTCCGCGAATACTGGCACGAAACCGTCGTAGGCACGGTGGACCAGCAGGCCGTGATCGAGAAGCGGCGCGCCGAATGCACGCTATCGGCGCGTTACCTGCTGATGACGGCCATGAGCGCTGGCATCGCTATTCTGGGCCTGCTGCTGTCCAGCCCGGCCGTAGTCATCGGCGCCATGCTGCTTTCGCCACTGATGGATCCGATCATGGGGCTGGGCTTCAGTTTCGCCACGGGCGATTTCAAATGGCTGCGCCAGTCGGCGAAATCGCTCGCCATCGGCACGGTCATGGCCATTGCCTTCTGCGCCTTCGTGGTCTGGGTCAGCCCGCTGCAGACGATCACGGAGGAGATCGCATCGCGCACGAGGCCGAACCTGTTTGACCTGGCTGTGGCACTGTTTTCCGCCATCGCCGGCGCATACGCCATGATCCGCGGGCGGGACGGAACGATCGTGGGCGTGGCCATCGCCACCGCCTTGATGCCGCCGCTGGCCGTGGTCGGCTTCGGCTTTGCGACTTGGAATGCCACCGTGTTCTGGGGATCGCTGCTGCTGTTCTTCACCAACCTCATGACCATCGCTCTGACCGCTACGGTGATGGCGCGGCTGTATGGCTTTCGCACCAACCTTTCGAACAAGCAGACGCTGGCGCAGACCCTGCTGATCGTGGCGGCTTTCGTCAGCCTGGCCATTCCGCTGGGCCTGTCGCTGATCAGCATCGCCGGGGAATCCGCCGCGTCCCGCCAGGTGAGCAATGCGATTGCCGAGCAGTTCGACGAGAATACGCGGATCCAGCAGGTGGACGTCAGCTTCGCGAGCGAGCCCCTGTTGGTGACCGCCACCGTTCTGACCCCGCAATTGCAGCCCGATGCGGAGCGCCGCGCGGCCGCCATCATCGCCAAGCGGCTGGCCCGCCCGGTCGATCTGAAGCTGACGCAGGTGGAGGTCGGCTCCAGCGCCAGTGCCGCCGAGGAAGCCCAGCTTTCCGCCGCGCGCGAGAACGAGGCCAAGGCGCTGGAGCAGGAAACGAACCTGTCGCGCAGGCTGGCGCTGGTCGCCGGTGTCAGCGATGGCGAAGTGCTGGTGGACCGCGGACGGCAGCGCGCCGTCGTCACCGCCCGGCCATTGCCCGGGGCGAACCTCGCCACTTACCGCGAGCTGGAGGCCCGCGCCGCGCAGGACTTTGACGGCTGGACCATCCAGGTCCGCCCGCCCGCCGGACCGCTGCCGACAATAGAGTTCCAGGATGAAGTGCCCGATGCCGAAGCGCTTGGGCTGGTGCGCTGGGCCGGCGTGCGGGTCGGCGCGCCGATTGCGATTTCCGGCCCGGCCGATGCGGTCGCCGCGCTGGCGGAAACGCTGGGCGGTGACGGGATCGCCGTGATCGCCACACCGCGCGGAAGCGGCTATGGCCCTGTCACGATGCGCTGGGCCGCACCCGATGCCACAGGAGACCAATGACCATGCCTGCCGAAATCCTCGTCCTCGCCCTCGCCTGCGTCCTGCTGTTCGTCCATGTCCAGGTGGCGATCCACAAGAAGACCGCGCAGTACGGGGTCGACTGGAACATGGGCCCGCGTGACGAAGACACGCCGCCGCTGAATGACGTTGCCGCCCGGTTGGAGCGTGCGCGCGACAATTTCCTCGAGACATTCCCCGTCGCAATCGTGGCACTGTTCGGCGTGGTGCTGGCGGACAAGTCCGGCCCGGTTACGGAAGCAGCGGCTTGGACGTGGCTGGGCGCGCGCGCCGTCTACCTGCCGCTCTACTGGTCCGGCGTGCACAAATGGCGTACAGTGGTGTTCGGTATTTCCGCGATCGCCCTGCTCGTTCTGCTGGGCGTGCTGATATTCGGGTGACGCAATGAAGACAGCTTTCTTCGGCCTCGGCCTCGCACTGGCAGCTTCGGCGGCCCTGTACGCACCTGCCGCAGCGCAGGACGAAGGCACCTTCGCCGCGCGCATGATGCCTTATGTAGAGGCGCAGAAGCCGGACGGCTGGACGCTGCGGCTGGACCCGGCGGACCCGGCGGTGATTATCTACCGCACCCCGGAAACGGACGTGGACGGCTTCGTCAACCTCCACCGCGTGCAGGCCCTGTGCGAACGTTCTAGCGAGCGGGAATGCGATGCGATCTCCGCCGATTTCGCGCGCAAGATCTTCGAAGCGCCCAAGGAATTTACCCGCGATGACCTGCGCGTGATCGTACGCGACCAGGCCTATATCGATTACATCGATGCCGAATTGCCGCCCGAATTCGAAAAGCCGCCCATGCGGCGGGTCGGCGACGATCTCTATGCGATCCTTGCCTTCGACGGGGACGAGACGATCTCGCTTGTCCGTCCCTCGCAGCTTCCCGGCCTTTCGCTGAGCGAGGATGAGGCTTGGGACCTGGGCTTTGCCCAGAGCGTGGAGGGCAAGCCTGCTATTCCCGCGATGAAGTCGACCGGCACGCTAGGTGGCGAGGAAATCTATTACTTGACCGCGCTGGTCTATGACCTGCCGCGCTGGGGCGCGCTGGCAGAGGCGAGCGGCGCGGACTTCTACATGGCGATTCCCAGCCAGTTCGAGATCGACTTCGGGACGGCGAGCGATGCGCAGCTGCCCGCCATCGCAGCAGCTACCGCACAAAAGTGTGACGAGGCGATGCGCTGCATCAGCCCCAACGTCTATCGCTTCCGCGAAGGGCGCTGGGTGATCGCGAACAAGTAAGGCGCCGGCGAAGGCTGCCGTGTCAGGCAGCGACGCTGAACGGCTCGATCTCTCCGGACAGATACAGCTTCTTCGCCTTCGCGCGGCTCAGCTTGCCGGAGGACGTCCGCGGCAGTGTGCGCGGCGGCACCAGTTCTACCACGCAGTTCATGCCGGTGATGGAGCGGACCTTGTCGCGGATCTCGTCACGCAGGCGCACGCGGTCTTCCGGGTCGGATACGCGGCAATGCACCAGCACGGCGGGCGCTTCTTCGCCATTCTCCGTCTCCACGGCGAAGGCAGCGATATCGCCATGGTTGAAGCCGGGCAGCTGCTCCACCGCCCATTCGATATCCTGCGGCCAGTGGTTCTTGCCGTTGATGATGATCATGTCCTTGGCGCGGCCCACGATGAACAGGTAACCACCCTCGTTCACATAGCCCATGTCGCCAGTGTCCAGCCATTCATCGACCAGGCATTCCTCGGTCGCTTCGGGATTGCGGAAATAGGAATGCATCACGCTGGGCCCGCGGCACCATACCTTGCCGATCTGGTGATGGCCCTTCACCTCGCCATTTTCGGCGCGCACTTCCACGTCCATGTCGGGCAGCGGTTTGCCGCAATTGACGATGGCGCGGTATCGGGCCGGGCGGCTGAGATCACGGCGCGTGCCGGAAAGGCGCTCTTCCTCCACCAGTTCCACCTTGATGCCTTCGCCCGGCGGCATGACGGTGACGGCCAGGGTCGCTTCGGCGAGGCCATAGGACGGGGTGAAAGCGCTGGCTTTGAAACCCGCGTCGGCAAAGGCGTTGACGAAGTTCTGCATCACGTCCGGCCGGATCATGTCCGCCCCGTTGCCGGCAACGCGCCAGCGCGACAGGTCGAACCGGTCGCCGACATGGCTCTGGCTGGAAATGCGGCGCGCGCAGATGTCATAGCCGAAGGTGGGTGAATAGCTGAGCGTCGTGCCCCTGTTCTGGCTGATCAGGCTGAGCCAGGCGAGCGGGCGGCGCGCGAAGTGCTCGGTCTTCAGGTAATCCACGCTCATCTGGTTGGAGATGAGCGAGAGGAAGCAGCCGACCAGGCCCATGTCGTGGTACCACGGCAGCCAGCTGACCACGCGGTCCCCGTCACCCACTTCCATGCTGGCGGCATGGCCGAACAGATTGTGCAGCAGCGCCTCGTGCGTGACGGCGACACCGGTGGGGAAGCGGGTCGAACCGCTGGAATATTGCAGGTAGCAGATGTCGTCCGGCGATGGCGCGGCCAGCTCCGTCTCCGGCGCTTCGCGCTGGGCGAAGCTGTCCCAGTCCACGCCTTCGCAGCCCTGCCGCTCCGCCGCGGCACCGGCCATCTCGGCGATTTCGGGCGGGTAGATCAGCACCTGCGGGTCGCAGCTCTGCAGCTGGACCGAAAGCTGGTCCACATAGCTGTCCTTGCCGCCGAAGGTTGTCGGAAGCGGCAGCGGCACGGGCCATGCGCCGGCATAGACGCAGCCGCAGAACAATGCGGCGAACTCCGGTCCGGTCTCGGCGATCAGCGCCACGCGCGTGCCCTTGCCGATACCGCTTGCCACCATACGCCGCGCGGTCTGCAGCGCATCTTCGCGCAGCTGGGCATATGTCAGCACATGCTCCAGGTTTCCGCGCATATCGTGGAAATTCATGCCCTTTTCGCTCTTCGCGGCATAGTCGATCGCCTCGGCAAAGGTGGCGAAGTCCGACCGGCGACGCGGCAAGGGGCAGTCGTTCGGGGTTGGCGTGGGTTCTGTCATGTCAGGAGATGTGGACCCGTCTTTTCTCTGGCGCCGGAGTGATATGGCGCGGGTGATAGCGATCCCTCAGCTTGCCCGGGCGTGAATGCCCTTGCTGAAACGTTTCCCTTCGACACGAAGTGTGGCACGAATAAGGCCGATGGTTTCAGAAAAAACCGGCCCGGGGCGTCGCAAACGCCCGCCCAAACCGCTCGATGAAGCGAAGCTGCGCGACCTTGCGCTGCATTACGTGGCGCGCTTCGCCACCTCCTCGGCCAAGCTGGAACGCTACCTGACCCGCAAGCTGCGCGAGCGTGGTTGGGGCGGTGAGCGGGACCCGGATGTGCCCGCCTTGGTCGCCAGCCATGTGGAGGCGGGTTATATCGACGACGATGCCTATGCCCGGATGCGCGCAGGCAGCCTCACCTCTCGCGGGTACGGCGCGCGCCGCGTGGCGCAGGTGCTGCATGCGGACGGACTGGCGGAAGATGTGCGCGCCGCCCATGCGCCGGACGAACGCGCCCAGCGAGAGGCCATCCTGCGTTATGCGAAGCGCCGACGCTTCGGGCCGTTTGCAGCCGATCCCGCGGCAGCCGCCAGTGATCGCGCCTTGCGGGAAAAGCAGCTTGCGGCAATGGTCCGCGCAGGCCATTCCTTCGACCACGCGCGCGCCGCGTTGGACGCCAGGAGCGAAACCGCGCTGGAAGAATGGGTCGGAGAATACGAATGCTGAGCTTCATCACACGGCGCTTCCTTGCCGCTCCGCTGGCCGCGATGGCCCTGCTGGCCATGCCCGCCTGCAATGCCCAGGGCAGCAGCAACGCCGCGCCCGCCGAAACGCCCAGCGCGCCGCAGCGCCATCCGGTCAGCGGGCTGGAAGTGATTCCGGTGACCGTGACGGCGGACGGGCAGGAGCATGTCTTCATGGCCGAAGTCGCCCGCACGCCCGAACAGCAGGCCCAGGGCATGATGTACCGCGAGGAAATGGGGCCGATGGAAGCGATGATCTTCCCCCGCCCGCAGCCGCGCATCGCCAGCTTCTGGATGAAAAACACGCCGCTGCCGCTGGACCTGATCTTCATCGGGGCGGACGGCAAGGTCATCAATGTCGGATACGGCGAGCCCTATAGCGAGGGCCGCATCCTGTCGGACGCGCCCGCCGCCGCCGTACTGGAAGTGAATGCTGGCGTGGCGGAGCAGCTTGGCATCGGCCCGGGCGCTTCGGTCCGCTGGTAACCGCAAGCCGCTTGCCCGTGGCAGCGGCGGCGATTAAGGCGCTTGGCCATGGGAATTCTCGGTAAGATCTTCACCTGGTGGGATGGCGCCACGATCGGCACCAGCCTGTGGTCCTCGCGCAATGGCGAGCATGTCGGCACGGATGCGCAGGGCAACCGCTATTTCCGCAGCAAGAATGTGAAGGATGGCCAGCGCGAGCGGCGCTGGGTCATCTATGACGGCGCCAACGATGCCAGCCGCGTGCCGGCCGAATGGCATGGCTGGCTGCACGGCGCAGGCGAGGACGTGCCCGAAAGCTTCCTGCCCCCGCCAAAGATCTGGGAAGTGGACTACACCCCCAACGCCACCGGCACGCAGGATGCCTATCGTCCGGCCGGCGCGCTGGAGCGTGGCGGCAAGCGTGCCCGCGCGGGCGGCGATTACGAAGCCTGGTCGCCGGACGCCTGATGCGGTTTACAGCCGCCCTTGCCGCGTCTGCGGCGCTGCTGCTGGGCGCTTGCAAGGATGAAGCGCCTGCCCCCCGCGTGCAGGAGACCGAAGTCCCCGAGGACCTCGCCACCATGACCGCGCCCGCCGAAATGGCGGAGCAGGACGGCACGCCCATGGAAGAGCGCGTCGCCACGCTGGGCCTGCTGAACAAGCGCAACAATATCAGCCAGGATATCGAGCTGAAGCCGGGCGAATCGCGCCGCGTGGGCGATGTGATCGTGCGCCTGTCCGCTTGCGAACGCACCGCGCCTTACGAGACCGCGCCGGACGAGGGTGCCTTCGTGCAGGTGCTGGTCAATCAGCGTCCGCCCGATGGCGGTGATGCCGGATGGCAGCGCGTCTTTTCCGGCTGGCTGTTCAAGAACAAGCCCAGCATCAATGTGGTCGAGCATCCGGTCTACGACGTTTGGGTCAAATCCTGCGCAATGACCTTCGACGGGGAGGCCGCGCCGCCGCCATCAGCGCCCGAGCCGTCGGAAACAGCCGCATCGGATAGTACGGAAGCGTAAGCCGCCGGCAGGTCCACCGGCCCCTCGCCCGGGCCGGCATCCCGCATCGCATCGCCCAGCAGGGCAAGGTATTCCGACTGCGGCATGGCCACCGCGCCCAGCGAGGCGAGGTGATCGGTCATGAACTGGCAGTCCAGCAGCTCCGCCCCCGCGCGGCGCATCAGCACCACCAGCCATGCCAGCGCGACCTTGGAGGCATCGGTGGCGCGCGCGAACATGCTCTCGCCGCAAAACACCCGGTCGAAGGCAACGCCATAAAGGCCGCCGACCAGCTCTTCGCTCCCGTCCTCGCCGTCCAGCCAGCATTCGATGGAATGAGCATGCCCCGCCAGGTGCAGCGCGCAATAGCTCTCCACGATCCGCTCGCTGATCCAGCTTTCGGGATGGTCGGCGCGCGGCGCCGCGCAGGCCAGCATGACATCGCGAAAGGCACGGTCGATTGTGACGCGGTACGTCCCGCGCTTCAGCGTCCGCAACAGGCTGCGCGAGACATGCAGCCCGTCAAGCGGGATTGTCGCCCGCTCGCGCGGCTCCACCCAGAACACCTCATCGTCCTCCCGGCTGTCGGCCATGGGAAAGATGCCGCTGCGATACGCGAGCAGCAGGATTTCAGGCGGGATCGTGTTGGCGGGCTTGCCGTGCATGCGCGCAGCGATAGCGCGATCAATCACCGCCTTGCCAACACAATCGATGCGTCCTAGAGGCGCTTTTCCCTGCAGGGGTGTAGCTCAGTTGGTAGAGCATCGGTCTCCAAAACCGAGGGCCACGGGTTCGAATCCTGTCACCCCTGCCATTTTGTTTTCGTGATCCCGCATCCGCGGGATCGTCCTCCCGGCAATTCCCTTCGTTCGCTTCGCTCTCTGCGGGGCCGGTCCGGGCGCGCGGTCGTGCTTGCGGTTCGCTTGCCGCGAACCGGTGGCGACGTTGACGCTCTTTAGCCGGCCCAGCGCTGATCGGTGCGGTCGATGTGGAGTTCGCCTTCGAAGGGGCGGCACAGGTCGAAGGCGTCTGCGGGCGATCCCTCCTGCCAGATTTTTCGCGCCTCTGCGGTTGCAAGGATTACCGGCATGCGGTTATGGATGGCGGACATCTGCGCGTTCGCATCGGTCATCACCATGGAATAGGCCGCGCCCCACTCGTCCGTCTCGCGGTGGATGCCCGCCACGGTGAACATGTTGGCGCCCGGCATGCTCATCCAAGTCCGTGTCATCGCCCCGCGCTGCCCCTCGGCCTCGGCGAAAGCCTCAAGCGGGATCAGGCAGCGGCGCTGCTCGAAGCTCTGGCGCCAGAAGAAGGACTTCAGCTTGTCCGTGCGCGCATTGTTCACCGGCTTGGGCTTCAGCGGCTTGCCGGTCTTCTTGCTCACCTGCGCAAATGGGAAGCCCCAGGTCATGGAGGTGACTGTGCCATCCACGATCACCAGCCCCGGCGTGCCGGGATAGACGTGGCCGGGCACATTGCTGCCGGTGGCCGCAACCAGCTCGAAGAAGTTCGCGACTTCGGCGGCGCTGTTGGCCATGCGATAGAGGTTGCACATACCGCCCGTCTGGCGAAGCGGGCTGGCGCCTGTCAAATCGCGCGCGATATGCTTACGCAGCGTTAACCATGATGGCGTAGCGCGGAGACGATGAGCGACAATTCCGCCCCCCTGCGCGACGCGCGCTGGCTCGATAGCGGCCGTGTGCGCGGCTATGCGTTGCTGCTGGGCCTCGCGAGCCTGGCGCTGATGGTGAACTCCTATCTCAAGGCCATGGGCGCAGACGGCACGGACTTCCTCGCCTTCTGGGGTGCGGGCCATGTCACCGCCGCAGGCGATCCGGCGGCGGCATATAATCTGGCGATGCAGGAACGGGTGCAGACCGGTACGGGGAGCGAGGGCTGGTTCGCCTTCGTCAACCCGCCGCCATTCCTGTTTGCCACCGCGCCCTTCGGCCTGCTGCCCTTCCCGTTGGCATGGATCGCCTGGGTCGCTGCCACCTATGCCCTCTTCGCATGGGCCGGCATGCGCGCTTTCCCGAAGCTCTGGCCAATCGTACTGGTGTTTCCTGGCGCGCTGATTGCCGCGGGCCACGCCCAGAACGGCCTGCTGACCGGCGCATTGCTGGTGGCAGGTGTCGCCTTCGTAGACCGCAGGCCCCTGCTGGCCGGGGCCGCCATCGGCGCGCTGGTGATCAAGCCGCATCTTGCCTTGCTGCTGCCGTTCTGGCTGGCGGCGGGCGGGCGCTCGAGGGCCTTTATCGCGGCAGGCGTCACGGCAATATCCCTGGTGCTGGCAAGCTGGCTGGCCTTCGGCACCGACACGCTGCGCGCCTACACCGAAAGCTGGGCGGCCAGCGCTGCCATCATGCAGGGAACCGACCCGGATTTCTGGCTGCGCATGGCCACGCTTTATGGCCAGCTGCGCCTATTCGTCACTGCGGAGCTGGCCATGGCGATCCAGGCGCTGGTGACAGTCGGGCTGCTGGTGCTGACCGTGCTCTCGTGGAAGCGCTTCGGCGGCGATGCGGCGGCGAGCGGGGCCTTTGCGCTGGCGGCCACGGCGTTGGCGAGCCCGTATCTGTTCAATTACGACCTGCCCTTCCTGCTGCTGCCGGTGTTGTGGCTTGTGCGGCAGGGCCTGGACCATGGCTTCCGCCCTTACGAGAAGCTGGCCCTCGTCGTCCTGTGGCTGGCGCCTTACGCCACGCGCGCGGCTGCCCTGCCGCTGGAGATCAATTTGATGCCGCTGGCCGCTGCGGCACTTTGCATCATGGTCTGGACCCGGGGCGTGGCAGCAAGAACACAGCCTTAGAAAATCCAATCCTTGCGGGAACCCCGGCAGAAACCCTTGGCTTTTGCACGTCCGGCCATGGCCACGCCATGCGCTGCGAACAGGGCGGGAACAGCTACGGGAACCCTATCCGCGGCATAGGTGTTTATTCTGACAGACGGGACGAAGTTTCGACCCTTGTTCGAAGGAGAAAAGCAGTGTCCAGCATGAGTTTCCGCAGCAGCAAGCCCGACGGATGGACCATGCCGCGCCCGCATTCCGATGCATCGCAGCGCTACATGAAATACGGCAAGATCCAGCCGATGGAAGAGCCCGGCTTCCTGGCCCGCCTGTTCGGCCGCGCCTGAACCAGCACACAGAAACCCGAAGAAAAAGGGGCCGCGTACCAGATGGTGCGCGGCCCCTTTTCGTTTCGGTGAGACCGCCGGGGTCAGTATTCGTTCGGCTCCTCCGGCGTGTCTGCCAAATGGTCCGGTCCGGCAGTCTTGTCGCCCTTGGCCAGCTTGAACACCACGCCGCTGAGCAATGCCAGCGCCAGCAGGTTGGGCAGCGCCATCGCCGCATTGGAGATGTCGCCCATGCGCCACACCAGCGTCAGGTCCAGCGTGGAGCCGAGGTAGATCACCACGCACCACAGCACGCGCCAGATCATGTGCAGCACCTTCTCACCGCCGCGGGTGGAACCCGGGATGCGGTCATAGATGAAGGTGATCGCACGTTCGCCGTAATAACTCCACGTCAGCAGCGTGGTGAAGACGAACAGGATCAGCGCGACACTTGCGATCAGCGTGCCCAGCGGGACGCCGATGATCTCGAACGGGAAGGCCGCAGCGAAGGCGCCGCTCGTCATCGCGAAGCCTTCCAGGTCGGAATTCCACGCATGTGCCACGCTTTCACCGCCGGCGGTGAAGTCACCCTGCACGGTCAGCATGACCAGCGCTGTCATGGTGCAGATCACGATCGTGTCGATGAAGGTGCCCAGCATTGCCATGCGGCCCTGCTGCTGCGGATCGTTGGTCTGCGCAACGGCGTGGGCGATAGGGGTGGAACCCTGCCCGGCCTCGTTCGAGAACAGGCCGCGGGCCACACCGGCACGGATGGCCAGCATGATTGCCGCCCCGGCAAAGCCGCCGGTGGCCGCCTGCGGGTTGAAGGCACCGTTGAAGATCAGGCCGAAGGTCGCCGGCAGATCCCCGAAGTTCAGGATCAGGGCGATCACGGCCATCACGATATAGGCGGCGGCCATGAACGGGATGATCTTTTCCGCCACATTGCCGATCGACTTGATGCCGCCGATAATGACGATGAACACCAGGATCGCAGTCACTGCACCGCCGATCCATTCCTCGATCCCGAACAGCTCGCTCATGCCGTCGGCAATGGCGTTCGCCTGGATGGAATTGCCGGTAACCAGCGCGGAAAACAGCGTGCCGAGGCAGAAGACGATGGCGAGCCAGGTCCATTTCTTGCCCAGGCCCATCATGATGTACGTCATCGGGCCGCCGCGATAGACGCCGTCCGATGTCTTCTCGCGGTAACGAATGGCCAGCGAGCCTTCGGCAAAGGCCAGCGCCATGCCGACCAGCGCGGTGACCCACATCCAGAAGATCGCGCCCGGTCCGCCCAGCGCGATGGCTGTCGCCACGCCCGCAAGGTTACCCGTGCCGACCTGACCGGAAAGCGCGGTGGAAAGCGCCGCGAAAGGCGAAATCTCGCCGTCGCCATCGCTCTTGCGCCCGGCAAACAGGCCCTTGAACGCGCTGCCCAGCTTGACGATGGGATAGAAGCGCAGGCCGATCATGATCCACATGCCGATGCCCAGCAGCACCAGCGTCATGGGCGGAATCGGTTGCCCGCCGATGGAGAGCCACGGCAGCGCCTCCCCGTTCCACGTCCCGCCCCAGATGAAGTCCGAAATATTGGTGACGCGATCGATCAGCGTCATTTCCTCAGCAGCCACAGGCTGTTCCCCTCAGATACGTCCCGTAAAGTGCGGCACGCTAAAGCCAGCGGCGCGGAACGCAAAGCCCTATTTACCCCCACCCGCTGCGCTCCTACTGCGCGCCCAGTCTCACCCTTGCGCCCTGCCCTGCGCGGCGCTACATAGCGCACCGCTTCCAGCACATCGGAGCCCTACCCTGCCCCTCCCGGACTTGTCCGGGGCGGCGCGGAGGCCTACCTGATGGTCACGCCGGAAGCGGCACACATTACGCAAGGCGAGCGACGAGCGATCATGGCCGAAGAAAAGCAGGCGGCAACCCCCGCCCCCAAGCAGAAGACCAGCCCCGGCGAATTCATTCGCCAGGTGCGCGCCGAAGGCAGCAAGGTCGTCTGGCCCACGCGGCAAGAAACCATCACCACGTCCATCTTCGTGGCGATCATGGTGCTGATCCTGTCGCTGTTCTTCCTCGGCATCGATTCCCTGTTCGGCGCCGTCGTCAAATGGCTGCTGACGCTGGCCCAATAGGCCCGCCCCGCACGCCGCATATCCCGACTTTAGCGAAAGACTGATTCCCCATGGCCCGCTGGTACATCATCCACGCCTATTCCGGTTTCGAGAACAAGGTGCGCGATTCGATCCTGTCCGAAGCCGAACGGCTCGGCCTGTCCGACGGTGTGGAGGAAGTGGAAGTTCCCACCGAAACCGTGACCGAGATCAAGCGCGGCAAGAAGGTGCAGTCCGAACGCAAGTTCATGCCAGGCTACGTGCTGGCCAAGCTGAACCTGACCGACGACGTGTACCACCTCGTCAAGAACACGCCGAAGGTCACCGGCTTCCTGGGCAGCGGCAACAAGCCGCAGCCGATCAGTGAGAAAGAGGCCGCACGCTATTTCGGCGGCGTGGAAGAAGCCAAGGCCGCGCCCAAGAAGGACATCCACGTCGATTACGAGATCGGCGACCAGGTCAAGGTGCTGGAAGGCCCCTTCGCCAGCTTCAACGGCGAAGTGGAAGAGCTCGATTTCGACAAGGCGAAGGTCAAGGTCTCCGTCTCCATCTTCGGCCGCGCCACGCCGGTGGAACTGGATTTCGACCAGGTCGAACTGGTCAAGTAAGCCGCAGCTTCAAGAAAACCGAAAAGGGCCCGCCGGAGACGATCCGCGCGGGCCCTTTTCTTTTCAGCGGAACGCCTTGGTCAGCGACAGCGCCATCCGCCATTGGTCAGGCGCCTGGATGCCGTTCAAATCCTGGTAGAGCGGGACGCCCGCTTCCAGCCCGATCTGTGGCCGGTCCGGACCGCCAAACGGCAGTGCATAATTGATGCCGATGTCGGCGTAGATTCGCTCTCCGCCGTAATTTGCCTGCCTATCTGCCGGGGCCGAATGGTTATGCGGGCCATTGTAATGGCCAGTAACCGGCCCTTCGCTTTCGAAGCTCAGCCGCCCCGTCAGGCTGACGTCGCGCGCCGCGCGCCAGCTCGCCCAGCCGCGCAGGGCAAAACGGTCACCAAAGGCGAAGCCGCTGGCATTCTCCTCCTCGAGCCGCCAGCGATAGCTTGCCTGCAGCCCCCACCCCATCTCGCCGGACTGGCCAGAGACGGTCAGCGACGGCTCAAGGTCCCATGAACCGCTGCCGGGCTGCATGCCGTAGTGAACGAAGGTGCCGTCATGGTTCTGCAAGTCAACGCGGCCCGTCGGTACCCAGACACCCAGGGTGGCATGCGCCTTCAGCGCAGGAGAATGAGCCAAGCGATAGCTTGCGGACACGAGCGTATCGGAGAACCCTTCGGCGGCATGCGTCATTGTCTCGCCGAACGCGGGCGAGTGACCATGATGACCGGCCATTCCGCCATGCATGCCTCCCCCATGCATCCCGCCGCCCGTATTCGCCGGGTCGATCCCCAGCATGGTCATTTCGTGCCGCATCCAGTGCGGCATGACCATCAGCGTCAGTCTGTCATCGGGGGCATACATCAGGTCCAGCATGACCATTTCCATGGTCATCGAACTGGTGCGCGATGCGTATCCGGCAGCCAGGATCTCGGCGTCGGAGATCTCCTTCGTGCCGCGCACATTGGTGCCGCCCGAGCGGGTGCGGGCATAGCGCAGGCCAATCATGACCTCGCCCCCGTCATGCGTGTGTTCATTCATCAGCCCGGCGGCCGGGTGAAGGCTGACCGGCGTGACGACGATCTCGTCACCTTCGATGGTTACGGCTTCGTCCTGCGCGATCGCAGGTTGCGAGCAAAGGGTAATGGCGAGCAGCGCGCTGCCCGCACGAAATGCGGTAGTCATGGGAAATTCCCGTCCTGATATGAGGTTCGTGCGTCCGAAACGGCCCGCGCGAATTCGCAGGCCGTGTCAGGCGCGGGCAGGCGGGGCGCGGCCCGGCGGTCTCAGGCGCAGCGCGATACGCGGTGCCTCGGCTGCCTGCCATGATGCCAGCGCAACTGCCGCTGGCTGCGGAAGATCGCTAAGTTCGGGCGGAGCGGCCGCAAGCGCCTGGGCCCCGGCCACAGCAAATGCGCACAGACCGTCCATCACCTGCGGGGCTGCGGGATGGAGCGGCTGGTCGGGCCCGTCATGCTCCGCTATCGGGGCATGGCCCATCGCCCCATGATCCATGGCCCCGTGATCCATGTCTGTGTGCGCGCCCTGATTGGAAGCGCGGTCGGGTACGGGGCCTGCCTGCGGTGAGCAGATCCGCAGCTGCAACACGCCGTGCTCCGTCACGTCCAGCATCCAGCCTGCAGGAACCAGCGCACGCATGGCCAGCGCAGCCAGAAGCAGCGGCAGGATGGCAGGCCATGACCGGAAGCGATGCATCGCCGCGCCGCATAGCCGGGCCAGCCTTTCGTGCAACAGCCATGCGGTGAAGTGCAGGCCGGACCGGCACGCCCGGCACGCTTGCATTCCCGCGCATCCGCCGCTATCCGCGCGCCTTCCCAGCGACAGTTCGGGAATCACCTGCGGGAGGTGTGCCATCCGGCCCACCGCCTGACCGCTTAACATGAACCCTCGCCGCAGCGCGCGGGTGACAGTGTGAAAAGGAGGCCACCATGGCCAAGAAGATCGAAGGTTACATCAACCTTCAGGTGCCTGCGGGCGCCGCTAACCCCTCCCCGCCGATCGGCCCTGCCCTGGGCCAGCGCGGCGTGAACATCATGGAATTCTGCAAGGCGTTCAATGCCGCCACGCAGGACATGGAAAAGAACGCCCCGATCCCGACCAAGATCACGGTCTATGCGGATCGCAGCTTCACCTTCGTGACCAAGAGCCCGCCCGCGAGCTTCCTCATCAAGAAGGCCATGAAGATCAAGTCGGGCTCCAAGGAGCCGGGCAAGGACATCATCGGTTCGATCAAGACCAGCCAGCTGGCTGAAATTGCCGAAATGAAGATGAAGGACCTGAACGCCAACGACATCGACCAGGCTGTCAAGATCATCGGCGGTTCCGCCCGTTCGATGGGCATCGAAGTGGTGGAGGGCTGATCATGGCTACGCAGACGAAGAAGCAGAACGTGCTGGCCGAGAAGGTCGACAGCGAAAAGCTGTACGGCGTGACCGAAGCGCTCTCCATCCTAAAGGAACTGGGCAGCAAGAAGTTCGACGAGACCGTCGAAGTTGCCATGAACCTGGGCGTCGATCCGCGCCATGCGGACCAGATGGTTCGCGGCATGGTCTCGCTGCCGGGTGGCACGGGCAAGGACATCAAGGTCGCCGTGTTCGCCAAGGGCGACAATGCCGACAAGGCGCTGGCCGCCGGTGCCGACAAGGTCGGCGCGGAAGACCTGATGGAAGACATGCAGGCAGGCAACCTCGATTATGACCGCGTGATCGCCACGCCGGACATGATGGGCGTCGTCGGCCGTCTTGGTAAGGTGCTGGGCCCCAAGGGCCTGATGCCGAACCCCAAGCTGGGCACCGTCACCCCGAACGTGGAACAGGCCGTGAAGGACGCCAAGGGAGGCCAGGTCGAGTTCCGCGTCGAGAAGATGGGCATCATCCACTCCGGCATCGGCAAGCTGAGCTTCGACGACGCCAAGCTGGAAGAGAACTTCAAGGCCTTCACCAGCGCGATCGTGAAAGCGAAGCCGACCGGCGCGAAGGGCAAGTACGTCAAGAAGGTGACTGTCACCTCCACGATGGGCCCGGGCCTGAAGATCGACATCGCCGAGATCGAAGGGGCTTAATTCGGCAGGCCTCAGGCGCCGGCGGGCCCGTGCGGGCCCTTAGGCTTTCGCGCTAACCGCGCGGCGGCCGGTCGGCCTGGCGATCCCTGCGGGATCGGACTGAGACTTTCCTACAGCCTTACGAACGGAAAAGGGGCCGGGGGTGCGAACCTCCGGCCCTTTTCTATGTGGCGGTGTTGTCCGCATCGGGCGTGCGGGATTTCAGCTGACGGGAATAGACCCAGCCTATGCCGATCAGGCTGAATCCCAGCGCAAGGAAGCTGGCAATGCGAAGCAGGCCTTCCAGCCCGGCGGCATCCACCAGGAACACCTTGGCCACTGCCAGCAGCATCAGCACCAGCGAACCGATGCGCCAGCTGCGCTGGTCCGTCCGCGAGCCCCAGGCGAGGAAGCCGAGCGCCAGCACGATACCCAGCAGCGACCGCAGCAGGTCCTCCGTCTGGCCCATCGGCTGCGCGGTCAGGATGCTGCCCGAAAAGGCATGCCGCAGCTCCGACAGGGCATAAGCGCAGATCAGCACCATCGCCGCGACCCGGCGTGCGAGCGCCACGCGGCGATCCTCCCCGCCGTCCTTCCCCGCGGCAAGGAAATGCACGCCAAGCCCGGCGATACCGTAGGATACGAGCAGCAGGTTAAGCACGGGCAGCGCGCCCGTCGCCTGCGCGTCCCACAGCGGATTGTGCAGCACCATGGAGAACCACGCGAAATGCGCCATGCCCGCCGCTGCAAGGCCGTATCCCGCCCATCGCAGCCCATCCGCCTTGCCCAGGCGCGCCGACACTAGCCGCGCCAGCCCCAGACCGCCGATGACCAGCAGCGCCTGCCATGCTGTGCGCTCCGCCAGCCCGTATTGCACGAATTGCTCCAGCGTTCCGATCGCGAAGAGTTGCTTGAACAGCACATGCGCGGCGATAATGACCGCCGCCGCCGCAAATGCGATCGACCAGATTGCCCGCCGCTTGCCAGCCTGCCGCGCGGCGACAAAAGCGCCCGCCGCAGCAAAGGGCAGGAGGCGTTGGAGCGTGTCCGTCAGCGCGGGCAGGTCCGTCACGAACATGGCCATGCCCAGAGCCGCCTCGCCCCCGGTGCCAAGCCAGGTGAAGATAGGGCCCACCGTCCAGAGCCCGGCAATGGCCATCGCGCCAAGCCACAGGCCCCGCCGCCCGGCCAGCCAATGGATTGCGGCCATTGCGCCCAGCGCCGTGAGGAGCGGCAGGACCTCGGGCGGAGCGATCTGCGCGATAACGCCGTACAGGGTTGCCGCCAGGAACAGCTCTGCCGCAAAGCGCCGCTTGCCAGCGCGGTCCCACAGGGCAAGCGCGGCAAATGGCAGTGCCGTCATCATCCAACGCAGCATTGCGAGCAGCAGCGATGCTGCGCCCTCGTCCATTCCGAACCGGACCACACCGAACAGGCGTGCGGTCTCCTCCAGCCGGAAGTCCGTCCCAAGCAGCACCATTAGCCCTGCCAGCGCGGCGACCCAGCCGAAGATCGCGGCGTTTCCATCCTGCCGCCTGGCCGCGACGAGCGCCAGGCCAACGCCCACCAGTGCCGGGGCGAAGGGCTTCGCCCATTCCGGCAGCAGCAGATAGCCTGCCATGGCTGCCAGCACGCCGGTGCCGGCAATCGGCGCGTCGATGATCTTGGTGGCAGAGGTACGATCCCACATCCGCCAGGCGGCGAGAGCAGGGAAGGCTGCAAGCGCTGCCGTCATCAGGCCAAGTCTTGCATAGGGCTCGAAATCACCATCCGGCCCGAATTGCGCCCATCCCGCCATGGCCAGGAGGACTGCGCCCACGCAGAGCTGCGCGATATCGAGCTGGCGGGCACGGTCCTGCCAGATCAGCGCCAGCGGCACAGTTAGGAAGACCAGTGCGCCGCCCGCGCCCACTATCGCGAAATGGGTGGCAACCGGGTCCGGCCAGATAAGCAACAGCATCAGCGCGGTAGCGGCTGCAATGGCCGATCCTGCGCGCAGCTGCTCCAGTTTCCAGCCAAGCGCCGCAAGACCGGCAGCGAGCAGGAAATAGAGGCCCCAAGTCAGCAGGTCATAGCCGGCGGAGGCGACCAGTATGGCCAGCTGGAGAGCGCCCAACGCGGCAGTGACCAGCCGCGGCCACAGCCACTTGCCCTCGAACGGTAAGGCGGCCGGAATGATTGCGCCCAGCGCCACAATGTACAGCCCGATGGCGAGCATATCTCCGCGCATGACCGGCCCAGCGGCCAGCATGACGGCACCCCAGCCGAAGCCGGTGAAGATGGCGGCGAAGCCGAGCCAGCGCATGCCAGTCCTGCGCCCAGTCAACGCCAGCGCGGCAGTCAGCAGCGCGAGATAAAAGGCGAGGACGGGGACATTCGCATCGTCGCTCGCCACCAGCAGCGGCGTCGCGAAACCGCCTAGCAGGCCCAGGATGGCGGCAGGCAGGCCGAAGCGGAAAGTCAGCCCGACCGCTAGCCCTGTGACGAGCGCAAGCCCGGCAAAGCTCGCGGCCGGGCCAATCAGGCCATAGCGCGCGCCGGCAAGGTAAAAGGCGGCATAAAGCGTCGCGAGGCCCGCGCCCGCCAGCGCCTGCCCGACGCGCGGATCGGAGACGCGGTGCGCCATGCGGTGCGCTGCTTCCGCTGCGCCAAGCAGGCCGATCCCGAACACGAAGCTCAGCGCGACACGCACCGGCTCCGTCACCAAGCCGTTCTCGATCGAATACAGCACCAGGAATATCCCGGCGACAGCCAGCGCGATCCCGCCCGCCCAGATCGGCAGGCGACGCCCGAAGATTTCCTCGAAATCGAATTCCGGCGCTTTGTAAGCCGACCGGGGTGCCGCTTCGTCCGCCTCTTCGATGCCGGCATCAAGTTCGGTATCGAAGTCGGTGTCGAAGTCGGGTCGCGGCTGCTCGACCGGCGCGGATATGGCGCTCTCGGACGTGTCAGGGGGATCGAAAGCCGCAGGCCGCGTCAGCTGCTCCGACGGAGCAGGCGCCAGGGGCTCATCGGCAGGTAGCACGGGGTCTTCGCCTGGCCCTGGAGCGGCGTCGACCGGGTCCGCCTCGGGAGCGCGCTGCGCGCCGGAAAGAAGCATGCGGAAGCGGGCATCGCCCTGCTCCTCCAGCTTCGCGAGGCGCTCCTCCAGCTGGCGCATGCGGAGCCAAAGACCCAGCCCTGCAGCCGTCACCACGATCAGAATTAGGCCTGTCATCCGTCCCCCGCCGCCAGACTAGCGCGCGATTGCAGGGCCGCAAGGAAAACCGCTGCGCCTCAGATCCCGCCCGGGGTCACTGCGTAGCCTTCGGCTTCCAGCTGGCCGGTGAGGTCGGCGGCGCAGGCTTCCAGCGCGGTTTTCTCGGTCGAACGGATCACGAAGTTCGCCCCCACCGTGCCTTCGCGGAAAAATGGGTAGCTGCCGATCTGGCATCGTTCGTGCGCCTTTTCGCAGGCGCGCAAAATATCGGAGACTTCGCTTTCGGGGATCCAGCCGCCCAACGTCTGCGACTGGAGCGGAGCGCCGCCTTCCAGCTTACCTGTCAGCCCGTCCAGCATCTGGGCGGTGATGTGCGGGACACCGGCCATCAGGTAGATATTTTCTACCTGGATCCCTGGCGCGCCTGAGATGCGGTTCGGGATCAGTCCGGCCCCTTCCGGTGCACGCGCCATGCGCAGGCGCGCCTCGGTCAGCTCCAGCCCGCGCCCGGTGTAATAGGCTTCCAGCGTCTTGCGCGCTTCGGGGTGGATCACGACCTCGCGGCCCAGCGCTTCGGCCACCGCGTCCACCGTAATGTCGTCATGCGTGGGACCGATACCGCCGGTGGTGAAGAGGTAATCATACTGCTCTCGCAGCGCATTCACGGCCTCGACGATGCGCGCCTGCACGTCGGCCACCACGCGCACTTCGGTCAGGCGGATGCCCTGCACCTGCAGCCAGCTGGCGACCTGCGCGATGTTCTTGTCATGCGTACGGCCGGAGAGGATTTCGTCCCCGATCACCAGCATGCCCGCGGTGTAAACTTTATCCTGGCTCACGCCACTTGCTCCTGCTTTTCCGGCAGCTTTTCGAACCGCAGCGTGCCATCCGCGACGGGGCGCTGGCGCAGGTCACGCCGATCACCCAGGTAATCGTGGTTCAGCTTCCACGGCAGCTCCGGACCGCTCTTGGGCATGATGTGCTGCGCCCGGACCAGATAACCACTTTCGTAATCGAAGGGCTTGAGTGCTTCCGGCTCATCCTCTGCATGCAGCAGCGGATAGACGACCTGCGAACCGGTCTGCGCCATGTGGTTCAGCACATCCGTGATGTAACCGGCATTGTTGTCCGCGCGCAGCGTCCAGCTGGCGTTGAGGTATCCGAACACCACGGACAAGTTCGCCACGTTGGAGAACATGCAGTTGCGATAGAAGAAGTGGTCCGTCCAATCGAGCGGCACGCCATCGCGCGAAACCTTGATCTTCCCGCCGATCTGCAGCTGCAGCCCGGTGGCGGTGACCACGATATCAGCGTCCAGCCGCTCGCCCGATTGCAGCACGATGCCCCCGGCATCGAACGTATCGATATGACCGGTCTCGATCCGCGCCTTGCCCGCTTTCATTGCATCGAACAGGTCCCCATCTGGTACCAGGCACATGCGCTGCTTCCACGGGTCGTAAGGCGGCTCGAAATGCCGTTCCTCATACGCATGTTCCAGGTCGCGCCGCAGCCAGCCGCGAAGCTTGTCCGCCAGCTTGTCCGGGCTCTTGCGCGCCACCCGGAAGACGTAGCTGCGGAACAGGATATTCTTCCACCGGGTCAGCCGGTAGGCGAGCGATTCCGGCAGGGTGCGCTCCAGGAACTTGCCGATACGGTCGCGCCGCGGACCGCTTGCCATCCATGTCGGCGTGCGCTGCAGCATCGTCACGGAGGCGGCTGTTTCCGCCATGGCGGGCACGATGGTCACGGCCGTGGCGCCGGACCCGATCACGACGACTTTCTTTCCGGAATAATCCAGGTCCTGCGGCCAGAATTGAGGGTGGATGACCGTGCCGCCGAAGCTGTCGATACCCGGCAGCTTCGCATCATGCGGATTGTCGTAATCGTAATAGCCCGAGGCAAGGTAGAGCCATCGCGCGCGGTACTGGCGCGGGCCATCAGGGCCTTCGGCCTCCACAGTCCAGACAGCCTCGGCAGCGCGCCAGTCGGCAGAGATCACGCGGGTCCCGGTATGGATGTTCTGCGTGATGCCGCGCTTGTTCACCGTGTCATGCAGATATTCCAGAATCGATGGCCCATCGGCAATCGCGTCTTCGTGGAGCCAGGGTTCGAACTTGAAGCCCAGCGTATGCATGTCGGAATCCGACCGCACACCAGGATAGCGGAACAGGTCCCAAGTGCCGCCCAGATTGTCGCGCCGTTCCAGCACGACATAGCTGCGATCCGGGCATTTCATTTCCATGTGCGCGGCCATGGAGATGCCGGACAGGCCTGCCCCGACCACCAGCACGTCGATTTCGGATGTCTTGCTCACGCCGGTATCAATGGCAGCTTGCAACCCATTTCGCCAGCCCCCCGATCACGGCCACCGCTGGGGAAGGAACGGGAGGCGGCAAGGCACGCCGGGGAAACCCTTGCCGCGGCGTTAACCGCATTTCTACCATAGATCGCAACCCGCCCTCCGTAATTTCCCTGATCTAGCTTTTGGGAAGGGGTAGGCCATGCGTAACCCTGTCGAACATTCGGGATTCCTGTCGCGTCTGGCGAGCGACACGGGCGGCAACACGCTCGCGCTCGCGGCGGCGGCGATCATTCCGCTGACCATGATGGTCGGGTCCGGCCTGGACCTGTCCGTGGCCTATATGTCCCGCACAAAGCTGCAGAACGCCTGCGATGCGGGCGTGCTGGCTGCACGGCAGCACATGACCGGCACCACCTTCAACCAGTCCGTGCAGGACGAGGCGAAGCGCTTTTTCGACTTCAACTTCCCCCACACGTCCGGGGACATGCAGAACACGCAGTTCTCTGTGACGCAGAATGCACAGGACAAGGGCGAATTGCTCGGCACCGCCAGCGCGGAAGTGCCGACATCGCTGATGCGGGCCTTCGGCTTCCAGAAGCTGGACATCTCCGTCACCTGCGATGCCACCAAGGACATGGGCCATAACGACGTCGTGTTGGTGCTGGACGTGACCGGATCCATGAACTGCCCCCCGGGAACGGCGGGCGGCTGCGGCGGCGTGGAGCAGACCGGTTCGAAGATCGGCCGCCTGCGGACTGGTGCGCGCGGCCTTTACCGCGCGCTGGATGCCGATGACGGATCGAAGACGCGCTATGGCATTGTGCCCTATTCGCACACGGTCAACATCGCCAGGTCCCTGAAAAACAGGGATTTCCTGGTCGACCAGTCCTATGTCGACGGGGAATGGTCGTACCGCGAATGCGATACGGACGGCAGCACCTATTGGAATTGCGAATGGAAGACGGCCGCCCAGCGCCCCCTGACCGGCGTGGACGGCACTAAGTACCGCGACAATCGCAGCTTCACCGACAATGGCGACAAGACTGTTCACATCAGCAATTCTTACTGGAACAACGCCCACGGCTATCTTGCCGGCAACCGCCAGGGTTTCCGCACCAGCGGCATGGGCTGCATTGAGGAGCGCCCGAGCCTGGCGTCCGCCGATGCCTTCACCATCCTGACCACAATCACGCAGGCTGACGTCGATACGGCGGCCGCCAACGGCAATGACACGGCCCGGCAGTTCGGCCGGTACGATCCCTTCGTCCAGCGCGGCTTCTCGCAGGATGGCTGCCCGTCGGAATCGACCCGGCTGACGGCTTACGTCGACGAAGCTTCATTCGGCGCCGCGGTGACGACTGCCACGGCCAATGTCACGGGCGGGACCTATCACGATATCGGCATGCTGTGGGGCGCCCGCTTCGCATCGCGCACGGGCTTCTTTTCCGGCAACAATTACAATCAGGGGGACAACGTCACCGACATCGATGGCGTGCCTGTCAACACGCATATCGTTTTCATGACAGACGGTAAGCTGGACACTGGCTCCACCCTCTATTCGGCTTACGGCGTGGAGACTTACCAGGGACGCCTCGGCACATCTGGCACGCAGGATTCGCGCCATATCGACCGCTTCCACTCCGTCTGCGACGTCGCCAAGGGCATGGGCATCACCATCTGGGTGATCGCGCTGGATGTCAGCGACACCGACGATATCGAGCAGTGCGCCACCAGCGACGAGCACTTCTATACCAGCGACGGGACCGATCTAGAGCAGATCTTCACGGCCATCGGCCAGGGTATCGGCAACCTCAGGCTGACGCGGTGATGATGTTGAAGGCAAAGCTTCCTTTTCGGCGCAATATTGCCCGCCTGGCTGGCGATTGCGCCGGGGCGACGATCGTCGAGTTCGCGCTGATCGCGATGCCGCTGATGCTGATCCTGATCGGCGGGTTCGACCTTGCGCACCAGAGCTATGTCAGGTCCGTCATGCAGGGCGCGCTGACCGATGCGGCGCGGCAGGCGGCGGTGGAAAATCCCGCACTGTCGGGCACAAGCGGTACGGTGGAGGAGAGGGTCGCGAACCTTGTGAAGGGGCAGATCCTGCCCATCGCGCCCGGCGCCACGATTACCGTCACGCAGAGCAATTATTACGATTTCGCCGGCATCGGGAACCCGGAAAAGCTGGTGAAGGATGAAGACGGCGACGGCGTCTATGACGAGACGGACGGTGACTGCTTTTCCGACCTCGACGAGGACGGGGTCCATGACCAGGATACCGGGCGCACCGGCATCGGCGGCGCAAATGACGTGGTGCAGTACCAGGCGACGCTGACGATGGACCGGTTGGTGCCGCTGCATCACTTCGTCGGCGGGTCGGAGAAGTACCATCTCAAGGCCGATACTGCGATCCGCAACCAGCCCTGGGACACGCAAAAGACGCCGCCGACGGTTTGCGGGACGAAGACCCCATGAGCTTTCGCAAGCGCCTGATCGAAGACCAGCGCGGGCTGGCGATGGTGGAGTTCGCCTTTGCGGCGCCGGTGCTGCTCCTCCTGATCCTGGGCGGCCTGGAGCTGATGAATTACGTGCTGTCGCATATGCGCGTCAGCCAGATCGCCATGACCGTGGCGGACAATTCCGGCCGCGTGGTGACCGGTGTGGACGAGGCAAACATCCACGAAGTCTTCGCCGGGGCCGACGTCATCGGCAAGGACATCGATTTCAAGACGCACGGGCGCATCGTGCTCTCCTCGCTGCAACCCAATGGCAAGACGGGCAGCAATGCCGGGCAGGTGGTCAACTGGCAGCGTTGCTGGGGCGATTACGCGCATAACCCGGAATATGCCCTGCAGAACGAAGGCCGCGACGATGCGACGCTAGCTGCGGGCATGGGCCCCAACGGCAAGAAGATCCTGGCGGCGCCAGGCACGGCCGTGATGGTGGTGGAAGTGACGTATCTCTACCAGCCGCTTATCGGCAATGTCCTGAACCTGTCGCCGCAGATCCGGCACGAGGCCGCCTTCAACGTCCGCGGACGGCAGAATAACGACATCAGCAATACGCAGAGCCTGGCCGTAAACACTTGCCCGACGACGAAGGGCAACGGATCCGGGTCCGGCAGCGGCTCGGGCGGCGGTAATGGCGGCGGCTCTGGCGGCGGCACTGGCGGCGGAAACGGCGGCGGTAACGGCGGCGGAAACGGTGGCGGAAACGGCGGCGGAAACGGTGGCGGAAACGGCGGCGGTAACGGTGGCGGCAACGGCAACGGTGGCGGTAACGGTAGCGGCAACGGCAACGGCAACGGTGGCGGCAACGGTGGCGGCACCGGGAACGGGAACGGGAACGGGAACGGGAACGGGAAATAACCGCCGCGCGGGCCCGGACCGGGCACCTCTACGCCCCTATTTCTGACGCTTCTCGCCGCCTGATGTTGACCATAAGTGCCCGCAAGTGCACCTCCGGCTTCCACTCAGGAGGATGCCGACCATGAAAACCCGCGCCGCCGTCGCTTTCGAAGCGAAACAGCCTCTCGAAATCGTCGAGCTTGACCTCGAAGGCCCGAAAGCGGGCGAGGTGCTGGTGGAAATCATGGCGACCGGCATCTGCCACACCGATGCCTACACGCTGGACGGGCTGGACAGCGAAGGCCTGTTCCCCAGCGTGCTGGGCCATGAGGGCGCAGGCGTGGTGCGCGAAGTGGGCGCGGGCGTCACCAGCGTGAAGCCCGGCGACCACGTCATCCCGCTTTACACGCCCGAATGCCGGCAGTGCAAAATGTGCCTGAGCGGCAAGACGAACCTGTGCAGCGCCATTCGCGAGACGCAGGGCAAGGGCCTGATGCCCGACGGCACATCGCGCTTCAGCTACAAGGGCGAGACGATCTACCACTACATGGGCTGTTCGACCTTTTCGAACTTCACCGTGCTGCCGGAAATCGCCGTCGCAAAAATCCGCACCGATGCGCCTTTCGACACCTCCTGCTACATCGGCTGCGGCGTGACCACGGGCGTGGGCGCTGTAACAAATACCGCCAAGGTCCAGCCGGGCGACAATGTGGTGGTCTTCGGCCTTGGCGGCATCGGCCTGAATGTCATCCAGGGCGCGAAGATGGCGGGCGCGGACCGCATCGTGGGCGTCGACATCAACAATTCCAAGAAGGAATGGGGCGAGAAGTTCGGCATGACCGACTTCGTCAATCCGAAGGAAACCAGCGATGTCGTCGCACACCTCGTCGAACTGCTGGACGGCGGGGCGGATTACAGCTTCGACTGCACCGGCAATACGGATGTGATGCGGCAAGCGCTGGAATGCTGCCACAAGGGCTGGGGCACAAGCATCATCATCGGCGTGGCCGAAGCGGGCAAGGAAATCGCCACCCGCCCGTTCCAGCTGGTGACGGGCCGCAACTGGCGCGGTACGGCATTCGGCGGGGCAAAAGGCCGCACGGACGTGCCCAAGATCGTGGACTGGTACATGAACGGCAAGATCGCCATCGACCCGATGATCACCCACCGCCTGACGCTCGACGAAATCAACAAGGGCTTCGACCTGATGCACGCGGGCGAAAGCATTCGCAGCGTCGTAGTCTACTGAGGAGATGAAGCCATGTTCAGTCACGTAATGATCGGCACGGACAAGTTCGAAAAGTCCGTCGCATTCTACGAAAAGGTTCTGGGCGTGCTCGGAGCCGGGCAGCCGATGATGCATGAAAACGCCACCGGCCAGACACGGGCGCTTTTCCCGCACGACGGGTCCATCCTGATCCTGACCAACCCTATCGACGGCAATCCGGCCGGCTGCGCCAATGGATCCACCATCGGCCTGCGCTGCAACTCTCCCGAGCAGGTGAAGGAGTTGCACGATGTCGCCGTGGCGGCTGGCGGGACCAGCATCGAAGACCCTCCCGGTCCGCGTGATGGCGGCGCGCTGGGCACGCTGCACCTGTGCTATTTCCGCGACCTGGACGGTCACAAGATCTGCGGCATGCATCGCGGCTGATGACAGAACGCTGACCGGGCGGATAGAATGGAAGTCCTGAACAGCGCGCTGCTGCTGGCCTGGTTTGCGCCAGTGCTGCTGGTCGCATTGGGCCTGGCGGTCACGCAGAAGAGCACGATACGCTGGGGCTATATCCTGGCCGGGATTGCGGCTTACACGGTCTACTCCCTCGTCGGATACGCCACGCTCCCGGACAATATCGGCGAACTGCTGGTGCATGCGCGCTGGACCAGCCGGTTGGCACAGCTGGGCGCGGGGCTCGCCATGGTCGCCCTCGCCATCCGGCTTGGCCGGAGCGAGCTGCTGGAGCGCGAGGCCATGGGCCTGACGCTGAAGCAGGCGCCCGGCTCCGTGCCGATGGCGCTGGCAGGCGTTGCGGTGCTCGCCTTGCTGGGCGCGGTGCTCGGCGGATTGCAGTTCGAAACCATGCCCGTGCCCGCCGCCTGGGCGTACCATCTGACGCTGCCGGGGCTGGAGGAGGAGATCCTCTATCGCGGCCTGCTGACCGGGCTGTTCGCCGCCGGGATCGGCGGAAAGCGCGCGTTGGTCTGGGGCAGCGTGCTGGCCACGCTCGTCTTTGCGCTGGGCCATGCTGTCACGCCGGGCGGAACGGGGGCGATCGATTTCAGCCCCATCACGCTGGCCGTGACACTGTTTGCCGGAGCCATACTGGCGGACATGCGTTTGCGAACCGGCAGCATTGTCCTGCCAATCATCGGCCACAACCTGCTCGGCCTTGCCGTCATTTACGCCTGAGGATCATCCCATGGAACACGTCTCGACATCGCGCTGCTACGGGGGCGAACAGGAGGTCTGGAAGCACGACAGCAAGGCCACGGGCACGCCCATGACCTTTGCGATATATATTCCCGACCACGCGCCGGGCGAGAAGCTGCCGGTCATCTGGTGGCTGTCCGGCCTTACCTGCACGCACGAAAACGCGATGATCAAATGCGAGTACAAGCAGGCCTGCGCGCAGCACGGTGTGATCTTCGTCTGCCCAGACACCTCGCCCCGCGGTGAGGGCGTCCCCAATCACGAGGATTACGACTTCGGGCAGGGCGCAGGCTTCTACGTCAATGCCACGCAGGAGCCGTGGGCCGAGCATTTCCGGATGCGCGATTATGTCGAGGAGGAGCTGCCCGCGCTGGTGGCGGAGCATTTCCCCGTCGACATGGACCGGCAGGGTATCTCCGGCCACTCCATGGGCGGCCACGGCGCGCTGACCGTTTCCCTGCGCAACCCCGGCCGCTTCCGCTCCACCAGCGCGTTTGCGCCCATCGTCAGCCCCCTGAATTGCCCGTGGGGCGACAAGGCGCTGACCGGCTATCTGGGCGAGGATCGCACTGCCTGGCGCGAATACGACAGCGTGGCCCTGATCGAGGACGGCGCGCGGCTCGGCGAAGTGCTGGTGGACCAGGGCACGGCGGACGAATGGCTTGAAGGCCAGCTGAAGACACACCTGTTTGCCGACGCCTGCCGCGATGCCGGGATCGACGCGACGATCCGCATGCAGGAGGGCTACGACCACTCCTATTTCTTCGTCAGCACCTTCATCGCCGACCACGTGGCCTGGCACGCGGAACGGCTGAAGGCGTGAGGCCTATTTCGCGCTGAGCCGGAATACCGCGTGTTCGGCGCGGAAATTGGCCTGTGCGCCGCCGATCTCGCGCTCTCGGGTGAAGTACCAGGCATCGTCGATTCTGATGCCGAGCATGGCTACCAGCTCGCGGAAGTCATCCACCGTGACGTGGTGGATATTCTGCGTTTCGTACCAGCTGACGGGCAGGTGGCGCGTCACCGGCATGCGGCCCTTGAACAGCAGTGCGGCGCGCATCCGCCAGTAAGCGAAATTCGGGAAGCTGACGAAAGCCTGCCGCCCGACGCGCAGCAATTGCTGCAGCAGCAGGTCCGGCCGCTCTGCCGTCTGCAAAGTCTGGCTGAGGATGGCGACGTCGAAGGCGCCGTCCGGATAGTCCGCCAGGTCGCGCGCCGCATCGCCCTGCACCACGGACAACCCCTTGCCCACGGCAGCGGCCACCTGCGCCGGATCGATTTCCAGCCCGCGCGCATCGCAGCCCTTGCTGTCGCGCAGGACCTCCATCAAATCGCCCGGCCCGCAGCCCACATCCAGCACCCGCGCGCCGTCCGGCACGTGGCGCGCGATTTTGGCCAGATCGGGGCGCAGCGTGCTCACAGGAAGCCCTCCACCACGCGGTCAAGCTCCGGGACGTCCAGCAGGAAGCTGTCATGACCATAGGGCGCACTCAGCTCCACGAAGCTGACCGGCGCGGCCACGGCGTTCAGCGCATGGACCACCGCGCGCATGTCGGATGTTGTGTAAAGCCAGTCCGTATCGAAACTGACGAGGCAGAAACGCGTCCCTTCGGCCCCGGCAAAGGCCTGTGCCAGCGATCCACCCGCTTCATCGGCCAAATCGAAGTAATCCATCGCGCGCGTGATGTAGAGATAGCTGTTGGCATCGAAACGGTCGGTGAAGCTGATGCCCTGGTGGCGCAGATAGCTTTCCACCTGGAAATCGGCGTCGAAGCCAAAGCTCTTCGCGTCCCGGTCCTGCAATTCGCGCCCGAACTTGTCCGTCAGGCCGGCTTCGGAAAGGTAAGTGATGTGTGCCGCCATCCGCGCCACCGCCAGCCCCTTTTCCGGCTTGCTGTCCGAGCCGTAATAATTGCCGCCCTGCCAGGCGGGGTCGGCCATGATGGCCTGACGTCCGACTTCATGGAACGCGATGTTCTGCGCCGAGTGCCGCGCCGTGGTGGCGATGGCGAGGACGCGCCCCGTCCGCCCCGGCCAGTTGGCGGCGAGGCTGAGCGCCTGCATCCCGCCCATCGATCCGCCCACGCTGGCATGCAGCCGGTCGATCCCCAGCACGTCCAGCAGGGCGACCTGCGCGCGAACCATGTCGCGGATGGTAATGACGGGGAAGCGCATGCCGTAAGGCGCGCCATCATCAGCCGGCGAGGCCGGGCCGGTCGAGCCCATGCAGCTGCCGATGACATTGGGGCAGATCACGAAGAAGCGGTCCGTGTCGATCGGCTTGCCGGGGCCGACCATGCGTTCCCACCAGCCGGGCTTGCCGGTGACGGGATGGGCGCTGGCCAGGTGCTGGTCGCCCGTCAGCGCATGGTGCACCAGCACGGCATTATCGCGAGCCGCATTCAGCGCGCCATAGGTCTCATACGCGACCTCCACGCCTGCCAGCTCGCGCCCGCTGTCGAGCGGCAGCGGACCTGGCAGGTTGACGGAATTGGTGGCCGCAGTGTTCATCCCCACCCACAAAGACAAAAAACGGTGCTTCGACAAGCTCAGGGCGCGCGGTACATAGAAAAATCTCTTGTCTTCGCTCGGCTCAAGCTTGTCGCAGCACCGCACTTCTTTATGGCCTGTTCCCGCAATGACCGACACCCGTCCTGTCCTGAAGCCCTGGATCGAACAGATCCATGCTTACGTCCCCGGCCGTTCGAAAGGCGCGGGCGGGCGCGAGCTGGTGAAACTTTCGGCCAACGAAAATCCGCTGGGCTGCAGCCCGCTGGCCGCCGCCGCCCGCGCCGAATTGCCATCGCCGGACCGCTATCCCGATCCCGACAGCGCCGCGCTGCGCGAGAAGATCGCCGCAGTGCACGGCCTCGATCCCGCGCGCGTGGTGTGCGGCACCGGCTCGGGCGAGCTGCTGCATTGCGCCGTGCAGGCCTATGCCGGGCCGGGGGACGAGGTGCTGTTCTCGCGCTACGCTTTCTCGCTTTATCCGCTGCTGGCGCAGAAGGTCGGCGCCGTGCCCGTGATGGCCGAGGCTGCGGATTACGCGGCGAGTGTCGACAATCTGCTGGCTGCCGTCACCCAGCGAACGCGCGTGGTCCTGCTCGATAACCCGAACAATCCAACCGGCACCTTCCTGCCCGCCGCCGAAGTCGCGCGGCTGCATGCCGCCCTTGCGCCGGACGTGCTGCTGGTGGTGGACCAGGCCTATGCCGAATATCTGGAGCCGGGCGATGACGATGGCGGGCTGGCCCTGGCGCAGGCGCATGAAAATGTGATCGTGAGCCGGACCTTCTCCAAGGCTTACGGCCTTGCCGGGGACCGCGTGGGCTGGGCGACCGGTGCGCCCGGCATCGTCGATGCATTGAACCGCCTGCGCGGGGCCTTCAACGTTCCCATGACCGCGCAATTGGCCGCGATGGCAGCGCTGGACGATCCGGCCTTCGTGCGCGCCAGCCGCGAGCACAATTCCGCTGAGCGCGCGCGTTTCGTGGCCGTGATGGAAGGCCTGTCCAACCATGGCCTGCGCGTGCTGCCGAGCGAAGGCAATTTCGTGTTGGTCCTGTTCGAAGGTGCGCTGGATGCCGCCGCCGCGCTGGATGGCCTGGCCGATGCCGGATATGCCGTACGCCACCTGCCGGGCCAGGGCCTGCCGCATGGCTTGCGCATCACCATCGGCACGGCGCAGGACATGGACGCCATCGCCGAAACGCTGCGCCGGCTGGCGGAGCAGGCCGCATGAGCATCGACAGCGTCGCCATCATCGGGCTGGGCCTGCTGGGCGGCTCCATCGGCCTTGCCGTGGCGGAGCACCTTCCCGGCGTGCAGACCCGCGGCTTCGATGCCGATCCGGAGGTGCGCAGCCGTGCAAGCGACCGCGCGCTGGTCGGCGAGGTGTGCGACGATATCGTGGATGCCGTGCGGGGCGCGGACCTCGTTATCCTGTGCGTGCCCGTAGGCGCCATGGGAATGGCCGCCAGCGCGATGAAGCCGGGGTTGGCGGATCATGCCATCGTCAGCGATGTCGGATCCTCCAAGCAGGGCGTGGCACAGGAACTGGAGCGCGTGCTGCCCGGCCACACCGTCATTCCCGCCCACCCGGTTGCGGGCACGGAACAGAGCGGCCCGGACGCCGGCTTTGCCAGCCTGTTCCACCAGCGCTGGTGCATCCTGACGCCGCCCGACGGCTGCGACCATGCCAGGCTGGCCGAGCTTCGCGGCTTCTGGGAAGCGCTGGGAAGCACGGTCGACATCATGGATGCGGCCCATCATGACCTGGTGCTGGCCGTTACCAGCCACATCCCTCACCTGATCGCCTATACCATCGTGGGCACGGCATCGGACCTGGAGGAAGTGACCCGCAGCGAGGTGATCAAGTATTCCGCGGGCGGTTTCCGCGACTTCACCCGCATTGCGGCCAGCGACCCGACCATGTGGCGCGATGTCTTCCTGTCCAACCGCGATGCGGTGCTGGAGATGCTGGGCCGCTTCAGCGAAGACCTGACCGCGCTGCAGCGCGCGATCCGGCGGGGGGACGGCGATGCCCTGCACGATCTTTTCACCCGCACGCGCGCCATCCGGCGTTCCATCATCGAACAGGGGCAGGACGATGCGCGGCCCGATTTCGGGCGCGGCGATCACGAATAGTCAGTCGTTCAGGCTGTTGATGGCCGAATGGACCCGCGCCTCGATCTCCTCACGCGGCAATCCGGCCGGGATCACTTCCCCGAAGCGGATCATGATGGTTCCGGAGCGCTTGATCGGGCGGTGGTATAGCGGCCCGCTGTTCACCGCCACCGGCACGACCGGCAGTTTCAGCATCTTGTAGATACCGGCAAACCCGGAACGGAGCGGCGGGCATTCCCCGTGGGGGATGCGGGTGCCTTCGGGAAAGATCACCAGCGGGCGGCCCTCTTCGGAACGCTCCTTCGCTTCGCGGATCATGAAGCGCAGCGCCCGTGCACCGGCATCGCGCTCCACCGGGATCAGGCCAAAACGCCGCGCGACCTTGCCCCAGCCGAAGATGCGGAACAGCTCTTCCTTTGCGAAGCCAGCCGGGTGGCTGAAAAGGTGCGGCATGTCGATCGCCTCGAAGAACGCCTCGTGCTTGATGGCGTAGAGGACAGGTCCGTCATGCCGCGTGCCCTCTTCCACCACGCGGATGCCCAGCAAATATCGCACGCACCAGCGGTGGAAGCCGGACCAGGCTGTGGGGACGTGGCGAAACCGGCGGGGCGAGAGCGGCAGGGTCACCAGCGCGGCGACCGTGAACAGGATCGAACCGATATAGAAAGCGAAATAGAAGGTGAGCGAGCGCAGGAAAGCCATCAGCCCTGGTCCAGCGCGCTGGCGAGGAACTTGTGATATTCCAGGAACAGGATGCGCAGCGAAGGCTCCGTCTCCACGGCGTCTTCGACCACGGTCACGCCTGCCGGCAGGACCCGGCGCAGCTCTGCCGCGGTGCGGCGCATGTGCCAGTCGCTGGTGACCAGGCGGAGGGACTCGTACTCGCCCTCCTCCACCCATTCGGCGGTCTCGCGCGCGTTGCCGCGCGTGTCCAATGCCCGGAAGCCAAGGATGACGCAGCATTCCATCAGCTCCGGCTCAACATCGAATTCGGTCTGGAATTCGATGCGGCGCACATCGCGGTCCACACCGCTGACCAGCAGCTGCTCGGCATTGCCCTCGCGCACGACGTCCAGCCCGCGATCGATCCGGCCGCCACCGCCGGTGGGCACCACGACGATGTCGGTCTTCGTCGCCCCGGCCGCAGTGGGCAAGGCGATGGCAAACCAGGCGAAACCGCCCAGCCACACGACCAGGAGCAGGGCAAACAGGCGGCGGATCACAGCATCTTCCTCAGCGCGGACAGCACGGTGTAGCGCGCGGTCAGGATGGCGATGCCGACACCGGCAAGCGGGATGATGGCGAGCACGGCCCAGTCCAGCGGTTGCAGGCCGCCGCCAGCCACCATGCCGTTGTCCAGCAGCGAGAACTGCGCGCCCAGCAGCAGCGCCGCGCCGCCGCCCAGCAGCAGGCCGATGATGCCGCCCACCAGCGCATCCACCGCGATGGAACGCTGGAATATCCGCGCGATCTGGCTGTCCGTCCCGCCCAGCAGGTGGACGATCTCGATCGTATCGCGATTGGCGCCAAGCGCGCTGCGGGCTGCCAGCCACACCGCCGCCGCGCTGGTCAGCGCCAAAAGGACAACCAGCCCCACGGCCAGCAATTGCAGCGAGCGGATGGCATCGAAAACTGGCGCAAGCCACCCGGCCTGCGCGTCCACCCGGGCGGCGGGGACCTGCTCTGCCAGCGCGCTACGGACCTGCTCCAGCCGCTGCTCCGTCACCGGGCCAGCGAGCCGTACGTCGATCAGCGCGGGAGTGGGAATGGCATCGGCCCCGGTCAGCGAACCCTCGCCCAGCCAGGGCTCCATCAGCGCGTCGAGTTCGGCCTCCGGCACGCGGCGCACCTCGGCCACATCCTCTCGGTTGCGCAGGATGGCGAGCGCGGTTTCGGCCTGCCGGTCGCGCGCAGCCGGTGCGCCTTCCACGATCTGCACGGTCAGGCCGCCGCTGATTTCGCTGCGGGCATTGTCGGCCAGATTGGCGAGCGCGAGGCCGGCTGCGGCTGCAATCACCGTCAGCGCAACCATGATGGCCAGCACCCACGGCATCGGCCCGCCCAGCCGCGCGCGGTTGCCGCCCATGCCGTCCCCGCCGAAGCGAAGCCCGCCGCGGCGGCGGATGCCGAAACCGGCGCCCAGTCCCTTGCCGGTAGCCATCAGCGCGGCTCCCGCCGAGGCGGATAGCGCAGCGCGCCGGTGGGATCGGACAGGCGCCCCTTGTCCAGCCGCATGATCAGCGAATTGGGCACTTTCTTCAGCAGGTGGACATCGTGGGTCGCGACCACCACGGTCGTGCCCAGCCGGTTCAGCGCTTCGAACAGGCGCAGCAGTTTCAGCGCCATGTCCGGATCGACGTTGCCGGTCGGCTCGTCCGCCACCAGCACTTCGGGCCGGGCGATCACGGCACGCGCGATGGCGACGCGCTGCTGCTCGCCGCCAGAGAGCGTTGCGGGGCGCGCATCGTGCCGCTCGCTCAGGCCAACCCAGTCCAGCATGTCCCTCACCGGCTTGCTGATGTCCTTCTCCGCCACCCCCGACACCCTGAGTGGTAGCGCCACATTGTCGAAGGCTGAGAGGTGCGGAACGAGGCGGAAATCCTGGAACACCGTCCCGATGCGGCGGCGAAAACCCGGCAGGCGGCCGCGCGGCAGGGTGATGACGTCCGTCCCGAACATGGAAATGACGCCCCGGCTCGGCCGCTGCGCCAGGTACAGCAGCTTCAGCAACGAGGTCTTTCCTGCGCCGCTGGCCCCGGTGAGGAAGTAGAAACTGCCCGGATAAAGCGTGAAACTGACATCGCTCAGCACTTCACGATCGGCGCCATAGCGCAGCCCGACATTGTCGAACTGCACGATGCTGCTCTCGCGGGGCTCGCCCGCCCGTTCATCGTGCGCCGCTGAAATCATCCGTCCCCTATCGCCCCGTTGGGGCGCCATTGCGACCCCGTGCGCGGCTTATAGCGGCTGTTCGATGTGGAAAAAAGCCACGGACTGGCGTGCAGTTGGTCCGTGCAGGCTTGTTGCAGGCCGGGATGGGTGCTTAGGCTCTCGCCTGCAATGATTATCTCCTGTCCTGCCTGCGGCACGCGCTATGTCGTGCCAGACAGCGCCGTCGGCGTTGAAGGCCGGACGGTCCGCTGCGCGAAGTGCCGGCACAGCTGGCACCAGGACCCGCCCGAGCTTCCGGAGCGCGAGGAACCGGCACAGCAGCCCCGGAGCGAAGTGGCTCCACAGCCTGCTTCCCAGCCAGCGCCCCCGCCCAGCGAGGCGGGCGATGTTGCGCCGGCAAACCATGCCACCGCGCGCGAGGCGATCCCGGACGACGATCCCCCGCCCGTGCCGGAGGACGCGCCGCGCCAGCCTCGGCCCGCGCCGCCGCCGCCCGAGACATCGCCTTCGCAATTCGACGCTGCGCCGCCTTTCCGCCGTCGCCGCAACCCGCTGAAGCTCTGGACGCTTGCGGCCGCCGTCTTCGCCTTCCTCGCGGTCGGCACGGTCGTTGCGGTGAGCTATTTCGGCCTGCCCGAATGGGTGCCGGTCAGCCGCCCGATGTTCGCCGCGGAAAAGGATTCGCTGCGACTGGACTTCCCGCCCGACCAGCAGGACCGGCGTCCGCAGGCAGATGGCGGGACCTATTTCGGCGTCAGCGGAACGGTGACCAATATCGGCGGCGAGGCGCAGGACGTGCCGCCCATCCGCCTGGTGCTGCGCGACCAGCGCGAACGCATCGTCTATGAAAAGGTGCTTTACGCCCCGCAG
Source organism: Paraurantiacibacter namhicola (assembly GCF_001687545.1). NCBI lineage: Bacteria > Pseudomonadati > Pseudomonadota > Alphaproteobacteria > Sphingomonadales > Erythrobacteraceae > Paraurantiacibacter > Paraurantiacibacter namhicola. Next base: position 768,169 of record NZ_CP016545.1, on the reverse strand, counting down.
CGCAGCCTAGCGCCCGGTGAAAGCGTCAGCATCAACCAGGCGATTGCCGATGTGCCGCGTGCAGCCGCCTTCGCCGAAATCGGCTGGATGCCGGACTGACACTCACTCAAGCGAGTGGCGCTTACTCGAACTCGAACAGGATCCGGCCGCCGCTCTCGGTGCGCCGGGCCTGCTGCGCCGTCTCGCCTTCGGCCTTGCCGCCGCGGATAGCCGCTGGCCTGACGATGGCGACCCCGATCCGGGCGCTTGCCACGGCCGGCTCGCTGCGCACGGGAACATCGGCCTGGGGGGCCGGTGCTGCCTGCATGGCAAGTAGGAGGGCGGCGAGCGTGGACATGCAGCATGGTTGCCGCAGTATTTACCCTTCCTGCAAACACCCCGGTAAGGGTGTCCACAAGCGGGACTGTCGGCACCGCAGATCTTATGCATCGCGCGCTTGCAGGAGCATCACCGCGTTGCTAAGGGCGCGCACCTACCCCGCAGGACAATGCGTTTTCGCCGTCCTGACTGTGTGCGGTCGTGGCGGAACTGGTAGACGCGCAACGTTGAGGTCGTTGTGGCCGAAAGGCCGTGGAAGTTCGAGTCTTCTCGACCGCACCAAACAGTGATAACTTATTGTTTTGGCTTGTTTTTCTTGCTCCGCATGGCCAGAAACGGCGCTGTTCCGCGCCGCTTTGCGAGACTGAAAATTCAATTGCAGTCCCAATAGTCTTTCCTTTCGGAAAATCTGGCCGAAAGATAGACCACGGGTTCGGGCTGACCAAAAACTGACTGCTAATTTAAAATTGGATCGAACGAAGACGCGTTCGGAAATCGCGCTCAATGGGCACGCGCATCGTCGATCTTGGAACGCGTAGTGTTGTGGGCCTGTTCCGCGATGAGCATCGTTCCTGACAGCGCGGACCCGTCGCCCAGTGAGGGCCGAACGATCTGTCTGTCGCTTTCGCGAGGCAGGTAGCCGGCGCCAAGCGCCTTTGTTCGGACACGCACACGGTCGAGAAGCCTCGGCGTGTTCATGACGCCTCCGCCTAAGACAATCGTCTGCGTCGCCATCGCAGCGAAAACGCTGTGACACATCTGCGCCAGATACCCCGCGACTAACTCGTGCGCTTCGTGATCCTGCGGCAGCTGCGACAGGGTCGATCCCCAACGGGCCATTACGGCCGGACCGCTGGCCAAGCCTTCGAGGCAATCGCCATGGAACGGGCACTTGCCTGCGAATTCCCGGTCAGCCGCGTCGCGGCGTGGATACATGTGGCCAAGCTCCGGGTGACCTGCGCCATGGATGAGCCGGCCATCGATGACGGTGCCGCCGCCTATGCCGGTGCCCACCGTGACATAGGTCAGGGCACTGCTGTCCTTGCCCGCTCCAAAATGATATTCTCCCAAAGCGGCCCCGTTCACATCCGTTTCGAAACCGACCGGGATTGCAAGGTTGTTGCTGAAAAATCCCGCCAGATCGCAATTCGACCAGCCTTCTTTCGGGGTGTCGAGGATATGCCCCCATTGCGAGGAATTTCGATCGAGTTCTACAGGGCCAAAACTGGCAATCCCGATTGATTTCAGCGAACCCTGCTGCTCGAACCACGTCAATGACTCGGCCAGCGTTTCGCTCGGTCCGCGTGTCGGAATGGTTTGCGACGCGAGGATCTCAGTCGGACTCGTGCCGACAGCAAGAACGAATTTTGTTCCCCCTGCCTCGATACCGCCAAACAATTTTTCATTCATGGGTTTGGCTCCAATCCCACCAGCGCTGCCTTGCCCCCTTTCACGTCGAGCGACAATCGGGCCAGCGGTGAGGGCGCGCCGGCGAACTCGCTGCAGTCATGGTCTATGCATTCTACGAAGCTGGAAACCAGCAATTCGCGAGTGACGGACCAACTGTAAAGTTGCGATGGTCGTTCGGTAGGATTTGCCAGGACCAGCCCGGAACCATTCAATGGCCTGTAGGGGCCATGAAGATTTTCCGCCATCATACCGTACAAGCCGGTCGGGGCGTTAGAGAGCTCCGGCGCGAACGTGCTGGATTGCGTGGCCCAGAATGCGAAATACATTCCTTCATGATGGACGATGTGCGCGCGTTCCAATTCATTGTTGACGCCGCCCGAATGAATAATGGGGGGACGCAGTTCCCAATCCCAGCCGACTTTCTCCGCGATGCCAATTGCACCTGTGAACTCACTGTCGCCAGCGGGGTGTGACGCGGTAAACACCAGATACTCGCGCCCGTCTGCAGGGTCCCGGAAATAGGCGGGATCGCGGTAAGCCTTTATGCGGCCAGCCTCGCCTTCATGCGAGTCTGCGGCGATATAGTCTTTAGTCAGTTCCGTCAGGATCGGACGGGGCTGGCTCCAGTCTTGCGGCAGACCATCCGCGTCCGACGCGGCGGTCGCCTCAAAAAGCGCTTGCTGGTAGCCGCCGGGCGTCCTGTGCAGGCCTGCACCGGTAAACCACATCGTGAAACGGTTATCGCGCCATAGTGCCGAACCCGACCACTCACGTTCGTACGGGCCGCCAAAGTCCGGCAATACTGGCCCCAAGTCGGTCCATTTGCCATCCAGCCGTTCGAGAAGATGGATTTTCGCCGAGAAGTGCCGGCTGCCTGGATCGCCATTGTCGGGCGCGGCCAGGATCATCCAGAACTCGCGCCCATTCACATCCGCAATGTCACCGTTCGTATCCTGAACGGCCCACATGTCCCAATAATACAGGTCAGACCGGGGCCGCTGGACCTCACCGGAGGTCAGTAACGGCAGTTGGTTGGCGGGCTGCCCGGCAATGGCCTTCACATGGTCGCTGATCCAGGCAGTCGTCACGGTTGCACCTTGGGGTCTAGCGACGGAAAAAGGAAATGGCCGGCGAACAGGGAGGGCATTCGCCGGCCAAAGGGTCAGATACCGTCAATCAGAAGTCGATCCGAACGGATGCCGATACCGTGCGCCCGGCGATGGAGCGGGCACGCACCAGCCCGTTGGCCGGGATCGAACCCTCTTCGGCTTCCGTATAGCCTTCCACGTCGAACAAGTTGTTGGCGTTCAGCGACAACTCCATGTTGTCGAGCGGGCGGAAGCTGACGAAAGCGTTGAACTGCGTGTAACCCGGCAGCTTCAGGTCGTTATTGTCCTGGGTAAAGCTGTCCGTCGTACCGATGAAGTTCAAGCCTGCCGTGAACAGGTCCTGCTCATACTGCAGCGTGCCCTGGTATACGAAATCCGCCTGCCTGCGCGGCGTGTTGCCGATGATTGCCGGGTTCAGCGCATCGGTGATTTCAGAGTCCGTCCAGGTCGCGCCGCCGCTGACCGAGAACGGGCCCACGGTATAGCTGCCTTCCAACTCGATCCCGTAAGCTTCGTAGGTGTTGTCGGAGAGACGAATGGGCCCGATTTCGACATTGGTTTCGGCGGTTTCGGCGAAAAAGCCGGTGGCATAGAGGCGCAGGCCACCAGCCTGATACTTAAGACCGGCTTCGATCTGGTCGACTTCGGCAATGACCGCGTTGTCACCGCCAACCACATCGCCAGTAAGCGTACTGACAGCAGGTGAGAACAGGCTGCGGTCTGCCGTGTGACGACCACCATGGCTGTAGCGCGCAAACACACCCAGATCGCCAGTCACCAGATAGTTGGCGCCGATCGACCAGCTGAAGTAATCGAAGTCATAGTTCACCGGGCGGGCCGAGTTGAGCGGGAGCACAGCGGTGTTCGCCTCTGCCGGATCGATATTGCCGTCATTGTCGAAGTCAAAGCCGGTGATGCCGATACCATACGAGGAGTCGGAACCCGTGATCGTACCATCGGCCCTGCCGAAATCGTAGCGGATACTGCCGTCAAGCGTCAGCGCGCCAAGCTCGACGTTAAGCGACGCGAACGGCGCATAGGTGTCGTAGCGGACATCGTAATTCCGGCGGCAGCAATTCCCGAAGAAGCTCGCACTGAAGCCGACCGTGCCGTTCTGCGTTACCAGATTGCCGCCCGTATCGCGGATGTCCACGAGGACGGAATTGCCGTCACCTTCCACTGTCTGGGTGTAGGACGTCCACAGCCAGTCCGTGTCCACGTCCTGCCGGCTGGCGTAGAAACCGCCGGTGAAGGTGGCCGTGCCGCCTGCAAGATCGAACTCACGATTGACGCGAAGATCATTCGCGATGTGGTCAAGGCTGTTGAGCCGCACGTTGAACAGGACGATGTTCGTCAGCAGACCGTTGCCGCCGATCGAAGCTGCATTTGCCACGCCGCCCTGGTTCGGGCCGCTGACGAATTCGATGGTCGAACCCGCGCCGCCGATCCCATCGGCAATGTCCTGCGCATCGCCCACGCTGGCAGGAAACGGCGAGACAAAGCTGCCCGAGTTGTCGGAGAAGCGGAACCGATTGGTAAGGTTCCAGCCATCGGCGAAATCGAAATTCGCTTCGAAGCCAAAGGCCTTGGACTGCACCGACAGGCCGTCATGGATGTCGTATGTGGTAGGGTTGTTGCCGCCATCCAGCGTGACCGCCGTGGTAATGTAACGGCTGTAGAGACTGTCCGAACGCGGATCGAAATTGGCAATCGCGCTGTAATCCGGATCCCCGGCGGAACCGCTGACGCGGACCGGCTGCGGAAGGATAGTGGGGGTCTGGTCATCCAGGTATTTTCCGTAGAAGCGCACATAACCGGAATCGAATTCCTTGGTAATGTTGACCTTCAGCTGGCCACCATTGCTGCCGTTGAAGCCCGTTTCGCGCGGGCCTTCGCCGGTGCGGTAGAAGCCGCCGACATGGAAATACATGTCGTCAGACAGTGCGCCGCCATAATTGAAATCGAGGCGATAGCTCTCGTAATCGAGACCGACGGTCCCGACGATCGAGCCGCCCTCCTGCGATCCGGTCTTGGAGATGAAGTTCACCACGCCGCCGGGAGAGTTGGAAGCAAAGGTGCTGGCCGAACCGCCGCGGATCGCCTCCACGCGGGCGACGTTGCGGTCTGCGCGAACGAAGTTGTCCGCATTGCCGAAAATGATATCGCCGAATTCCAGAACCGGCAGCCCGTCTTCCTGCAACTGGATGTATCGAGCGCCGCCGGTGGAAACCGGGATGCCGCGCACCGCGATATTCGCATTGCCTTCGCCGCCCGAAGCCTCGGACCGCAGGCCAGGAATCTGGCGGATCAGGTCAGCAGAGGAGCGCGGGTTCAATTCGGCGATACTGTCCGCATCGACAGAGCTGATGGAGACAGAGCTCTCCAGCCGGTTCTGGCCACGTGCAACACCCGTGACGATGATTTCGCTGCCGTCGAGCACAGGCTGGTCGTCTTCCACCGGCTGGGTGGCAGGCACATCCTGCGCATAAGCGGTGGTAGAAAGGGCAGAAAAGGCAACGCCCACGGCCAGAACCGATCGAAATTTCATGGCAATTCACTCCTCATCCAAAAACGCAGCGCCTTTCCGGCATGCGATTCGCCAATAGGCATACGGCTGCTGCAAACGTTTGCAACATCTTTTTTGCAAACGTTTGCAATTTGCCCCTCAGCGTGCCAGCAGTGTCGCAGGACGCACGCAAGCTGCGTTGGATGAGAGGACCCACGCCCATGCAGAACGCTGGAAAACCGCGGCTTTCGCTGCTGCGAATCGTCGAAATGAATATCGGGTTTTTCGGCCTGCAATTCAGCTTCGGACTACAGCAGGCGAATATGGGGCCGATCTATGGCTTCCTGGGTGCGGAGGAAGCGACGATGCCGCTGCTTTGGTTGGCGGGGCCGATGACCGGCCTGATCGTCCAGCCCATCATTGGCGCGATGAGCGACCGTACCGCGTCGCGATTCGGACGCCGGACGCCCTACTTCCTGATCGGTGCGATCATCTGTTCCATCAGCCTGTTCCTGATGCCCTATTCCAGTGCATTATGGATGGCCGCCAGCCTGCTTTGGATACTAGACGCCGGCAATAATATCACGATGGAGCCGTATCGCGCTTACGTCGCCGATCGGCTCGTACCCGACCAACGATCAGTCGGGTTCCTGACACAAAGCGCATTCACCGGGCTTGCCCAAACCCTTTCCTATCTTGCGCCAACCTTGCTGACGAGTTTCGTCGCAAAGGATGTGCTCGACGCTAACGGCATTCCCGTAGTGGTGAAGATCGCCTTCATCATTGGTGCGATCCTGTCGATCAGCACAATCGTCTGGTCCGTCTGGCGCGTGCCGGAACTGCCCATGTCCGATGCGGAACGCGCCGAGTTGGAAGCCAAGCCGCTTACGCCGCGCGCTACCTTTGCGGAGATTGGCAGTGCGATCCGGGACATGCCAAAGCCGATGCGGCAGCTTGCGCTCGCCATGTTGTGCCAGTGGTATGCGATGTTCGCTTACTGGCAATACATCACATTTGCTGTCGGCCGCTCGCTTTATAATACGACCGATCCGTCCAGCGCCGCTTTCCGAGAGGCCACGCTGACAACGCAGCAGGCTGGCGCGCTTTACAACTTTATTGCGTTTCTTGGGGCACTGCTGCTGATCCCGGTGGTCAGGAAGCTGGGCGCGAGGCTGACACATGCGTTCTGCCTCACCGCCTCGGGGATCGCCATGCTGCTGATCCCGGGTGTCGAGACACCGGCTGCGCTCTTCGTGCTGATGCTGGGTATCGGTATCGGTTGGGCCGGAATGATGGGCAACACCTACGTGATGCTCGCCGATGCCATCCCGCCGGAACGCAACGGAATTTACATGGGCATATTCAACATGTTCATCGTTATCCCGATGCTGATCCAGACGCTGACGATGCCCCTGTTTTATAGTCCGTTGCTGGGCGGCGATCCCCGCAACGTCTTGCTGCTGGGTGGGGGCCTGATGATTTTGGGCGCTTTCGCCACGATGTTTGTCGACGCCGGGCGCCCGGTGCCAAAGGTAGTGCAGCCTCAAGCGACCTAGGGTAAGGCGGGCATATGGCTGACAAGCGCCCTTCTGCCACGCCGGCTGTTCGCACCATCACGGATCTGGCGAAGATAGCCGGCGTTTCTGCCGGAACAGTTTCGCGCGCATTGTCCGGAAACAGCCTGGTCAACACAAAGACCCGCGAACGGATCGAGACGATTGCGCGCGAACATGGCTTCCGGCCGAACCAGATGGCCAGCCGCCTCCGCCGGCAGAAAACCGGCGTCATCGGTATTATCATCCCGTTGGGGCATGAACAAAAGCAGCAGGTATCGGATACCTTCTTCCTGACACTGCTGGGCCACCTCGCCGATGCCCTGACGGAGCGGGGCTACGATCTGATGCTGCGCCGCGTCGTCCCGGCGAGCGACGAGGACTGGCTCGATCCCTTCATCGGGTCCGGCATGATCGACGGCGTGATCGTTGTCGGTCAATCGGACCAGTTCGACCATCTGGAAGACGTGGCCGACGGATACCGGCCAATGGTGGTCTGGGGCCAGCATCGGGAGGGCCAGCGGCATTGCGTGGTCGGTTCGGACAACCTTCTGGGCGGGAAATTGGCAGCGGAAAAGCTTATCGCATCCGGCGCCAAGAAGCTGGCATTCGTCGGAGATACGAACGCGCCGGAATTTGCCGCGCGCTTTTCGGGCGCGAGGCAAGTCGCGGCCTCCTTTGGCATCGACCTGACGGAGTTACCCGCTCATCTGGCAACATCCGGCATGACTACAGAGGTCGCCGGGCTGATGCGCGAAGCGGTCCGCAAGTTCGACGGGATTTTTGCAGCGACCGACCTTCTCGCCTTGGCATGTCTGGGCGAGCTGCGAAAACTGAACCATGTTGTTCCTGACGACATCAAGCTTGTGGGGTTCGATGATCTCCCGATAGCGCAACAGACGGTTCCGCCGTTAACGACGGTTCGTCAGGACATCGCCGGCGGCGCGCGCGCCATGGTCGACCTGCTTGTCAGACGGATATCAGGCGAGGACACTGAAAGTATCGTGATGCCGCCGAAACTCGTGGTGCGCGGCACCACCTAAGACCCGGACGTCTTAAAAGCGCTTAGAGACCAGAGAGCCTTCGATCAGATCTGAGCACTAAGTGCCTGCATTATACGCCATGGCCGAAATCAAATTGATGCAGCGGGAAAACGCGCGCGGATGACGGGCACGGTCTCGAGACCGAGCGACTTCGCCGCCAACCAGTCTTCATCGACCACTCTGAAGCCACGAGCTCAAGCCTTTACCGCCATTCTCGGGGTCATACGCAACGAGAGAAATCGAGCTTGGTCTTTCGATGACATTGGGCACCTGCTTAAGCCGTATCCGATCCCTGCTCCACGTCTAGGGACCACCTCGAGAACGTCGGGTTTCCCCTCTTCGTCTGGACCCAATATCGTTTGGAAGAAGCCATTTCCCTCTAGTTTCCCTGTAGAGCAGGGAATTTCACGAGAGACGAGTTCGCTCGCGACTGCGCGGCGCACCAAATTTCCAAAAGATGTGCCCGTGCCGAGGGGCCGCGATGCCCCAGCTGGCAGGCGTCAGGCTCCGACGGGTTCTGCCGACATGGCGCCTGCTTCGCGCATGCGGGCCGCGTCGACCAGTTCGGCAAAATCTTCGTGCGCGATGCGCTCCCCGTCGAACAGGACGTGATCGGCAGGTCCGTTACCGGGATAGAGCCGGTCCAGGTAGGAGATCATCCGGCACATCGTGCGGCTGTGCGAATCCACGATATTGGTCGGGCGCGCATGCAGTGTGATGTTCTGGTCCATGAACACGATCTCGCCATCCTGCCAGTCGTGCACATAGGCATATTCCGGCTTGCCGAAATGCTCCCACAGATGGGCCTTCACCCGGCTGCTCTCCTCCCTGCTCATGCCTTTGAAGTGGCTGAAGCAATGGCTCGGGAAGCGGACCCCCTTCCGGCCGGTCACCGTCTGGTCGACAAGCCGCGTCTCCATCCCGTCGAGAGGGACCATGTTGTAGCGGTGCACTTCCAGGTGCCATTCGTCGATGGAGGGCGACATCGCTCCCCCGTCCCAGGCCCATACGCAAGTAAGCTCGTCCACCAGGCTGCGGTCATCATGGTTGAGGCTGTCGTAACCGGGGGCGGTACACAGGAACGACGTCTGGCTGTTTTCCGAGCCCCACAGGCTCATCAGGCCCACGATACGCTGGTTGTCATGATAGCCCTGCTGGTCGGAATGCCAGTCGAGTTCGCCATTGGGGAAGAGGCCGGTTGCCTTGCCGCGCTCGTTCTTCTCGAAACTCACGCGGGCCATGCCAGCCAGTTCTTTCGCGTCAGCCAGGCCGCTCGATACCGAAGCCATGGCCTGGAACGCGCGCCGCCAGTGGCGGCCGCGAAGGCGCTTTTCCAGCACGTAGCGGTTCACGAATGGCAGTGTCGGCTGCCCCCAGAGCATCTGGATCTCGTAAAGCCGGCGCTCCGGAACACCCTGCCTGACAAGGACAACACATTCGTGCGCCACCAGCCGGCCAAGCTCGCGGCAGGCCTCGTCATCATGAAGGTCGATGTCATGGACCTCGATGCCATTCTGCAACGGGGTGATCTTCATTCGGCGGGCTCCATGGCTGCCACGGACAGGTTCATCCTGTCGCGCGTCCTTGCCGGCTGCCCATCCCTTTCGATCAGGAAGATGCGGCCTGCGGTTTCAATCATCTCGAGCCAGGCGGCGAAGGCAGCCGGCGATGAGACGTCTTCGTCGCGCAGCTCGAACTTGCTGGACCAGCCGCCGGAATACATCCGGCATTCCGAACAGATCGCGTCGGAAGTGCCGCATTTCTCCTGCGCCGCATGGGACATGTCGGTCTTGTAGTATCGCATCGTGCCGGTCATGCGCGAATGGCAATCGCGCGCCACGCCGGTTTCCGGGTCGATATCGTACAGCGGGCCGCTGCGTGTCGACCATTCGTTGTAAGCCGATGAATAGACGACCGTTTCCGGAAAGCGCTCCATGACCTCCTCCATGACGCGGCGCGTCTCATGCAGGCTCTCATCGTCCCACAACAGGTTGGACGCGGCGCTGGAAATCCGGAAGTACTTGCGGTCGTTGGCCTCGGCTCCGCCGAGTTTTCGCATGTAGGTCTGCGTGGGAGAATACATGTTGAAGGTGACCGGCAGATCGTGATCGGCACAGGTCTCGACCAGCCGCGGCACATCGGCCAGATTGGCCTTGCTGAGCGTGTAGAGCATGATGGCGCGCCGATCGCCGGCATAGTTCTTCAGCGCCTTGCCGAAGGCGCTGGCCCCGCGCAGGCTGGCATCCACCTCTTCATCCACGCCCCACACCGAAACGCCGATGCGATAAGGGATGGACGGGTCCAGCGCGATTGTCCCGTTCGTGCCGATATTGCCGTAAGGGAAGTGGGCGGAGGCAGCGATCAGGCGCTCCTGTTCCAGCGCGGGTTCTGCCCCCACGAAATAGGCCATGGTGACGCCGCGCGCGCCCTCGGCGGCGAAGAATTCATCCCACGCCTGCGCATCGTTCACTTCCGATGCTGGCGCATGGAAGTCATCGGAGAAGTGATAGCAGCCTTCGCAGAACAGGTTGCAGCGCGTGCTGATCTCGTAAAACGCCGGGCGGCGAAACGCGCGCACAACCCGCTTGGCATCCTCGTACGAGGCGGCCAATTTCGGGCTTTGAGCAAGCAGGCCCTTCAGACGGCCGAGCCGCTCTCGCCTCAAGTCTTGCAGCATCCGCCCCGGTCCACCCCAAATCGATCGTGCGCGACCACAACCATGCCGACCATTGGCGGCGTCAGCGCGGGAGTCAAACGAGATTCTGCAAGACGCTATTCCATGTCCGGTTATACGGCCCCTGATTTGCGGAGTTCGCGCGCCAATGCCCGGCCACCGCGGCGATTGAGGTGCACCGGGTCCGAGAAATTCAGCCTGTCTTCCGCCAACGCTCGATGGCCCGACAAGTCCAGCACTTGCGCGCCGCCAGCCTCGGCTGACGTCAACATGGTGTCCATGCCGCGTCTCCACGCCATGAAATCCTGCTCCATTCGCTGCTGCAGCGACGCATGCAGTGGCGGCACGATGACGACCATCCGGCCGCCTCGGGAAGTGAAGCGGCGCGCAAGCGCGGCCAACGCCTGCCCGTTGCGGGATGCGATTTGCGGGTCGCGGTAGGCCAGCGTCTCGATCTCCGTCGCGCGCCCGTCCAGCAAGGTATCAAGCTCCTCCGCTGTGGGAGCGTGCGCCATGGAACGCGCCCGCCACGCCTCCTGCGAAGCGGCGCGGCCTGCCGGCTTGCCATTCGCGAGGCCGAGCCTTGCCAGCAAGGGAAGCCAGTCCGCCTCGCCCATGGGCACAAGCGAGGACACTGCCGTGCGCCAGTCACCGCCGACGAGCGACCAGTCGCCATAATGGCGCATGGCGCGGTAAGTCCGGTTCCGCTGGTCGACACAGCAGCTGCCCCGGCCGCCATTGTCGAGCGCGTGCGCCGGCGCGGCGAGGGTAATGACGACCAGCTCCAGCTCAGGATTGCGATCGAGGAGCAGATTGGCCAGCGCCGCCGTCTCCAGCACGTCCTGGTTCGGGTTCCACACTTCGACGGCATCGATGCCCAATGCGGCAGGCTCCAGCCCGATTGCCGCCGAACCGCCCATGATGACGCCCTTGGCTTCCAGTGCGGCATCCAGCCTCTCGATCCGGTATTCGAGCTCCGGATCCGGCACCGACCGATGGACCGCCACCAGGGCTGCCAGCCAGGCGAGGGCGAAGAGGATGAAGCCTGTCAGCTTGCGCATGCCCCGCCTCAATAGCCGAAGTAGATGAAGCCGGGCTGGCCGAAGCTGCCCAGCACGAGGATGACTGTGGCGAGGCAGAGGTAGAAGCCCCAGGACACAATTGCGCCGCGAGCATTGACGCGCGCACACACCGACCTTCGCGCATCCAGCCACTGGTAGGCTTCGAGCGCGGCAATCGCGGCAGGTACGATCCAGAACCGCCGCCCGATGTCGAACCCGCTGCCCAGGCCCAGATCGAGGGCGGCCAGCTGGTGCGGGACCGACGCCATCTGCGCCCACATCGACAACGCATCTGCCATTGTCGGCGCGTTGGCGAGCGAACCCAGCAGGATCAGGAAGAACCAGAGGTAAGCCCGCGAGACGCTCGCCCGCAGCATGGCCAGCCGCGCAGGCGCAATCCCGAGGCGCTGCGCAGTCCCGTCACGAAGCGCAGCGATGCGCCTGCTGCGCCGGAAAGTCCCTTCCGCGACCATGCCCACCCCGGCAATCAGGCCCGCGACAATCCAGGGCCAGCTTGCCCCATGCCAGAGCGCGACAAGCAGGATCGTGACAATGACCGCGCCTTCTCTTCCGGCACGGCTCGATGCCTTGCGAGCCAGCGGGATGTGCACATAATCGCGGATCCACGTGGTCACGGTGATGTGCCAGCGTTGCCAGTAATCGTAGATGGACCTGGCTGCGAAGGGCCGGTTGAAATTTCGGCTGAGCGTGATGCCGATCATCATGCTGGAGCCGATGGCAATGTCCACATATCCGGACAGGTCCGCGTAATAGCGGTAGATATTTCCCAGAGAGGCCAGCACCGCGCCAAGCGGGGACACGCTCGACGGATCGGCCAGTATGGGCGGGATAATCATGGCCAGCCGGTCTGCTATCACGAGTTTCTTGAAATACCCCACCAGCATCAGGGCCGCCCCGGCCGCGACCAGTGACATGTCGAAGCGCCGTTCCTGCCTGAATTGCGGCAGCAGCTTGCCGGTCCGCTCGATCGGCCCTGCAAGCAGCTGCGGGAAATACATCACGAAAACGGCGAAATAGCCCAGGTGCCGCTCGGGCTGCCGCTTCCCGCGCCAGACGTCGATCGTGTAGCCAAGCGTCTGGAAGGTGTAGAAGCTGATCCCCAGCGGCAGCAGGATCTCGATCGGGTCGACCTGCCCCATCCGCAAGGCATACAGCGTGGTGTTGGCCAGCAGGGCGAAATATTTGAAGACGAAAAGCAGGCCCAGATTGCCCACCAGGCTGAAGGCCAGCAGGGCATTGCGGCCTCGCCTCCCGGCGCGCGGCATCGCCAGCGCCGCGAAGTAATCGACCAGAGTCGTGAACCACAGCAACGCCAGATATTCCCAGCGCCAGCTGGCATAAAACAGATTGCTCGCCAGCAGCAGCAGCGCCCATCGCCACCGGTGCGGAATGGCGAAATAGGTGGCCACCACCAGTGGCAGGAACAGCAGGTAATCGATCGAATGGAAATTCATCGGCCGATGCGGTTCAGGCCACGCCGGCCGGATCGGCGAGAAGCACCGTCCCGCCCACGGGACGCAGCGAGAAGTTCGAAACGCAGGAAAGGCCAGCGGCGGGATTTGGCCGCAGTTGTGCTTTTTCCAGGATCGCCGCAATCATCGTCGACAGCACGCGCCGCGCAAAACCCGTGCCGATGCAGCCGCGCGGACCCGCCCCGAATGGCAGCATGTCCTGCGACACGGACACGCGCTTTCCGGCCGTCAGGAATCGCTCGGGCCGGAAGCAGTCGGGCATTTCCCAATGGTCGCGGTGCCGGTGCATTGCCGAGAAACTGATCCCGACATTCTGCCCGGCCGGTATCACCTTGTCGGCCCATGCAAAGTCGCGCAGCGCCACGCGCGTCGTGAACGGGATCGGCGGATAAAGCCGCAGCGTTTCCTGCAGCACGGCCTCTATGATGCGCTTTTGCGGGTCGCGCCGGATCGCCTGCTGCAGGTCGGGGTGATGCGCCAGCAGCCACAGGGCCCAGGCCAGCGTCGCCGCACTGTTGTCATGTCCGGCATCGAGCATGACGTGCAGCGACGCGAGCGCGAAACGGTATTCTTCGGTGTCGCGCCGCAATGAGGGCGCTGCCTCGCGAATGTATCGCAGCGCCAGCGCATGCAGGGCGTCGTTACGCTCCACCAGCGTCGCGCTGGCGGGCTGGGCATGGATCGTCGCCGCAGCTGTTTCGACATCGTCATCCACCTGCGAAGGCGGCCCTCCCCGGCCAAGGAATGCCCGCCAGAACGCATCGAGCGTGAGGCGGCGGGCATCGAGCAGGAGATCGACATTCGCGCCAGCTGTATCGAGCCAACCCGCGACGATCCTGGCGGACAATTCACGCACGATCTCCTGTCGCTGCGCCTCTGGCAGTTGGCGCTGCAAGCCAAGGCAGTGCGCGCGCGATTCCATCGGGCGGTCATGCGCTGGCTTGGGATAGCCTTCGCTCAGCATCCGGGTGACCAGCGGCAGCTGTTCAAATGTGCCGGAGCGTTCATTGAGGATGGCGAAGGCAAATGCCGGATCGGAAATCACGCGGAGTTGCCGCGATCCCTCGCCAATGGTCACCTCCGGCCGGGAGAAGATCGTCTCAGGGATGAAGGCCTCAGGGGATTGCAGGATGCGCAGCAGGTTCACCTTGCCCTGAGGCAAGCCAGCCTGGAACTGCAGGCGTGGCGGCTCCCAGTCATCTGCCATGGCAACCATGTTCAGCCCCCGCCTGCGCGCCTGAGCGCTAGCAATTCCCGTTCCTCGCCGCTTGGCATTTGTGACTGGGAAATCCAAGGTGTCCGGTAATGCCGGACCAAAAATCCATTCGGACGGCTCACACGTCAGGGAGGAAGCCGCTGGCTCTCATGCAAGGCAAATCACGAAGGCGCGAAGCCTTGGGGCTGGCTGCGGCGGCGCTGCTTCTGTGCGGCTGCCAAGGGGAGGACCCGACGGCAAAGCCGGCCGAGCAGGCGTTCGAGGAGGCCATGCTTGCGCCCTTGCCGGATGACGCCATCCCGATCACCAGCCTGTTCGAGCGGCCCGGTCGTTACATCGTCGAATCGGAGATCGGCGAGATCCGCTTCGAAGGCATGTCGGCAGCAAACCGGCAGGTGGCGGAGGCCTATTATGCAAAACTAGGCCGCGTTCCGGTCGAGATCTGTTTGTCAGAAAAGGATCTCAGCGGCGACACGGCCGCAGTCTTCCAGAATCTTGCAGGCTCCGAATGCGAGCTGCGTGTCCATGCGATGGAGAACGGCGAGGGCCGATCAGGCAGTGTTTGCAGCGGCCCGCTCGGTGACACTTTCCACATCGCCTCCCCCACGAACCGGCCGGGTGAGGGTGAGGTGACCGAGATCCATGCAGCTGGCGATGGCGGCTACGCGGTCGTGCAATGGAACGCCGCGGTAAGATATATGGGACCATGCGGCAGCGAACCTGGCTGACGGGTTGCAGCGGATCGGGATTGCCGCCTTGCGCAGCAGGGCACTCTTTTGCGGGAACATCACGGTTACTCGGGCTTTTACCCCGATAACACGACGGAATCCCTATGCTTTCAGCACTGAACACTATCAAGATGGAGGTCCAGCCCATCACCTGCGCAGGCCAGTCGCGAAAGGTCCTTGTCGTTGAAGACGAGGCGCTGATCCTGATGGATCTGTCGATGGCGCTGGAGGTGGCAGGATACCGCGTGACGGGCGAGGCGCTGTCGCTTGGCGACGCACGCCGCCTGCTAAAGAGCGAAAAGCCCGAAGTCGCCGTGCTCGACATCAACGTCGGTAACGAGACCGTGTGGCCCCTGGCCCGCGAGCTCGCCGGGCAGGGAATCGCACTCGTATTTGTAAGCGCGAACCTGCATCATGAGCAGCTGCGCGATGAATTTGCCGGATGGCCGCGGCTGGAAAAGCCGGTCGAATGCGCGAAGCTGGTGACGGCAATCGAAGCCGCCACCACGCAGGCGAAGACCTAAAGCGCGAACTTCAGGCTACGCTTGAAGCCCTGCTTGGTCTTCTTACCGCTGACTTCACCATTCAGCTGCCGGGTCGTCACTTCGACCAGCTTGGTACCGAAGCCGGAATCGCTGCCGCCAGCGCCCTCCCCGCCGGTCTCGCGCCAGCTTAGCTCCAGCTCCTCGCCCTCGTGCGTCCAGCCAATCGCCAGCTTGCCAGACGGGAGCGACAGGGCGCCGTATTTCGTCGCATTGGTGGTCCATTCGTAAAGGATCATGGCGACCGAGGTGAGCCGCTTTACCGGGATCTCCACCTCGGGCCCGTCGACGGTGACATCCTGCTCACCCATCGATGGCTCCAGGACTGTCATCACCAGGTCGCGCAGCGACACGCTATCGCTGGTCAGCTGCGAATTGGACGTCAGCGCATGCGAGCGGCCAAGCGCATAGATGCGAGAGCGCAGCGCCTCGGCGAATTCATCGAGGTCGGTGGACTCGCGGCGAACCAGCATCACCATCGCCGCGATGATCGCGAACAGGTTCTTCACCCGGTGGTTCATCTCGCGCAGCAGCAGCTCGCGTTCTTCAAGCAGCTGCCGCTCGGCCGTGATGTCATAAGTCACGCCGATGAACTTCCTGGTATCGCCATTGATAATGCGGCGCCCCAGACCATGCAGCCAGCGGTGCCCGCCTTCGCGCAAGGGGATGCGGAAGGTCTCGTCGAAGTCCATCGTGCCGTCCATCGCGCGCCGCAGGGCGGCATTGATCCGGTCGCGGTCTTCGCCGGACATCCGGGCAAGGATCGGCTCCATCCGGTCGCCCTCATCCTCACCCAGGTCCAGCAGCGACCGCTCTGTCGCATCCAGCACCGTGATGTCGGAGGACGGTTCGTATTCCCAGATACCGACCTTGGCGACTTCGAGGGCCAGGCGCAGGCGTTCGCGTTCCTCGCGCAGCTCCCGTTCCAGCCGCAGGGCCTCCGTCACGTCGGTAAATACCAGTGTGGCGCCTTCGATCGTCCCGTCCATGCGGCGATAAGGGATGATGCGGGCAATATAGTCCGAATCCCCATCGGTCGCAGCGGTGCGATATTGCGTGGTCTGCCCGTCGGATGCTGCCGTCATGGCCGCCATGAGGTAATCGTTGCTGTCCAGCTTGGTCGGCAAGTCGCTCAGCGGACGGCCGATATCGCGCTTGTCGATCGGGAAGACATCCATCGCTGCATCGGTGAAGCTGCGCAGGTTCATCTCGGCATCGACCACCAGCACGATCAGTTCGGTCGTATCGAAGAAGTTCTTGATGTCCGCATTGGCCACGGTGACCTGGTCGACCTTGGTCTTCAGCTCGTCATTGACGGTCGTCAGCTCCTCGTTGGTGGACTGGAGCTCCTCGTTCATCGACATCATTTCTTCGTTGGAGCTCTTAAGCTCCTCGTTCGTGGTCTCCAGCTCCTCCACCGTGGAACGCAAGCGGTAACGCGTGTTCTGCAGCTCCTCTTCCAGGAACTGCAATTGCCCCTCACCCGGATCGAATTCGTCCGCCTCGTCGACATCGAAGGGTTCCAGCTGGCCGGTCTCCTTGATGACGATGAGGTATCCGCCGGAATCGACCGGTTCGCACAGAACCGAAACCTCGATCTTCCCGAATTCGGTCGTGATCTCCAGCCCGCGCGAGACCGTTCGGTTCTGCCCTTCCACCGTCTTGCGCAGCAGCGGGCCCACGGCTTCACGAAGGCCCGGCCTTGCCAGCGTCGGTACGTGCAGGTTGCGCTCGTTTCGATCGGGGAATTCCAGGAACTTGCCGGCAGCGCCCCATTTCTGCAGCAGCAGGCCTTCCTCATCGACCAGAAAACTGACCGGGGCGTAACGTTCCGCAACCCGGCGAAGCGCGGCAATTTCCGTCGAACCTGAGGGGATGTCCTCCTGTTCAGCACTGGCACTTACGCGCTGGCGGCGGCGGGCATAGACCGGCGTGGTCTGGTGGCCGATCTGCAGCGAGTACTGGCTTTTCACATTCTTGCGGCGGAAAATCTTGGCGCGCTGGTCCACCGTATCGAACAGGTCCTCGAACCGGCCGATACCTTCGGACGTGCCCAGGAACAGGTAGCCGCTGTCGCGCAGCGCGAAGTGGAACAGGGGCAGCACCTGCTTCTGCAGCACATCGTCGAAATAGATCAGCAGGTTTCGGCAGGACACCAGGCTGATCTTCGAAAAGGGCGGATCGCGTACGAGGTTATGCAGGCTGAAGCGCACCATGTCGCGGATCTGCGGCACCATGCTGAAAGTGTCGGGGTTACCGATGACGTAGCGGTGCTGGTATTCGACCGGGATGTCCGCCAGCGCGGAAAGCGGATATGTCGCGCTGCGGGCGATATCGAGCATCTTGTCATCGATGTCGGTCGCAAAAATCTGTATGTAGGGCCGCTTCTCCTGCTGCCGCATGGCCTCGGCGAACAGGATGGCGATGGTGTAGGCCTCTTCTCCGCTGGATGCCCCGGCCACCCAGATGCGGATTTCCTGTCCGTCGCGCGCTTCTGTCACAAGCTTTTCGATCGCCTGCTTTTGCAGCGCACCGAATTCGTCTTCGTCACGAAAGAACTGCGTCACGTTGATCAGCAGGTCCTGGAACAGCGCCCGGCATTCGTCCTCGTCGGAACGGATGCGCGCGACGTAATCCGCCGCATTGTCGATCGAGAGGACCTGCATGCGCCGCGCGACACGGCGGGTCATCGTCGTACGTTTGTAGCGCGAGAAGTCATGGCCCACCGCCTCGCGAAGGACTTCGCACAGGTCGTCGATATGGTCGGTGACCGCTGCGGCTTCATTGACCCTGTTCGATTGTCCCGAACGGCTGAAGAAATCGCGCAATGTCTCGATGATGCTGGCCGGCTCTGCCACGATGTCGACGAGGCCGGTGCTGATGGCGGAGACGGGCATCCCGTCATAGCGCGCTGTGGCGGGATCCTGCGCAATGGCGAGGCCGCCGTTTTCCTTGATGGCGCGCAGGCCGCGGCTGCCATCCGCGCCCGTGCCCGAAAGGATAACGCAAGCGGCCATGTCCTCGCAGGCTGTGGCCAGGCTTTCGAAGAAGTCGTCGATCGGCCTGCGCTGCCCGCGCGGATCGGAAAATTCGGTCAGGACCAATATGCCATCCTCGATGGCGAGGCCGTGACCGGGCGGGATCACGTAAACGCTGTCGGCCTTCAGCTCCTCCCCGCCTTCCGCCTGGCGCACATCCATCTTCGTGTAACGCTCGATCAGCTGCGCCATCAGCGACTCATGTGTCGGATCGAGGTGCGGCACGACCACGAATGCCAGGCCCGTATCCTCGGAATAGGCCTGGAATACCTCGCGCAGGGCTTCCAGCCCGCCGGCCGAAGCCCCGACACCCACGACCGGAACAGTGGTTGCAGGGATGCTCATAGGTGGTCCTCTTGCGATGTAATCCGGTTGCGCGCGATGATGGAATGGCTGGAGGCCAGCGAATCGTATGTGCCCAGCATGACGATCCCATATTCTCCTGCAAGCTTGCCGAGGCTGAGAACGTCCTGCCTCAGTGCCGTATCGTAAATATCGGCCATGCGCTTGTCCTTGCCCGTGATGTCGAATTGCGAGCCGAGCGCGAAGGTAAACCTTCCGTCGATCCGCATCTTGGAAATGTAGACGAGATTGAGGAAGGGCCTGCCACCGCGCGACACATTGGGCACGATAAAGCGGCCTTCCTCCTGCGCTTCGTCCTTCATGAAGCTGCGGATGCGCGCCCGTACCGGCCCCGCGCCGCCCGCCGGCTGGAGGAAGCGGCAATTGCGGCCCAGCGCCTGCTGCGGATCATATCCCGTCATTCGCCGGAACGGTTCGTTGATTGCAATAAGCGGGGAATCCGGCAGCGTCATGTCCGCCAGCGTCAGCGAGACATTGCTGCGTTCGAAGGCGCTTTTCAGGCGCAAAACGGACGGCTTTGCCGTTTCCAGCCAGTGCACCGATTCCCTCCAAAGCCATGGCGCCCTGGATTATCCGCATTCTGCGTGTCTTTTCAACAGCATAGTGCGCAGGTGCGTTCAGCGGCAAACATACAACAGCCTGCTGGTGTCGCACAGGGTTTTTGCGAGTCTCGGCCGCGTTCCCCGGGCGCATCAATGGAAATCCCGCGATTTCGGGATCACGGACACATCGCGCGGGTGGCGCACGATATGCGCGCCCAGCGTGCAGGACAGCGGGCTTTTCACATGGTCGGCGCGCGCCATGTCCGGCTTCAGCATGTCGTCCGACAGCATGGAGAGCGATGCCGTCTCGTCATGGATGCGGGCCGCGACGACATGGATCACGTCCTCGTCCATCTGCACCGTGCCTTCCACCGCCATCAGCCGCGCGCCCATCACGATCTTGCGATGCGCCTCCATCACATCCGGCCAGATGACGAGGTTGGCGACGCCTGTCTCGTCCTCCAGCGTGATGAAGCATACGCCCTTGGCGCTGCCCGGCCGCTGGCGGATCAGCACCATGCCGGACACGCGCACCGCCTGGTTGAACCGGCAGGATCGCAGGGCGGATGCGGGGGTATATCCGCGCCCGGCATAATGCTCTCGCAAAAAGGCCATGGGGTGTGCCTTCAGCGACAGGCGCGTGGTCTGGTAATCGGCCACCACATGCTCGCTCAGCGGCATGGCAGGCAGCAGGACGGGCGTGTCCTCCCCCTCGTCGCGCTCCTCGGCATGGGTGAACAGCGGCAGGTCCGGCGCGTTCTTCAGCGCGCGGGCATCCCACAGCGCGGCGCGCCGGTCCTTGCCCATGGAGCGGAAGGCATCGGCAGCGGCCAGCAGCTGGATCGGCCGCGTGCCCAGCCGCGCGCGGGTGCGCAGCGACTCCACGTCCGTATAGGGCGTGCCGCGATGCGCCAGCAGGCGCGCCATGTCTGCCTCTGCCAGCCCGTCCACCTGGCGCAGGCCCAGCCGCAGCACCAGCTGGCGCTGCCCGCCCACCACCTGCCATTCCACGGTATTATCCCAGTCCGACAGGTTCACGTCCGGCGCCAGCACCTTCACCCCGTGCTCGCGCGCGCAGCGCACGATCTGCGCCGGGGCGTAAAAGCCCATGGGCTGCGAATTCAGCAGGCCGCAGGCGAAGATCGCCGGGTGATAATGCTTGATCCAGCTGGAGACGTAGACAATGTGCGCAAAGCTGGCGGCGTGGCTTTCTGGAAAGCCGTATTCGCCGAACCCCTCGATCTGGCTGAAGCAGCGTTCCGAGAACTCCGGATCGTATCCGCGCTTCACCATGCGGCCGACCAGCTTGTCCTTATGCGCCGTCACCCCGCCCCGGCTGCGGAAAGTGGCCATGGCTTTGCGCAACTGGTTCGCCTCCTGCGGGGTGAAGCGGGCGGCCACCATGGCGATCTTCATCGCCTGTTCCTGGAAGATCGGCACGCCCAGCGTCCGCTCCAGGATATTGCGCAATTCGTCCGGCGGGCCGTGTTCGGGCGCAGGCTCGGGGTAGAAGGGTTTCTCCCGCCCTTTGCGCCGTTTCAGGTAGGGGTGGACCATGTCCCCCTGGATGGGGCCGGGCCGCACGATCGCCACCTGGATGACAAGGTCGTAGAAGGTCTTGGGCCGCAGGCGCGGCAGCATGTTCATCTGCGCGCGGCTTTCCACCTGGAAAACACCCAGCGAATCCCCCTTCTGCAGCATGGCGTAGACCGCCTGGTCCTCCTGCTCGATACTCGCCAGCGTATGCGTCTCGCCGCAATGGGCCTGCAGCAGGTCGAAGCACTTGCGGATGCAGGTCAGCATGCCGAGCGCGAGGATATCGATCTTCATGATCCCCAGCGCCTCGATATCGTCCTTGTCCCATTCGATGAAACTGCGTTCCGGCATGGCGCCATTGCCGATCGGCACGACCTGCGTCAGCGGGCTCTTGGTCAGGATGAAGCCGCCGACATGCTGGCCCAGGTGGCGCGGCTTGCCGATCAGCTGGTTGGCCAGTTTCAGCACGCGCCGCAGGTGCGGGTCGGACAGGTTCAGCCCGGCTTCCTCCTCCAGCCGGTGGTAATCGACCTCCGTCCCCCAGCTGCCCCACACCGTGCCCGCGATGGCGCTGGTCACATCTTCGGACAGGCCCATCACCTTGCCCACTTCGCGGATCGCCATGCGCGGGCGGTAATGCACGATGGTGGCGCACAGGCCCGCCTTGTCGCGGCCATAGCGGTTGTAGATGTGCTGGATCACCTCCTCGCGCCGCTCATGCTCGAAATCGACATCGATATCGGGCGGCTCGCGCCGTTCTTCGGAAATGAAGCGTTCGAACAGCAGCTCGGTTGTCGCCGGGTCCACGGCGGTGATTTCCAGGCAGTAGCAGACCGCGCTGTTGGCCGCAGAGCCGCGCCCCTGGCACAGGATGCCGATGGAGCGGGCGTGCTGCACGATCTCGTAAATGGTGATGAAATAGCGCGCGATGTCCATCTTCGCGATCAGGGCCAGCTCGTGCCGGATGGCGGCATCCACCTTGGCCGGTACGCCGCCCGGATACCGCCGCGCCGCGCCCGCCCATGCCAGCTCGCTCAGGTGATCGTCCGGCGATGCGCCTTCGGGCAGGTCGGCTTCGGGATATTCGTAGCGCAGCTGGCCAAGGTCGAAGTGGATGGCATCGGCAATGGCGCGCGTCTGGGCGATGGCATGCGGCCATGCGCTGAACAGGCGCTGCATTTCCTGCGGGCTCTTCAGGTGCCGCTCGCCATTCGCCTCCAGCAGCGTGCCGGCATCCTTCAGCAGGCATTTCTCACGAATGCAGGCCATCACGTCCGCCAGCGGGCGGCAGGACGGATCGTGATACAGCACGTCATTGGTTGTCACGATCTGCAGGCCGTGGCCGCGCGCCAGCCGGTCCAACCGGTTGATCCGCGCCCGGTCGTCCCCGCGATACAGCCAGCTGGCGGCGATATGGCTGATGGCGGGAAGCCGCTCCACCAGCGCGGCAAGGTCCCCTGCAAAGCTATCGAGGTCCGGTGGGGGGATGGCGATCAGCACGACCTCGTGCTCCGGCTGCCCGACAGCCTGCGCCACCATGTCCAGCGTCAGGTCACAGGCGCCCTTGTCCTGCCACACCCCGTCGCGGTCATGCATCTTGGAGGCAGACAGCATTTCGGTAAGGCGGCCATAGCCATCGCGCGTCCTGGGATAGGCCAGGAACTCGCGTTCCGGCTCCTCCTCGTCCGCCGCCGTCACCAGCCGGCAGCCTGCCAGCGGGCGCTGCGCCACATTGCGCATCTCGCTCCAGTGACGGACCAGGCCAGCCATGGAATTGCGGTCCGCAACGCCCAGCGCATCATACCCCATCAGGTACGCCGCCTCGGCATAATCCACCGCGTCCGACACGCCGCGCAGGAAGGAGAAACAGCTCGCCAGACCCAGCTCGACATAGGCCGAAGGGGGATGGCGATGGCGGCGGGCATCGGGGGCGATGGTCCGCTTGGCCGGGGTGAGCGGGGCGTCGGGCATGGCGGGCTCAGGCGTCCAGCCCGTGGACGAACCAGCGCGTCACATCGCCGCGCCCGTCACCCGCCACGCCTTCGCGGTACAACCAGTAGCGGCGGCCCTCCGTATCCTCGACATGGTAGTAATCGCGCAGCCGCGCGCCCGCCCGCTCGCGCCACCATTCGGGCGCGATGCGTTCCGGACCGGAACTGCGCGTGATGTTGTGCATCCGGTGCCGCCAGCGAAAGCGCGCGGGCGGGCCATCGGGCACGGCGTGCATTACCTGCGTCTCCTCCGGATTGGGCAACAGGCGCAGCGGGCGAGGGGAATTGGGGGTGGCGGGATGGGGTACAGTCTCCTGCGCACCGGACACCGGCACCAGCACCTCGCCGCGTTCTGGCCAGTGGCTGCCCTTGCGCACCGGGCGCAGGACGGACCATTCGCCCAGCCGCGCCACCAGCCGGTCGATCATGCGGGCAAAGGCCATGTCGTCCTCGCCGTCCTCGCCGCCTTGGCCAGCCTCGTCCTGCACCAGCCCGGCCTGGCGCGCGCCCAGGCCTTCGCCGTCCACTGCCTCCAGCGTGGCGGCCTCTATCCCGAAGCCGGGGTCGATGGCGTCCAGCTTGCCATCGAACAGCGCGGCGAGATGCGCCGCATCGCGCGTGGCGCGGCTGGTGCGGGCCTCCACGCCGTGCGTCTCCCCGTCCACGCGGTATGCGGTGAAAACCACGGCGCGCGCGCCGCTGCCGGCCTTTTCCAGCATGGCGCACAGATCGCCGCACAGGTCGCCGAGCACCTGTTCCAGTCCGGCGAGGTCACCTAAGGGTTCCGCCATGCGCCGCGCCGCGCGCATCGGCGGGCGCAGGGCGTGGGAGACGAGCAGCTCGCGCTGGCGGCCCGTTGCCTGGTCCAGCCGCAGCACGGGGTTGGACGCCAGCTTCTCCACCCGGCGGAAACGGCGCACCAGCGCATCGCGCGGCACATCGGCCAGCGCGCCCACGGTCTTGATGCCAAGGCGGCGCAGCAGCAGCACGGTGGGGCCGTCCAGCCGCAGCGCGTGGACCGGCAGCGGGGCGAGCTGCCGCGCAATCGCATCCTCCGGGCAGGGGGCAGGCTGCTTGCCGCCATAGCGGGCCAGCGCCCATGCTGCGCCGATGGTGGGGGCAATGGCGACCCGCGCGGTCAGGCCCGCAGCGCCCAGCGCCCGGCGCATGTCGCGCGCCATCGCCGCCTCCCCGCCGTGCAGGTGATCGGAGCCGGTGCTGTCCAGCAGCAGGCCATCCGCCCCGTCCGCCCCGTCCACCTGGCTCCACGGGCACCAGCGGCGCACCCAGGCGCAAAGCCGCGCCAGGTCGGCCACGTCGGCCTGTTCCTCGGCATCCTCTACCTGCAGGCTGGGCAGCAGCGATCGCATGTCCGTGACGCGCGCGCCCACGCCGATATCCTGCAGCGCGGCGGCGCGGTTCACCGCATGGACGACGGGGCCGTGCGTGCCTTCGCGCGCCAGCACCAGTGGCAGCTCGGGCGTATCATCCTTCGTTGGCGGCGCGGCGGGCGCCGAACCAGGAAGGACCTGCCCCTCGCTGCGGAATCCTCGCCTGCTGTGCCAGCGCTGGATCGCGAAATGCGGGAACCAGATCGAGACGATGCGCCGCCCGGTCATAGCTGGCATCCCACAGGCCGGGCCGCATGTCGCGCCCGCGGAACAGTTCCACCTGCCAGCACGGTTCGCCCGGCGCGGAAGGATCGTAGGGGTTGGGCGCGGAGGGGGCGGAGCGCACCGTCCAGCGCTGCCGCGCCGCCGACAGATCCGGCGAGGCGTTGAAGCGCAGCAGGAAGACCTGCACACCCTGCCGCCGGGCGCGCATGGCCAGCCGCTTGGTCGCGGTAAAATCCAGCGCGCGCGGATTGCCCCACACTTCCCCGATAATGGCGGAAAGCGAAGCACATCTCAGGCCTTCCTCCATCGTCCAGAGCAATTGCGCGGTATTGCGCGAACATACCAGCGCCAGCTGCGCCGGGTCGTGGCCATAGCGTTGGCAGCCAAGGCCGAAGGGACGGCCCGTTTCCAGCTGCGCCATGCGTTCCTGCACCCAGAGAATACGCCCGCCGCGCGGCACCTGCGCGAGGGCGAAACCGGCCACGCCCAGATCGCGGAAATCGGCAAAGGCCTCCGCCAGCCCGGGAGGCAGGGCGAGGCCTGCCAGCGGCGCAGCGGCCGCATCGGGTCCATTGGGGTCCGCATCGGGCGGGTCGAGAATCGCATTGCTGTTCACTATATGTTCCATAGTAGTTTTACCACCATGGCAGAGTCAACATGGCCCCGGTCATGCCGCTGCGATTTCGAGAGACAGGCGAGCTGTGGCCCTGCGCTCAGCCCGGCCCTCAGCCCTGCCCGCCGCCCAGCGCCAGCCATAGCAGCACCCGCGCGCGTTCGGAGCGTCCGCGTGCCGCCACCGCCCGCTCCGCGCTCGCCTCGGCCACACGGCGGGCTTCCAGCACGGTGAGGAAATCGGACAGGCCGGCGCGGTAGCGCGTATCGGCGATCTCCGCCGCGCGCCTTGCGCTGGCCAGCTCGCGCTCCGCCAGCGCCAGTTCGCGGTCCGCGGCGGCAATCACGCCGTAAGCCGTCTCCGCCTCGCCCAGCGCGGTGAACACGCTGTTGCGATAGCGCGCAAAGGCCACGCGCTTCTCCGCCGCCGCGCCGTCGATTTCCGCCTGGATGCGCCCGAAATCCAGGATCGGGGCGAGCAGGCTGCCGCCGACCGATCCCACCACCGCATCCTCGTCGAACAGGCTGCCGAGGTCGAAGGCCAGCAGGCCCAGCGCCGCCGACAGGGTGAATTGCGGGAAACGCTGCGCCGCCGTGGCGGCAAGGTCCGCATCAACCGCAGCAAGGTTGGCAGCCGCCGCCAGCACGTCCGGCCGGTTGGCCAGCAGCAGGCTGGGCATGGAAGCAGGCGCAGCGGGCTGTGCGGGGAGGCCCGCAGGCTGCGCCAGAAGCGGCAGGATGCGCTGCGCGGGAAGTCCCGTCAGCGTAACCAGCCGCCCGGTAATGCGCGCCTTTTCGCTCTCCAGCGCGGCAAGGCGGCTGCGGCTGGCATCGGCGGCGCCCTCGGCCCTCACCCGGTCGAAACCGGGCGCAATGCCTGCCTCTTCCCGCAGGCGGGACAGCCGCACCAGCTCCTGCGCGGCGCCAAGATCGCTCTCGATGGCGACCTGCCGCGCTTCCAGGGTGCGCCAGTCGATCACGGCGGTCGCAATCTCCGCCAGCAGCGTGTTGCGCACGCCCACAGCCTCGAAAGTAGCAGCATCCAGCCGCGCCTGCGCCGCGCGCTCCTGCGCCCGCACCCGGCCGAACAGGTCCGGATCCCAGACGGCGGACAGGTTCGCGCCGTAGCTCACCCGCTCCGTGTCGATTGTCACGCCGGGCGGCAGGCCGCCGCCGAACTGCTCGGGGCTGGTGCGCGTCGCCGTGACGGAAGCATCGGCAGAGACGAGCGGCAGGCGGTTCGCGCCCGACCGGGCTGCCCCGGCACGCGCAACCTCGATCCGGCCCAGGGCAACCTCCAGCGTCGGCGCCTGCGCCAGGGCGATGGCCGCGATATCGGCAAAGGCCGGATCGCCATAGGGGAGCAAGGCTTCCAGCGCCCCGGCAGTCGGCGCATCAGGCGCGTAAGCAAAGCTCTCCGGCAACACGGGCGCAGGCGTGGCGATCTCCGGCGGCGGCGCGGCGACGCATGCGGCCAGCGCCAGTGCGGGCAGGCCGGCAAGGGCGAGCCGGATCACTCTGCGCTGTCCTTACGTGCGGGGATGAAGGCATCGACCTGCTGACCCACGCGGAACAGGCCATCGGTCTGCGGCAACTCGTAGATCACCTGCAACACGCGCACATCCACGCGCTCCGACGCCGAATTGGTGAGCGACCGCTTGGGCACGACCTGCGGCTCCGCGCGCACGAATGTCGCTTTCACCTGCCGCCCGGCCGCTCCTCGCGGAGAGACAAGCGCAGGCTCTCCCAGAGCGACGCGCGGGGCCTGCTCCTCGTCGATATCGATCCGGATATGCAGCGGACGTGTTTCGCCCATCGCGATGAACGCCTCCGCGTTCCCGCCGCCGCCCTGTGTGGAGAGGTATTCGCCGGGGCGGATATTCACCGCGAGGATCTCGCCGGAAATGGGCGCGCGTACGGTCGCCCGCTCGCGTTCCGTGCGAGCGGAAGAGACCAGCGCCTGCGCGCTCTGCAAGCGCGCACGGGCAGCAGAGGCGCGCGCCTGAGCCAGCTGGCGGCGTTCGCGCGCGGCGCTCGCATCGCCTTCGGCGCGGATGACTTCGGACCGGCTGACGGCGGCCGGGTCACCGATATTGCGGTAGAGGTCGAGCTGGCGGGCAGCAGTCGCTTCGGCGGCGCGCGCTTCGGCGATGCCGGCCTCGGCCTCGGCGATGGCCGCCTGCGCCTCACCCACCTGCGATTGCGCCTCGCGCACGCGGCTGTCGATGGCGCGCGTGTCGACGATGAAAAGTGGCTGGCCGCGCGTCACGTAATCGCCCGGTTTCACCAGGACCTGCGTCACGAGGCCGGGAATGGCGGTGCCGATCTCGATCGTCTCGCTGGAGGGTTCGACCACGCCAGCGCCTGCCACGCGCGCCTCGTTCGCCAGCGCACCCGTGGCGCGCGGGGGTTCGCGGTCGGGCTCTTCCAGCTTGCGATCCGGCATCCCGGCCCAGATGAACAGGGCGGCCGCCACCAGCCCGGCAATCGCGATGATCGGCAGGCCCTTGCGGGAAAAGCTGAAACCTTCGGGTAGCAGTGCCATCAATGGTCCTCCGGCATGGTCTTGCCATCATGTTCGACGCGGCCATCCTCCAGGACGAGGATACGGTCCGCCAGGTCGAATATTCGGTTGTCGTGGGTAACGATGATGCAGGCGCGGTCTTCGGCGACCGCCACTTCGCGCAGAAGGTCCATGACCCGGCGGCCTGAATTGGCGTCCAGCGCGGCGGTCGGCTCGTCGCAGACCACCAGCCGCGGTTCGTGGACCAGCGCGCGGGCGATGGCCACGCGCTGCTGCTGGCCGCCCGAGAGCTGGTTTGGCAGCTTGCCTGCCTGGTCGCCGATGTTGAGTTTCTCCAGCATGGCCACCGCGCGCTCACGGGCCTCGTGCCGGTCCATGCCCTGCGCGATCAGCGGGACGGACGCATTGCTGGCCGCATCGATGCTGGGGATGAGATTGTACTGCTGGAAGATGAAGCCGATGTTCGCCAGCCGGAACTCCACCAGCTCGGTATCGGACAGGCTGTAGATGTCCGTGCCGAAGACCTCGACCTCGCCCTCGGTCGGCCACAGGATGCCGCACATGATGCTGATCAGCGTCGTCTTGCCGGACCCGCTTTCGCCGACAACGTAAGTCAGCTCGCCCGCACGGATTTCCGTGTCGATGCCGTGCAGCACGGTGATCGTCTGCTGGCCCGCCTTGAAATCGCGCGTGACGCCGCGGGTGACGATGGCTGCGCCGGCCCCGCTCACCGGAACACCGCCGCGGGTTCCGTCTTCAGGACGTTGCGCAGTGCCAGCCAGCCGGTCAGCGCCAGGATGATGGCCACCGCAAGCAGGCTGATTAGCGGCACCTGCCACGGGATGTAGAAGCCTTTGAATGTCGGGTCAGCGGAAAAGCCCCAGATGAAGGCGACTGTACCCAGCAGGCCCAGCCCGTATCCGATCAGGCCCACCAGCCCCGCCTGCCCGGCCACCATCTTGCGGATCTTGCCGTTCGTCACACCGATGGCTTTCAGCGCGCCGAACTGCTTGATGTTGTCGCGGATAAACAGGCTGAAGGTCAAGCCCACGATGGCCACGCCGACGATGAAGCCCAGCACCACGGTGATGCCGAAGTTCAGCGGAATGCCGGTGTTCTGGATGATGAAATCGACGCCGTCCTTGACAAACTGGTCGCGCGTGCGAGCGCGCAGCCCGGTCTGCTCCTCGATACGGCTGGCAAGCTCTTCTGCCGTCACGCCGTCCGCCGTGCCCACCAGCACGAAGCTCATGCGGTTGCGCGTGCCGGGCACGTAATTCAGCGCGCGGCTGTACTTTGTATACAGCGTTACCTGGCTGGTGAAGCTGGGGATGGCATCGGACACGCCGCGGATCACGGCGCGCTGGTCGTTCAGCTCCAGCCGCTCGCCAATCGGGTCCTGCCCGTTTTCGAACATCCGGGTGGCGCCGACATCGTCGATGATGACGCTGTCCGGCATGGACAGGGCATCGCTGGAGCCTTCCGCCATGCGCGAAGGCAGGCCGATCAGCGTGGCATCGTCTACCCCGATGATGCTGACCCCTTCCAGGTCGCCATCGCCGGTGCGCACGCTGGCCCCGGCGCGCAGATGCGGCACGGCCCATGCGACGCCGGGCACGCCGCGCACCTTGTCGAGCGCGGTGGCAGGCATGGGATAGTTCACATCCGTCGTGCGGCTGACCTCGTCCATCACCCATACCTCGGCCGATGGCACGTTGAACACGCCGCTTGCCCCGCGCTCGATCAGATTGACGAAGATGGTCAGCTGCTGCGTGATCAGCAGCGCGGAAAAGGCGATGCCGAACACCAGGCCATAAAATTTCTGCTTGTCGCCCGTGAGCATGCGGATGGCGATCCATTGCATCGGCAAAGCTCCTGAACCCGGCCACCCTTGCGCTGCGAAGCTGCAGGGGCCATTAGTGAACGACAGCGTTTAATTGAACGGAGCCGTTCACTTTGTCAACACCTGCGGACAAACCAGCCGATACCAAGGGCGAAACGCGCCTCGGCCGCCCGACCGATCCGGGCAAGCGGGCCGATATCATCCGCGCAGCGACCAGGCATTTCTTCGACTCGGGCTATGCCGCGACATCCATCGAACAGGTCGCCGCCACGGCCGAGGTTTCCAAGGTCACCATCTACAACCAGTTCGGCGGCAAGCCCGCGCTTTTTGCCGCAGCGGTGGAGGCCGAATGCGAGCGCATACGCGGACATTTCAGCATCGATGATGTTGGCGGAACCAGCCTGCGCGAGAAGCTGACAACGATTGGCGAGGCCATGTCCGCCTTCCTCTCGCGCCCGGAAATGGTCAGTTTCGAGCGCCGCGTGGCATCGGAAACGGAGCGCGAGCCAGGCATCGGCGCCGCGTTCCTGGAGGCCGGCCCGCACCGCATGAAGCGCGCCTTTTCGGAGCTACTCGCCGCCATGAACGAGGCGGGCGAGGTGGAGATCGAGGACACGATGCTGGCCGCCGAGCAGTTCGCCGCCATGTGCAAGGGCATGGGCGATATCGATCGGCGCTTCGGCATGCCGCAGGACGAAGAACGCGACCGCGACCGGGTTGTCGGTGCGGTGGAGGTGTTCTGCCGTGCTTACGGCAAGGGCAATTGCGACTGACCCCCGGGCCTATTCCAGCTCCAGGATCACCTCATCCACTGCCAGGCTGTCGCCTTCGCCGGCGTTGATCTTCGCGATGGTGCCTTCCTTTTCGGCGCGCAGGATATTTTCCATCTTCATCGCTTCCACCGTGGCGAGCGGCTGGCCGGGCTGGACGTCCTCGCCCTCTGCCACATGCAGCTTCACCAGCAGGCCGGGCATCGGGCAGATCAGCATGCGCGACAGGTCCGGCGGGGTCTTTTCGAACATGTGATCGGCCAGGTGCGCAATGCGGGCCTGCAACACACGTAGCTGGTGCGTGGCACCGCGTGTGGTGATGGCATAGCCGGTATACGTGGGCCGCACCTGCATGCCGTATTCGGCCAGCGGGAGGGCATCCTCATCCCCGTCCGGTGCAAACAGCGCCGCATCCACGAAGCGGTCGCCCGGCGTGTAGGACATCTCCAGCACCACCGGATTGCCGTCCACCGTGATGGCACTTTCCTCCAGCCGCACGTCGTGATCCTCGCCGCCAAGGCGCACGGTCCAGTCGCCCGGGGCATATATCTCCTCGTGCAGCTTCTGGTCGATACGGCGGGCGCGGTCCGCATCGGCGGTCGCCATGATGCCGGCCACGGCGCTCAGCACAGCGGTCAGCTGCTCGTCCGCCGGCGCGCCTTCGAAGCCATCGGGATATTCTTCCGCAATGAAGCCGGTCGTCAGCTCGCCGCTGCGGAAGCGGGGGTGTTGCATGATGGCAGAGAGGAAATCGACATTGTGGCCCAGCCCTTCGATGCGAAAGGCGTCGAGCGCCTGCACCTGCAGGTCCGCCGCCTCGTCGCGCGTAGGGGCCCAGGTCACCAGCTTGGCGATCATCGGGTCGTAGAACATCGACACTTCGCCGCCTTCATAGACGCCGTCGTCAACGCGCACGCCGTTCATGCCCCGCCGTCCGTTCGCGCTGCCATCATCGGTCCAGCCGTCCACCGGCGGATCGTAATGCACCAGCCGCCCGATGCTGGGCAGGAAGCCGCGATAGGGGTCTTCGGCATAGACGCGGTTCTCGATCGCCCAGCCATCGATGCCGATCTCGTCCTGCGTGAACGGCAGTTTCTCGCCATAGGCGACGCGGATCATCTGTTCGACTAGGTCCACCCCGGTGATGGCTTCGGTGACGGGATGCTCCACCTGCAAGCGGGTGTTCATTTCCAGGAAGTAGAAACTCTCCCCGGTCGTATCCGCGCCGGAGACAATCAGCTCCATCGTTCCGGCGGAATGGTAATCCACCGCGCGGGCCAGCGCGACGGACTGCTCGCCCATCGCCTTGCGCATCTTGGGCGTGACGAAAGGCGAAGGCGCTTCCTCCACCACCTTCTGGTGGCGGCGCTGGATGCTGCATTCGCGCTCGTTCAGATAGACTATATTGCCGTGCTTGTCGCCGATCACCTGGATCTCGATATGCCGCGGATCCTCGATGAACTTCTCGATGAAGACGCGGTCGTCGCCGAAGCTGTTCAGGCCCTCGCGCTTCGTTGCCTCGAAGCCTTCGCGCACGTCCCTTTCGGAATAGGCGAGGCGCATGCCCTTGCCCCCGCCGCCGGCGCTGGCCTTCATCATCACCGGGTAACCGATGTCCGCGCTGATCTCGACCGCATGTTCGGTGTCGCGGATTTCGCCCACGAAGCCGGGCACGACATTCACTCCAGCCTCGCGCGCCAACTTCTTGGATTCGATCTTGTCGCCCATCGCCGCGATCGCACCCGCGGGCGGGCCGATAAAGGCGATGTTCTCCTTGGCGAGCGCTTCCACGAAGCTCGCCCGCTCGGACAGGAAACCATAGCCGGGATGCACCGCTTCGGCGCCGGTCTGCTTGCACGCCTCGATGATCTTGTCCGCCAAAAGGTAGCTCTCGGCCGCAGGGGGCGGCCCGATATGCACCGCCTCGTCCGCCATCTTCACGAAGGGCGCACGGGCATCCGCATCGGAATAGACCGCGACGGTCTCGATCCCCATGCGCCGCGCCGTCTTGATGACCCGGCAGGCGATTTCACCACGATTGGCGATCAGGATTTTTTTGAACATTTATGCGGCTTTCGGTGGGTCAGAGGTCAAGAGTTTGATGGCTGAAAAATAGGTGATGTCTTCACCGGTGACAGCGTTCTGCCAATCATCGCTTTCGACAATGTATTGATTGAGATGACGCAGGAAGAGATCGAATTCTTCATACCAAATGTCTGGTGCACAAAGCTCATCGCCCTTGAACCCATCTGCTTTCCAGGCCCGAAGTTGCGGACCGTCTTCTCTGGAGACATGGATCACGTCAATCGCGGCATTGCCGGGGAAGACGCGCAGAAAGGGTTCGTCCTTGCTCACTCAGACACCTTCCCTCGCTCGCATCCCACCTCGAAGCCCAACTCGGGGTCAAAATCATAGTCGGTCGGGAACAGGAACTGCAGGGCCTGCGGAGTCAGGATGTGATACGCAGTGGCATGCGTCAGGTCCGGCGTCGGCACAAGGCAGGCCGCATCGCCGCCCGCCTGTGCGACCAGCCGAACGCCGCGCTCCGTTTCCGGGCCCTCATTGGAATAAGTGATGAAGAGTGGCGGTGGGGCCAGCCCCCGCAGCGCAGCGCCCTGCGCTCGCTCGGCCAGCGCGTTGCCCTGCCACCACAGGCTGGGATTGATCGCGGCGTAGCGGTCGAACAGAGCCGGCTCGTCCAGCCAGGTCTCGACGATGAACAGGCCCGCCAGGCTCTCGCCCATCACCGCGTCGGTGCCATTGGTACGATAGGTCTGCGTGACCAGCGGCTTCACCTTATCGCGCAGCCAGGTGCGGAAGGCGGCGCTGTCCCCGGCGGTGGGGAAGGCCTCGCGCTCCTCTGCATTGCCCTTCGTCCCGATCAGCTCGGCGCGCCGGTCCTTCGTCTCGATCCCGACGACGATCACCGGCTGCGAGCGCCCCCACAAGGCACCCAGCGCTGTCGTGCCGGTGACATGCAGGAAGTCCTGCGAAAGCCCGCCATCGATGAGGTAGAGGACGGGGTATCTCTCTTCACCCTCCGCATAGCCTTCCGGCAGGTACACATTCACCTGCCGCGCCTCGCCATCGGCATAGGCGAGAATGTGCGTCTCGCCGATGGTGATGGGGGTTTGGGCGGCAGCGGGTGCGATGGACAAAGCTGCGGATACAAGAAGCGCCGCGCATGACCGCATTAGCATTCTCGTCACGGACTTCATTAATCCGTCATGCCGGACTGTATCCGGCGTCCCGCTGCCTTCCGGCGCACCACCAGAGTTAAAGCGGGACCCCGGATCAAGTCCGGGGTGACGAGAGATAGCAGGGCTCACTCCGCCGTCTCCGCATCGCCATCGGCGGGCGGCATGTTGTGGCCCAGCAGGCGCAGCACGTCCGCCGCGCATTCGACGACGTTGCTTCCCGGGCCGTAAATGCCCTGAACGCCTGCCTCGCGCAGGAAATCGTAATCGGCGGGCGGGATCACGCCGCCTGCGACCACCTTGATATCGGCACGGCCAGCTTCGCGCAGGTGGCCGATCAGTTCGGGAATCAGCGTCTTGTGGCCTGCGGCGAGCGAACTCGCGCCGATGGCGTCCACGTCTTCGGCCAGCGCCATGTCGCGCGTTTCTTCCGGCGTCTGGAACAGCGGGCCGCTGACGACGGCAAAGCCCATGTCGGCAAAAGCGGAGGCAATCACATTGGCGCCGCGGTCGTGGCCGTCCTGGCCCATCTTCGCGACCATGATCTTCGGCTTGCGGCCTAGGCGGCGCTCCACGGCTTCCACCCCGTCCAGCACCTGCTCGTAGCGCGGATCGCCTGCGTAAGCGGCGGCATAGACGCCGCGTACGGGAGTAGGCACGGTGTCGTAGCGGCCGAAGGCGTCTTCCATCGCCTTGCTGATCTCGCCCAGCGTCGCATCGTGGCGGGCAGCGTCGACGGCGAGGGCGAGGAGGTTGTGAACCCCTGCGGAGGCAGGGGTCTCATTCGGCTTGGCGCTTTGCTGAGGGAGGTCCCCGCCTGCGCGGGGACTCATGCCTTGCTGCGCACCTTCGCGCAGCGCATCCAAGGCCGCCTGACATGCCGCCTCGTCGCGCCCGGCGCGGACTTTCTCCAGCCGGGCGATCTGGCTGGCGCGCACGGCGTGGTTGTCGATATCGAGCGTGTCGATATCGTCTTCCTCGTCGCGGCGATATTTGTTCACGCCCACGATGACGGTCTCGCCCCGGTCCACTCTCGCCTGCTTGGCAGCGGCGGCGGTTTCGATAGCGGCCTTGGGCGCGCCGCTAGCGACATAGGCGGTCATGCCGCCTGCCGCCTCGACCTCGTCCAGCATGGCCTTTGCCTTCTCCACCAGCGCGGCGGTGAGGCTTTCGATA
The DNA here is from genome assembly GCF_001687545.1 of Paraurantiacibacter namhicola. Classification (NCBI taxonomy): domain Bacteria; kingdom Pseudomonadati; phylum Pseudomonadota; class Alphaproteobacteria; order Sphingomonadales; family Erythrobacteraceae; genus Paraurantiacibacter; species Paraurantiacibacter namhicola. The sequence continues at coordinate 733,308 of NZ_CP016545.1, read as the reverse complement.
TAGTAGGACCCGCCCAGCGGGTCGGCGACATTGGTGATGCCGGTCTCCTCCTGGATCACCAGCTGCGTATTGCGCGCAATGCGGGCGGAGAAGTCGGTCGGCAACGCGATGGCTTCGTCCAACGCATTGGTGTGGAGCGACTGCGTGCCGCCCAGCACTGCTGCCATCGCTTCGATCGTGGTGCGAATGACGTTGTTGTAGGGGTCCTGCTCCTGCAGCGAGACACCGCTCGTCTGGCAATGCGTACGCAGCATCTTCGACTTGGGGTTCTGCGCCCCCAGCCCGTCCATCACGTCATGCCACAGCGCACGCGCCGCGCGCATCTTGGCGATCTCCATGAAGAAGTTCATGCCGATGCCCCAGAAGAAGGACAGGCGCGGCGCGAAGGCGTCGATGTCCAGCCCCGCTTCCATCGCGCGCTTGGCGTATTCCTTGCCATCCGCGATGGTGAAGGCGAGTTCCTGCACCGCCGTCGCCCCGGCCTCGTGCATGTGATAGCCGGATATCGAAATGCTGTTGAATTTCGGCATGTTAGCCGAGGTGTAGGCGATGATGTCGCTGACGATCCGCATGCTGGGTTCGGGCGGATAGATATAGGTGTTGCGGACCATGAACTCCTTCAGGATGTCGTTCTGGATGGTCCCGGCGAGCTTGTCCTGGCTCACCCCCTGCCGCTCCGCCGCGACGATGTAGAAGGCCAGCACGGGGATCACCGCGCCGTTCATCGTCATGCTGACGCTCATCGTGTCGAGCGGGATCTGGTCGAACAGGATTTCCATGTCGCGCACGGTGTCGATGGCGACGCCTGCCTTGCCGACATCGCCGACAACGCGGCTGTGGTCGCTGTCATATCCGCGGTGCGTGGCGAGGTCGAAAGCGACCGAGAGACCCTTCTGCCCGGCGGCGAGGTTGCGGCGGTAAAAGGCGTTCGATTCCTCGGCGGTGGAGAAGCCCGCATATTGCCGGATGGTCCACGGGCGGCCGGTATACATGCTGGCATAGGGCCCGCGCGTGAAGGGCGCAAAACCAGGCATGCCGGGGTCCAGCCACTCGGCATCTTCCGCCGTGTAGAGCGGCTGCACGTCGATGCCTTCCGGCGTGTGCCAGGTCAGGTCGCGGCCCTTGACCTCTTTCGCCGCGCGTTCTTCCCAGTCGCTCTTGTCAGCCATCATTCGCCCCGATTACTCGCCCTTGAACTGCGGTTCGCGTTTCTGGACGAAGGCGGTCACAGCCTCGCGGAAATCCTTGGTCCGGCCCGCCTTGGACTGGTTCGACTTTTCCGCTTCCAGCACCGTGTCCAGATCGCTGTCCATCGCTGCGTCCACCTGCTTGCGGATCATGCCGATGGCCACGCTCGGCCCGGCGGCGAGCTTGCGTGCGATTTCGGTAGCGACAGGCAGCACCTGGTCGTCCGGCGCCACGCGGTTCACCAGCCCCATGGCCAGCGCGTCACCGGCGGGGACACGGTCGCCCAGCAGGGCCAGCTCCATGGTCTTCGCCCGCCCGACGGACTTGGCAATCAGCCAGGTCGCACCGGCATCCGGCACCAGCCCGATATTGACGAAGGCGAGCAGGAAATAGGCGCTCTGCGCCGCCACCACGATGTCCCCAGCCAACGCGAAGCCCATTCCTGCGCCCACGGCCGGTCCGTTGACGGCGGTGACGATGGGGATGTCCAACGCGGCAAGACGGCGGATCATCGGGTTGTAATATTTGTCGATCGTGACGCCCAGGTCGGGGTCCAGCTTGCTCGCCTCGTCCGGCTGCAGGTCCGCGCCCGCGCAGAAGGCGCGCCCCTCGCCCGTCAGGACCACGGCCCGCGCGCCCTCGGCCTCGGCCTTGTCCAGCGCGGCATGCCACGCCTCGAACAGCGACGGGCTGAGCGCATTCAGCCGGTCCGGGCGGTTAAGCGTGATGGTGGCCACATTGTCGGCCAGCGAATAGGTTACGGGGTCTGACATGGCGTCCTCTATTTCCGTTCGTCCTGAGCTTGTCGAAGGACCGCTTTTCGTTTGATCCCGCGTCCGAGAGAAGGACGGTGCTTCGACAGGCTCAGCACGAGCGGGGTGGTTATTTCCGCGCTAATTCGACCAGTGCGCGTCTTCCTTGGGCGTTTCCATGATTTCCGTCAGCTGGCCGAGCATGTCCTTGGGATGCAGGAAGAAGATCGGCGTGCCATGCGCACCGATGCGCGTGGGGCCGAGTATCCGCTTGCCGAGGCTCTCGAAATAGGTCCGCGCTTCGGCGATATCCTCCACCTCGAAGCACAAGTGATGCTGCCCGCCCGCCGGGTTCTTCTGCATGAAGCCGTGCACGGGCGAATTTTCGTCCAGCGGCGCGAGCAGTTCCAGCTGCGTGCCGTGCAGTTCGCTGTTTGGCCCGGATTGCGTAGGCGTGTTGACGAAGCAGACCCGTACACCCTGCTCCGGAAGGTCGAATGGCTCGGTAATGTCGGTAGCGCCCAGCACATCGCGGTAATGCGCGATAGCAGCATCGATATCCGGCACGGCGATGCCGATGTGGTTGAGGCGGCCGAGTTTCATTTCTTAACTCCAGAAAATGTCCGACGCGAACCAAAGCATGAAGCAGCCCGCAGGCAGCGCCAAAAGTTTCGAACCCACTGCCAACCAGAATTCAAATGGCTCCTCATCGCGCTCCACCCGGTCGCCGAAACCCCACATATTCAGGCGCGCAGAACCCCTCTTAAGATCGTTGATTGCCCATACGGTGGAGACCACCATCATCAGAAGCACGCCACCAGACCAGAACAGGCCGAAAGCATCGAAACTATCCATCGATTATCTCACAACGGGATATTGTCATGCTTCTTCCACGGGTTCTCGAGCTGCTTGGTCTTCAGCTTCCGCAGGCCCATCGCGATGCGGCGGCGCGTGGAATGCGGGTAGATCACCTCGTCGATATAGCCGCGTGAGGCGGCGACGAAGGGGTTGGCGAAGCGGTCTTCGTATTCCTTCGTTTTCTCGGCGATCTTGTCCGGGTCGTCGCGGTCCTGGCGGAAGATGATCTCCACCGCGCCCTTCGCGCCCATCACCGCAATCTCCGCCGTCGGCCAGGCGAGGTTGAGATCGCCGCGAAGGTGCTTGGACGCCATCACGTCATACGCGCCGCCATAGGCCTTGCGCGTGATGATCGTGATCTTGGGCACGGTCGCCTCGCCATAGGCGAAGAGCAGCTTGGCCCCGTGCTTGATGATGCCGCCCAGTTCCTGCGCCGTGCCGGGCAGGAAGCCGGGGAAATCCACGAAGGTCACGATCGGGATATCGAAGGCATCGCAGAAACGCACGAAGCGCGCGGCTTTCTTGGAGCTGTTGATGTCCAGCACGCCCGCCAGCACCATCGGCTGGTTGGCGACCACGCCCACCGTGCGCCCCTCCACCCGGCCGAAGCCGCAGATGATGTTGCCGGCATGGCCCGGCTGAATCTCGAAGAAATCGCCTTCGTCCAGCACCTTACGGATCACCTCGTGCATGTCGTAAGGCTGGTTGGCATTGTCCGGGATCAGCGTGTCGAGGCTGTGCTCCTCGCGGTCCCACGGGTCGCTGGTCGGGCGCTGCGGCACGGCTTCCCGGTTTGAAAGCGGCAGGAAGTCGAAGAAGTCGCGCGTTGCCAGCAGCGTCTCGATATCGTTCTCGAAGGCGAGGTCCGCCACGCTGGTCTTGGTCGAGTGCGTCACCGCGCCGCCAAGCTCTTCCTGCGTGACCACCTCGTTCGTCACCGTTTTCACCACTTCGGGGCCGGTCACGAACATGTAGGAGCTGTCCTTCACCATGAAGATGAAGTCCGTCATGGCGGGGCTGTACACCGCGCCGCCCGCGCAGGGGCCCATAATCAGGCTGATCTGCGGGATGACGCCGCTGGCGAGCACGTTCTGCTGGAAGACTTCGGCATAGCCGCCAAGGCTGGCGACGCCTTCCTGGATGCGCGCGCCGCCGCTGTCATTGAGGCCGATGACCGGTGCGCCCACCTTCATCGCCTGGTCCATCACCTTCAGGATCTTTTCCGCGTGGCGCTTAGACAGGCTGCCGCCAAAGACGGTGAAATCCTGGCTGAACACATAGACCAGCCGGCCGTTGATCGTGCCGCTGCCGGTGACCACGCCGTCACCCGGGATCTGCTGGTCCGCCATGCCAAAATCGACGCAGTCATGCGTGACATAGGCGTCCAGTTCCTCGAAGCTATCCTCGTCCAGCAGCACGTCCAGCCGCTCGCGCGCGGTCAGTTTGCCCTTGGCGTGCTGCGCATCGATGCGCTTCTGCCCGCCTCCCTGCCGGGCAGCTTCGCGGCGACGTTCCATTTCGGCGATGTTGGCGGACAAAGCGGCGTTCCCCTCTGATATTTCGTTTCTGCGGTAACTTGCGCGCGCGCGGCGGGCAAGCTCAGCGCATCAGGACGAGTTCTTCCGCCATGGTTGGATGCAGCGCCATGGTGTTGTCGAAGTCTTCCTTCGTCAGCCCGGCGCGCACGGCAACAGCGGCGGCCTGCATGATCTCCGGCGAATCCGGTCCGATCATGTGCAGGCCCACGATGCGCCCGTTATCGCCGTCGCAGATCATCTTATAGAGGCTGCGCTCGTTCCGGTCCGCGACCACGTTCTTCATCGGCCGGAAGTCGGAGGTGTAGGTCTTGATGGAGCCGAGCTTGTTCTTCGCCTCACCCTCCGTCATGCCGACGCTGGCGATGGGCGGATGGCTAAACACCGCGCTGGGGATGTGATCGTAATTCACGCTGGTGGGCTTGTTCCCGAACACGGTGTCGGCAAAGGCCTGGCCTTCGCGGATGGCCACCGGGGTCAGCTGCACGCGGTCGGTGCAATCGCCCACGGCATAGATGTAATCGACATTGGTCTTGCTGAAGCGGTCGACCTTGATCTCGCCCTTCTCGCCCATTTCGACACCCGCCTTGTCCAGTCCCAGTCCCTCGGTGTGCGGAACGCGGCCCGTGGCGAACATTACGCAATCGACCTCAAGATCGTCGTGATTGGTCATGGAGACGCGCAGGCAGCCATCCTTGGTCTTCTCTATCCCGCGGAATTCGGCGCGGAAGCGGAAGTCGATGCCTTTCAATATGCTGATCTGCATCAGCCGGTCGCGCAGCGAGTGATCGTACTGCCGCAGGATCGTCTCCGTGCGGTTGATGATCGTCACCTTGGTGCCGAACTGGTTGAAGATGCCGGCAAATTCATTGGCGATATAGCCGCCGCCCGCGATCAGGATGCGTTCCGGCAGCTCGTCCAGATGGAACGCCTCGTTGCTGGTGATGCCGTGTTCGTGGCCCGGGCATTCGGGCACATAGGGCGTGGCGCCCGTGGCGATGAGGATGTGCTTTGCCGTCACCACCTTGCCGCTGGCCAGGGTAATTTCGTGGTCGCCGGTGATCTCCGCACGCTCGTCGAAGATGCGTACGTCATGGCCCTCCAGCGTTTCGCGGTAGAGGCCATTCAGGCGGTCCACGTCAGACATCACATGGTCGCGCAGCTTGCCCCAGTCGAACTTGCATTCGCCCACCGTCCAGCCAAACTTCTGCGCGTCTTCCAGGTCCTCGGCAAAATGCGCGCCGTAAACGAGCATCTTCTTGGGCACGCAGCCGCGGATCACGCAGGTGCCGCCGATGCGGTGCTCCTCCGCAATGGCCACTTTCGCGCCATGCGCTGCGGCGACGCGGCTGGCGCGCACTCCGCCCGAACCCGCGCCGATGGTGAAAAGGTCGTAATCGTAGCTGCTCATGAAAGTCTTTCTGCTGGTTCGCCCGCGAGAGGCGGAAATGGCGCGGCAGGCGAGCACATTTAAGCCGCCCAATTGCCACAACGCATGGCACGGCCTTGCGGTCCAAGCCAATCCTAACGGCAATTGTCGCGTGATTTCGGCTGCCCTTGCCTGCTAACCCTTCTGACGTCTGCCAATCGCGCGAGGGGGCCTTCGTGAAACTGCTATATGTCGAGGACAACCCGGAAGCGGCGGCCGACGTGCGCGAGCTGCTGGGGCGCGAGGGTGCTGATGTGGTTTGGGAGCAGGCGGGCGAGCCGGGCCTGCGCCGTGCCGCGGGGGAGGAATTCGACGCCATCATTCTAGACCGCATGCTGCCCGACATGGACGGGCTGGAAATCGTGCAGCGGCTGCGCGCCAGCGGCGTGGATGCGCCCGTGCTGATGCTCAGCGCGCTGGGCCGGGCGGGCAACAGGGTGGAAGGGCTGGATGCCGGCGTCGACGATTACCTCGCCAAGCCATATGAAGCGGAAGAGCTGGTCGCCCGGATCCGCGCACTGGTCCGCCGGGCGGAGGGGCGCGCCCACAGCGCCGTAATCCTGTACGGCGCGTTCGAGTGCCATGTGAAGAACCGCACGGCCTTTCGCGGCGGACAGCACATCGCGCTCAGCCCCAAGGAGTTCGCGCTGTTCCGCTACTTCATGGAAAATGCAGGCGAAGTAGTGACCCGCGAAATGCTGCTGCGCGATGTGTGGAACATGAATTTCGATCCGCAGACCAATGTCGTGGACGTCAACATCGGGCGCATGCGGCGCAAGCTGGAAGAAGGCCACGAACATCCCGCGCTGGAGACGGTATGGGGCAAGGGATACCGCTTCCTTCCCGGCACGGGTCAGGCCGGATGACGGCTGCCAGCCAGCACCTGACGGCGACTGCCGGAACGCGGCGTTCGATCTTCGGCCGCATGCTGCGCGGCGCGGTGGTGACGACGCTGCTGGCGCTGGCCGTGCTGGGCGCGATCGTGCTGGCCGAAAGCTGGCGTGCAAGGGAAGCGGCGCTGGCAGTACAGCTCGATACGGACGTCGCCGCGCTTGCCGATATCTATGTGACCGGCGGGGAGGCGGAGCTGCTGCGCCGTTTGGAAGACCGCACTGCGCTAATCCCCAGCGACGGGCGGCGTGCGCATTACTGGGTCGTGCGGGCCGATGGCACCAGCCTGCTGGCCGATGGCCGCGCATGGCCCGGTCTCGACCCCGCCGTCAGCCAGGACGGCTTCGTGACGCTGACGGACGGGACCAAGGCCTATGGCCGCGCAACGCGCTTGGGGCCGGATTTGAACCTTGCCGTCGCGCGCGAATATGCGCAGGACCGCGCGGCCATGTGGCGGCTGGCCCTGACATTCTTGGCCGGTGCGCTCGTTATCGTCATAATCGTGACCTGGCTGGCGCGCCGCGCGGCGGCCCGCCTGCGCCGCCGTGTTGATGCGGTGAACCTCGCTTTCCGCGGCGCCAGCGGGGAGGACGTCCCCGCGCTGCCAGAGGATGACCGCGGCGACGAAATCTCGGAACTGACCGGCCATTCCGCCCGCGCGCTTACCCGCATGGCCAGCCTCGCGCGCACGCATCGGCACATGTCGGACCAGCTGGCGCATGAGGTGCGCACCCCGCTGACGCATCTCGATAACCGGCTGGCGGCGCTGCGCACGCAGCTGCCACCCGGCACGGAACTGGACGGCGTGGAGCAAAGCCGGAGCGACATCCGCGACCTCGTCGCCATGCTGGAAAGCCTGCTGGACATCGCATCGAGCGAGGCCCGCATTGGCGAAGCGGAAGGGCTGGAGGAGTTCGACCTCTCAAAGCTCGCCGGCGACATGGCCGAGCTGTACGAGGACAGCGCGGAAGAGGCCGGCCTAACCTTCCGCACCGACATCGCGCCCGGAACCACGATGCTGGGCGAGCGCATGCAGATCGGCCGCCTGCTCTCCAACCTGCTCGACAATGCGCTGAAATATGTGCCCTCCGGCGGCGAGTTGCTGCTGCGCGTCGCGCCGGGCCCGCTCATCGAGGTGGTGGACGACGGCCCCGGCATCCCCCCTGCCCTGCGCCCGGTCCTGTTCGAGCGCTTCCGTGCCAGCCATGCGGTCGATGGCCGCTCCAGCCATGGCCTCGGCCTTGCGCTGGTGCAGGCCATCGCGGCGCGACACGGCATGGAGGTGGTGCTATTGGATAGCGAGACGGGCGCACATTTCCGCGTCCGGTCTGCGAAGGGGGCGGTCTGATGCGCGCGACGATCCTCACCATGCTGTCCGCACTCGTGGCGGCCTGTGCCAGCGTGCCCGACACCGCGCCGCTGCCCAGCGTTGTGCAGCTGGAAGCCGAAGCCGAGAGCCCCGCCGAATTCGGAGCCGCCCTGCTGGCGACGGCAGAGGCTGCGGGAGACGAGGCGACGCGCGCACCTTACCTAGCCCGGCTGAATGGCCTTGGCGTGCAGGTGGCAGAGGGCGAGAGCGACGACCCGCTAGCCGCATGGCGCGCGGCGGATACCAGCACCTCTACCCCCTGGCGGGGCCGCACGCTCGGCCCCGCCTATCGCCGCGCGCGGCTTGCACCGGGCGAGAGCATGGAGATGGAGCAGGTGTTCTATGCCGGCCAGAAGGCCGAGATCGCAGCCCATGCCAGCAAGGGCGCGCGGGTCGAACTCACCATCAGTGACCGTGATACGAAACGCGTCTGCGCCCGCTCGCTGAGCCCGAAGGCCAAGTGCCTTTGGCTGCCGCGCTTCACCGAACGCTTCGCCATCACGCTGACCAATCGCGGCGAGCGTCCGGCCAGCGTCTTCATCGTGGTGCGTTAAGCTTCGATCAGCGCCACGACCGCATCCAGCCATTCGCGCGGCGCCTTGCGGCGGCCGACATCGGCAACGAATTCCTGCCCCCGCGCCACGCTCTGCAAGCGCCCGCCGCGCAGCCAGCGCTCCGGCCTGTCATGGTAGGAGAGGCCGCTCGCGCGCAGCCATGAAGGCACCGCCCAAAGACTGGGTGAAGCGCCTGGCACGCTCAGCCGCAGGCCATCGGGGCTGGACCGGGCGGTCCGCCCTGCGCCCTCGTAAATCACATCGTTCTTCGCCAGCATGCCGATTGCGTGGGGGTGGCCATGGCCTGCCAGCCTCGCGCGGTCCCGCTCGCTTCCATCCGCCAGGCGCGTGATGGCATCCACGCGCAGGTAGCCGAAGATGCGGTGATGCGGCGCTTCGCCGGGGGCGCGGAACAGGCCGAAGAAAACGAAAGTATCGCCCACGCCCACGCCGCGGTTTTCCAGATGCGTCTGCGCCGCACCGCATTGTCCGAACAGGCAGGTGCCGTCTTCCAGGAACATGGGATCGTGATGGCAGGCATCCTCGCCGCCCAGCTTCCCGCGGCTGGCCTGCGCGGCGTGATCGGCCAGACCCAACGCGCCGTATGTGGTGCGCGAGGGGCCATCGCCCGCCGGGATCGGCAGGCTGAGCGGGCGTCCATCCACGATCGGCGAAGGCCCGCCTCCGCTCCCGCTGTCGAACCCCTTGCGGCTGAGGATGATCTTCATGGCTGGCCCTTACCACCTGACACCGCGTCACAAAACTTGATTACGGCTGAAACCGGGTTCAAACGCGCCGTCATGCCAATCGACCGTACCGAGCTGCGACAAGCTTACAGATTCGACGAGGACGCCTGCCTCGAGACGCGCATCAAGCAGGCCGGACCTGCCAGCCGCGTACATCCGCAGGCCGCCGCGCTCGCAGGCGATCTTATCACCGGGGCTCGCAAGCGCACGGCATCGGGCCTCGATGCTTTCCTGCAGAATTACGGCCTCGGCACGGAAGAGGGCATCGCGCTGATGTGCCTTGCCGAAGCGCTGCTGCGGATCCCGGACATCGACACCGCCGATGCGCTGATCACGGACAAGCTGGCCGATATCGATTGGGCCGAACATCTCGGTGAAAGCTCCTCCACCTTCGTCAATGCGGCGACCTTCTCGCTGATGCTGACGGGCCAGGTGCTGGACGCCGGGCGCAACGCCGAAGCGGGCCTTTCCAACACCCTGCGCCGCACCGTGGGCCAGCTGGGCGAGCCGGTGATTCGCAAGGCAACACTGCAGGCCATGCGCATCCTTGGCGGGCAGTTCGTGTTCGGGCGCACGATCGACGAAGCGCTGAAGCGCGCCCGGCCAGAGCGCAAGAAAGGCTGGACGCACAGCTTCGACATGCTGGGCGAAGCGGCCATGACCTTCGATGATGCGGAGAAATACCGCCAAAGCTACCAGTCCGCGATCGAGCGGCTGGCGAGCGAGGCGGAGGGCGGCATCCGCCCCAGCCCGGGCATTTCCGTGAAGCTGAGCGCGCTCTACCCGAAATACGATTACCTGCATGCCGAAGCCGCGCGTGCGGCTCTGGTGCCCATGGTGCGAGAACTCGCCGCGCAGGCGCGTGACTGCAACATCCACTTCACGATCGACGCGGAAGAGGCAGAGCGGCTGGAACTCTCGATGGACATCATCGAGGAACTGGTCGCGGACGACAGCCTGTTCGACCTGCCCGGCGGCGGGCAATGGGAAGGCTTCGGCATGGCGCTGCAGGCTTACCAGAAGCGCGCCGTGCCGCTGTGCGACTGGGTCGCCAGGTTGGCCCGGCGCCATTCGCGCAAGCTGATGGTGCGGCTGGTGAAGGGCGCATATTGGGATACGGAAGTGAAGCTGAGCCAGGTCGGCGGCTTTGACGATTACCCCGTCTTCACCCGCAAGATCGGCACCGATGTCTCCTACCTCGCCTGCGCCGCGAAGCTGATGGCGACGGCCGACGTGCTGTATCCCGCCTTTGCCACGCACAACGCCTACACCGTGGGCGCCATCAAGGCGCTGGCAGCCGAGGAAGGCGTGGGCGGGCGCGACTTCGAATTCCAGCGCCTGCACGGCATGGGCGAGGAAGTTTACGAGGAGCTGGCGGAGCTGGAACGCCGCGCCGGTGAAACGCCGACCCGCGTGCGCATTTACGCGCCCGTTGGCGGGCATAAGGAACTGCTGGCCTACCTCGTGCGCCGCCTGCTGGAGAACGGGGCCAATTCCAGCTTCGTCAACCGCATGGCCGACGCAGGCGTGCCGGTCGAGGAAATGACCACCGATCCGGTGCGCGACCTCGCCGCGCTGGAGCCGCTGCGAAACCCGCAGATCCCGCTGCCCGCTTACATCTATCCCAACCGGCTCAACAGCGCAGGCGTCGACCTGGCAGACCCGCTGGTGCGCGAGCCTCTGCTGGAACAGCTGGACAAGCTCGCCGCGCGCGACTGGGCGGCAACGCCCACCGTGCTGGCGGAAGACCACGGCCCCGCCCGGCCCATCACCAGCCCGCAGGACCGGCGCGATGTCGTGGGCAGCGTGCTGGAAGCAACCGAGGCGGATGTGGACCTGGCCCTGGTCCGGGCCAAGGATGCTCAGGCCGAGTGGGACCGGCGCGGCGGGATTGCACGTGGCCACCTGCTGGACCGCGTGGCGGACCTGTTTGAGGAGCACACGCCGGAATTCCTCAGCCTGTGCCAGCGCGAGGCCGGCAAGACGCTGGTGGACGGCGTGCTGGAAGTGCGCGAGGCCGTGGACTTCCTGCGCTATTATGCCTGCGAGGCGCGCATGCTGTTCGGCAGCCCGATGCCGCTGCCGGGCCCGACAGGCGAGGAGAACCTTTTGCGCCTGCACGGCCGCGGCGTGTTCGGCTGCATTAGCCCCTGGAATTTCCCACTCGCCATTTTCATCGGCCCCGCCGCCGCCGCGCTGGCAGCGGGCAATTGCGTGCTGGCAAAGCCCGCCGAGCAGACACCGCTGATCGCCGCGCTGGCCGTGAAGCTATGCCACGAGGCCGGTATCCCTGACGATGTCATCCAGCTGGTGCCGGGCGACGGGCGCGTCGGCGCCATGCTGAGCGGGGATGAACGGATCGACGGTATCTCCTTCACCGGCTCCACCGAAACGGCGCACAAGATCAACCGCTCGCTGGCCGACCGCGAGGGGCCGATCGCCACCTTCATCGCCGAAACCGGCGGCCAGAACTGCATGATCGTGGACAGCTCCGCCCTGCCCGAACAGGTCACCCGCGACGTGGTGGCAAGCGCCTTCCAGAGCGCCGGACAACGCTGCAGCGCGCTGCGCGTCCTATACCTGCAGGAAGAGATCGCGGATTCCATGCTGGACATGATCAAGGGCGCATTCGCCGCGCAGGACGTGGGCCAGCCGCGCGACCTCGCGACCGATATCGGGCCCGTCATCGACGAGGAAGCGCAAGGCAAGCTTGAAGACCACATCGCCGAGATGGAGCAACTGGGCCTGCCGGTCATGCGGCTCGGCCTGCCAGCCGAGTGCGAGCCTGGCAGCTATGTCGCGCCCACCATCATCGAGCTGGACGCCATCGACCAGCTCAAGCGCGAAAACTTCGGCCCCGTCCTGCACGTGCGCAGGTACAAGGCGGAGGACCTTGGCAAGGTGATCGAGCGGATCAACCGCACGCGCTATGGCCTGACGCTAGGCCTGCACAGCCGCATCGCCTCGACCCGCCGCTTCGTGGAGGCGCGCGCGCATGTCGGAAACCTCTACGTCAACCGTAACCAGATCGGCGCGGTGGTGGGCACGCAGCCGTTCGGCGGCGAGGGCCTGTCCGGAACCGGCCCCAAGGCCGGCGGCCCGCATTACGTGGAACGCTTCGCGACCGAGCGGGTGACGACCATCGACACCACCGCCGCCGGCGGCAATGCGAGCCTGCTGGCTGGGGGATAAGTTCGCGCACGCCTTGTGCGGGCGGTCCGCGTCGGGAATCCCCTTTGCATGGCGATTCTTTCCGACAAGTGGATCCGCGAAAAGGCCCTGAACGAAGGGATGATCGAGCCGTTCGTGGAGGCGCAGCGGCGCGACGGCTGCATCTCTTACGGGGTCAGCAGCTTCGGCTATGACGCGCGCGTGGCGGACGAGTTCAAGATCTTCACCAACGTCAATTCTGCCGTCGTCGACCCGAAGAACTTCGACGGGGACAGCCTGGTGGACCGGCAGACGGATTGTTGCATCATCCCGCCCAACAGCTTTGCGCTGGCCCGCACGGTGGAATATTTCCGCATCCCGGACGATGTGCTGGTTATCTGCCTTGGCAAGTCCACTTACGCCCGCTGCGGTATCATCGTGAACGTCACCCCGCTGGAGCCGGGCTGGGAAGGCCATGTGACGCTGGAATTTTCGAACACCACGCCGCTTCCCGCCAAGATTTACGCCAATGAAGGCGCCTGCCAATTCCTGTTCCTGCAGGGCAATGAGCGGCCCGAGGTGACCTATGCCGACAGGGCGGGCAAATACATGGGCCAGCGCGGCGTCACCCTGCCGAGGCTCTAAGCGCTGCGGCTGTGAGGGAACACCCGCGTCCCTTGCGCGCTAATCCTCCAAAGAGGAGGGTAATCCCATGTCAGAGCACCCAGAATTTGACCTGATCGTCTACGGCGCCACCGGCTATACCGGCCGGCTCGTCGCGCAATATCTGCACGAACATTATTCCGGGCGGGATGATGGCCCGACCTGGGCAATGGCCGGCCGCAACCTGCAGAAGCTGAATGCCGTGCGCAGCGAGATGGGCATCCCGGACAGCGTCATGCTGGTGGTGGCCGATGCCTCCGCCCCCGAAACACTGGACGCCATGGTTGAGCGCACGAAAGTGGTCGTCACCACGGTCGGCCCCTACCAGCTTTATGGCGAGCCCTTGCTGGCCGCCTGCGTCAAGTCAGGCACGCACTATGCCGACCTGTGCGGCGAGCCGGCATGGATGGCTCAGATGATCGAGAAATACGGCGCGGCTGCCGAGGCGAGCGGCGCGCGCATCGCCTTTTCCAGCGGCTTCGACTCCATCCCCTTCGACCTCGGCGTGCTGATGCTGCAGGAAGAAGCGAAGAGCCGCTTCGGCAAGCCCTTCCAGCGCGTGAAGGGCCGCGTGCGCAAGATGCAGGGCACGTTCTCTGGCGGCACGGCGGCCAGTTTCAAGGCCAGCATCGCTGCCGCGATGAAGGATCCCTCGCTGTTCAAGCTTTCAGCCGATCCCTTCGCGCTGACGCCCGGCTTCTCCGGGCCGGACCAGCCCGGCGGCCTGATCCCGGTCTATGACGACCAGCTGGAAAGCTGGTGCGCGCCTTTCATCATGGCGACGATCAATACCAAGAACGTCCACCGCACCAATTTCTTGCGCGATTTCCCCTATGGCGAGGATTTCCGGTACGACGAGATGGTGCTGACCAGCCCTGGCGAAATGGGCAAGACGGCGGCCAAGGCCATGACCGCTGCGCTGAAGGCGCCCTTCTCCGATGGCGGCCCCAAGCCGGGCGAAGGCCCAACCGAAGAAGAGCGCGAGAACGGCTTTTACGATATCCTGTTCGTCGGCAACAATCCGGACGGGACCTCCCTGCGCTACGGCGTGAAAGGCAAATACGATCCGGGCTACGGCTCGACCTGCCGCATGCTGGCGCAGACCGGCATCGGTCTGCTGGAAGGCAGCGGAAAGGGCGGCATCGGCACGCCCGGATCGCATCTCGGCGCGTCGCTGGTGGACCGCCTGCGCGAGCATGCGGACATCAGCTTCGGAGTGGAAGACGCGCCTACAGGCTGAGGCGCGCCGTCACCTTCACATTGCGCCCGGCCATGGGCACGTAATCCTTGGTGAAGCTGGCGTGGCGGCGCCCGGTCACGTCGAACAAATTGTTGCCCTGCAGGATGACAGTCAGATTGCCGTCGCCGCGCACCGGCTTCCATGTCAGCGCCATGTTCACCAAAGCAAAGCTGTCCGTCGGCAGTTCAAGCGGTGCGACACGGTCCTGCTCGCCGAACCACTGGACCTCTGCGCGCACATCGAAGGCATCGGTGCGATATTCGGCTGCGCCCAGCAGGCTGACCGGCGGGATGCGGGGGACCGGATCGCCATTATCCAGCGTTGCTCGCACATAATCGCCGCGCGCTTCGCCCACCAGCGACCAGCCGTCGCCGCGCAGCAGCGGGAAAGTGGCTTCCGCCTCCACACCGAAATGCTTGGCATCCTGCTGGCGCTGCATGAAGACCGGCAGCCCGTCTTCCTCCATTCCCGTGGACTGCAGGTAGATGAAATCGTCGAACCACGTGTGATAGACCGCGATGCCGAAATCGGCAGGGCCGCTATTCCAGCGGGCGTAGCCCTCCACGCCGTTTGCCTTTTCCTTCACCAGGCCGGCATCGCCGATCTCGAACTGCTGCGAGGCGATATGCGGTCCGTCTGCAAACAGTTCTTCCGATGTGGGCGCGCGTTCGGAATGTGAAAGATTCACACCAACGCGCCAGCCATAGGACGGGGAGTAGGACAGGCCGCCGGCCAGCGAATAGGCGTCGAAGTCACGCTTCAACCCGCTGGTGACATTCTCCAGCGAGACGTTTTCATAGCGCGCGCCAAACTCGAACTCGGCATTGCCCAGCTCGACTTCCTGCAAGGTGAAGACGGCGAACTGCTCGGTCGTGTTGGGCGGGACGTAAGCTTCCTCGCCCACGGCAACGAAGTCCTTGTAAAGGAACTGCGCGCCAATCGACCCGCGCCAGCCGTTTCGTTCGCGCTGCACCAGCTCGACGCGTCCCTCGACGCCCTCGACGTCGAAGACCGTGCCGACTTCGCCATTCTCGAATTCGGTATGCGTGTAATCGGCATAGCCCCAACGCGTGGTCAGCTCTTCGAAGAAGCCGCCGCCCAGCTGGACGCCGCCGCGGAAATCCACGCGCTTCTGGACGAGGCCGATGCGCACGTCCTCGATCTCTTCCTCTTCTTCGGCACCTGGCGCAGCGCCGTCTTCCTCATGCGCATGCTCCGTGCCGGGGCGCAGGGGGATGCCGTAATCGCTATCGTAATAGCCGAAGGAGACGCCCAGGTTCGCGCCATTGCCGAACCAGGCGAGGCCGACACCGGCCGATTCCGTCGCAGTGTAAGTGCCGGGGACGGACCCCTTCCGGCCGGCTGCCTCACGCAGTTCGGCCGCTTCCTCCGGCTCGTCCGCCTCTTCCTCGGCAGCTTCTGCCAGCAGGTCGGCGCGCAGCGGGCCGGAAACGGCAAAGCCGGGTATCTCGACATTGTCCGTGCGGCGGATGCTGCCATCGACATGCAGTGCAAAGCCGCCGCCTACGGGCAGGTCGAAGGAGACGCCGCCTTCGCGCAGATGGTGCGCCGTATCGAAGCCGACGATGGCATCGACATGAAGCGGCTCGTCCGGGCGCGCCTGCGGGATGCGGCGGTCGATGACATTGACCGCGCCGCCGATGGCGCTGGAACCGTAAAGCAGCACGGCAGGGCCGCGCAGGACCTCGATACGCTCCGCGGTCAGCGGGTCGATCGTCACGGCATGGTCGGCGCTGGTGTTGGAGGCGTCGATTGCGCCGATTCCGTCAACCAGCACGCGCACCCTGTCACCCTGGAAGCCGCGCAGGACAGGGCGCGATGCACCGGGAGAGAAGCTGGTGGCGGAAACGCCCGGCAGCTTCGCCAGCACCTCGCCGATCTGGCCATCGAGGTTGCGCTGCAGTTCATCGCCCTGCAGCACAGATGTGCCCGCCAGCATGTCCAGCCGCGCAAGGCCGCCCGCGCGGACCACGATCTCGCCATGGAAATCATCGCCGCTCGCGCGTTCCTGAGAGGTTTCGGCAGTGTCTTGACGCTGCACTTCCGCGTCTTGGGCAAGGGCCGCGCCGTTCGGCACGAGGAAAGTCAGCGCGGCAGTGCCGGCGAGGAGGCGGGACAAAATCATGGAAACGCTATCTCCGAGGAAGCGGTGGCAGATGTTATACTGTCACATAGAGCCTGCACGCTTTCGCACAACCCTGAAAAGCGCGCTTCGTCGCGCGATCATGGCATTCGGTCGAATAGGAGAAAATGGAGCGGGCGAGGCGATTCGAACGCCCGACCCCAACCTTGGCAAGGTTGTGCTCTACCCCTGAGCTACGCCCGCTCACTGGCGCTCTACCACGTGTGCCCAAGGGCCTGTCGTGGTGGGGAGCGGCGCGGTTAGCACCGGCCCCTGCACCCTGCAAGCGGAAATTGCGCGGTTTGCCGCCTTGTCGGGAAAAGGCCGGATGCGCCCTTCACAATCGCCCGCGAATGGCCACATTGGCGGCTTACGAGATTACCTGACAGGAGCGTTACCTTGGCAAGCATGGGCCTTTCGATCGACGAGCAGAAGGCGGTGGAGCGATTCCAGAAGGATGTCGTTACGCCTTCGCAGGACAAGCTCGTCATCCTGGATTTCTGGGCCGAATGGTGCGGGCCGTGCAAGGCCATCGCCCCCATGTTGGAGAAGATCGCCGCCGAATATGCCGACAAGGGCGTGGTGCTGGCCAAGCTGAACGTGGACGAGGAAGGCTTTATCGCCAGCCAGTTCCAAGTGAAGTCCATCCCCACGATCTACGCGATCTTCCAGGGCCAGCCGGTGGCCGACCTGACCTCCGCCCGCAGCGAAACGCAGATGAAGCAGGCGCTGGACCAGCTGCTGGAGCAATTGCCAATCGGGGCCAATGCGGGTGGGCAAGGAGCTCCAGATGGCGCTCCCGACCTCGACCAGCTGATCGCCATGGGCGAACAGGTGCTGGCCGATGGCGATGCAGAGCGCGCCGCCAGCGTGTTCCAGCAGATTGCCGGCATGGCGCCGGAAAATGCAGCCGTGCAGTCCGGCCTGATCCGCGCGCTCGTCGCTGCGGACCGGGTGGAAGAGGCGCGCGTCGTGCATGATGCCCTGTCCGAGGATCTGAAATCCGATCCGCTCGTGCAGCAGGCCGGCAGCGCGCTGGAACTGGCTGGCACGCAGGTTGACGAGAGCGAGCTTGCCGCCCTGCGTGCCGCCGCCGCGGAACGCCCCGCTGACATGGAAGCGCAGATGGCCTTTGCCGAGGCCGCCTTTGCCGCAGGCCAGCGCGATGACGCCGCTGACACACTGCTGCGCTCCATCGAAACCGATCCGGAATGGAACGAGGGCGCGGCCAGGGCCAAACTGCTGCAAATGTTCGAGGCTGTAGGCCTGGAAGACCCGTGGGTTTCCGCAACGCGCCGCCGCCTCTCGCTGTTGCTGTTCGGCTGACATGAGCAAGCCCACGCGCCTTTCCATCTTCCCGCTGACCGGGGCCATCCTGTTTCCGGGCCTGCAATTGCCGCTGCATATCTTCGAGCCGCGATACCGCGAGCTGGTGGGCAGCGCATTGGCGCGTGACCGCAAGATTGCCATGATCCAGCCGCGCGAGCCGGTCGACGGCGCGCCGCTATACGATGTCGGCTGCGTGGGCCGGATCGAGGATGTCGAGGCGATGGAGGACGGGCGCTACAACATCGTTCTGTCCGGCGAGCAACGCTTCCGCGTGATCCGCGAGATCCAGCCCAATACGCAGTTCCGCCAGGTGGAGGCGGAGCTGCTGGACGAACCGCAGGACGAGTACCTGACGCTGGGAGAACGCGCGAGCCTGGAGGCAGAATCCCGCGATTTCGCCGACCGGCAAGGTTATGCAGTGGACTGGGATTCGGTCGGCCAGCTGGACGATGCCAGCCTGGTCAACGGCGTATCGCAGATCGCGCCCTTCGACCCGGCGGCCAAGCAAGCCCTGCTGGAAGCCCCCGACCTGCGCCAGCGCTGCGACCTGCTGGTCCAGCTGATGCAGTTCTTCGGCCGCGGCGACCCCGACGAGGAACGGGTGACGCTGCAGTAGCGAAGGCTACACCCCGAAGCTGCCCCGCAGGCCATCGATGACATATTGCGCCGCCAGCGCAGCCAGCAGCACGCCGAGGAGGCGTGTGATGACCGCTTCTACCCGGTGGCCCAGCAGGCGGATCAGCGGTCCGGCCGCGATCAGCGCCAGCATGGTCAGCAGCAGGACGGCGCCCAGTGCGCCAAGCACGACGAGCGATTCTTCCAGCCCCTCCGCTTCGTTCTGCAGCAGCATGATTGCGGCGATGGCACCAGGGCCGGCCAGCATGGGCATGGCCATCGGGAAGACGGACACGTCCTCCACTTCGGGCGTCGCGGCGACTTTCTCAGCGCGCTCCTCGCGCCGCTGGGTGCGCTTCTCGAACACCATTTCCCACGCGATCCAGAACAGCATCAGGCCGCCTGCGATGCGGAAACTGTCAAGCTCGATATGCAGCGCGCCAAGCAGGTCCTGCCCGAACAGGGCGAAGATCAGCAGGATGATTGCGGCAATGATGCAGGCGCGGATGGCCATGTTGCGCGCCTGCGCCGCCGTCGCACCCTTCGTCAGCCCGGCATAGATCGGCGCGCAGCCGGGGGGGTCGATCACGACGAACAGCGTGATGAAGGCGGAGAAGAAAAGCTCGGTCACGCGCCGCCCTTAGCGAAGTTTCAGGACCCGGCCCATACCTCTTCCACAGCGACCTGCCATTTGCCTTCATGCAGCCAGTAGGCGGTGAAATAGCGCTCCGGACCATTGGCGCCGCTGCGGTGTTCCCAGCGATAGGCCAGCGTGCCGTCGGGCGAGGTGCGTGTGGCCTGCTGGCGGCCTGCGGTCATAGCGGCGACGGCTTTCTCGTCCGGCGCAGTCGCACCGCGCGGGCAATCGGCCACATTGCCTTGGACCGCATCCAGCGCAGTCACGACGATGTCGCCTTCCTGCGCCTCTGGCCGGAACCGCGCGGGCGGCTGCGGATTGTCCGGCTGCGCGCTGTCATAGACCCAGCGGTAATCCTCGCGCCCCTGCCGCTGCCACACGGTCAGGTAAGTTCCCACCAGCCCTTCCGGATCCACGAACCGGCCGCTGCTCACCGCCAGCGCGCCATCGCAGCTCATCCAGATTTCCCGGGGTGCCCATTTGGCGGCCTGCGCGGGATCGGACTGTTTTTGCAACCAGGGCAGAGCTGGAATCGCGCCGTTCGGGCCATGGATCATCGCGCCGGGGCCAGCAAAGGCGCGCGTGGCCGTCCACTGCCCGTCTTCCTGCGCCGCGCGCGCGAAGGCGAGTTCTGTCGCTACGAGCTTGCTCGGCTGCGCCTCTCCGGGAGCGCCCTCCAGCGCGCGGTCGATCCGCTCCACCGGGATACGCGGCGGGCCGCTGGCCATGCACCCTGCGAGGGCGAGGGTGGCAAGGCTTGCGGCAAGGATTGACCGCTTGCGCATTCAGATCTCCGGCGTATCCAGCCCGGCGTGCTCGTATGCCGCAACCAGAGTATTGCGCAGCAGCACGGCAATGGTCATCGGGCCCACACCGCCGGGCACGGGCGTGATGGCGGCGGCCGTTTCGCTGGCCTCGGCAAAGGCCACGTCGCCGACCAGCCGGCCCTTGTCGGAGCCGGGTTCGGGCGGCAGGCGATTGATGCCCACATCGATTACGGTGGCGCCGGGCTTCAGCCAGTCAGCCTTTACCATTTCCGGCCGCCCCACGGCAGCGACCACGATATCCGCGCGGCGCACCACGCCGGGCAGATCCTTGGTGCGGCTGTGCGCGATGGTGACAGTGGCGTTGGCATCAAGAAGAAGCTGCGCCATCGGCTTGCCCACGATGTTGGAGCGGCCGATGACCACGGCTTCCAGCCCGGACAGGTCACCGAGCCGGTCCGCCAGCAACATCATGCAGCCAAGCGGCGTGCAGGGCACGAAACCGGTCTGCCCAACGCTGAGCCGCCCGGCGTTGATGACATGGAACCCGTCCACATCCTTGCCCGGATCGATCGCGCCGATCACGGCCTGTTCGTTAAGGTGACCGGGCAGCGGCAGCTGCACCAGTATGCCGTCCACCGCTTCGTCTGCATTCAGCTGTGCGACCAGCGCCAGCAGCGTGCCCTCGTCCGTATCGGCGGGCAGGCGGTGCTCGAAGCTTTCCATGTTCGCGGCGACCGTAGCCTTGCCCTTAGCCCCGACATAAACCTGGCTGGCGGCATCTTCCCCCACCAGCACCACTGCAAGGCCTGGCTTGCGCCCGGCCGTTTCGGCAAACGCTTCCGCCAGCGCGCCAACGCGCTCGCGTAATTTCGCGGCAAAGGCCTTGCCGTCGATGCGTGTGGCTTCACTCATGCAAGATTCCCCAGAATGATCATGAGAATGTTCAGGCCGAGGATCAGCACCAGCGGCGAGAAATCGATGGCCCCGGTCTGCGGCAATATGCGCCGGATAGGGTCGAGGATCGGCCGCAGCAGCGCGTCGATCGAATTGTAGATCTGCACCGCAAACTGGTTGCTGGTGCTCACCACGTTGAAGGAGAACAGCAGGCTGATCACGAATTGCACGATGACCAGCATGATCAGGACGTTGGCCAGCAGGCCGATGATCTGGAGTATCGCTTGCATCAGGGGAACCGCCTTCGGATTGAATGGAGTGAGCTGCAACCAAAGATAGGCGCGGCGCGCAGGTGTATCAAGCGACTAACACGCATGGGCGCGATCATGCCGGCCCACCCCGCCCCGCGCGCTGCATCTCCTCGATGAAATCGCTCGATTGGACGCGCCAGCGTTGCTGGTCGGGGGTGGAGGCCTGGTCACCAGCCGCGCGCTGGAGGATGACCGTGCCTTCGCGCAGCACGCGTGCCGGATCGGCCAGGTCTGCCAGCGCCCCGGTGATCGTGCAGCTTTCGGACGGCCCGGCCTCGTCGCGGCGGATGTCCGACACGGTGAATTTCGGCTGGGTGTAGCCTGCGAAAAGCGCGCCAAGGCGGGCATCGTCAACCACGGGATCGTCCCACACAAGGGCCGCCCTATCGAACTCGCGCGCGGCGATGGCATCGAAATAGAATTGCGCCACATCCGCGCAGTCATCGCTTTGCAGCACGGGAAAATCGGCAATTGTCGGACCGGACAGGCCCTGCCCCGCCAGCTCCGCACCATCCTGCGGCTGCTCGGGCGCATCGTTTCCGCCGCAGGCAGAAAGGGCCATTGCCATCGCAGCGACCGCCACGGTGCCGAGCCTCCTCACGCCCGCACCAGCGTGCCTGCACCGCGTGCGGTAAAGAATTCCAGCAGCATGGCGTGCGGCACACGCCCGTCCAGCACCACGGCGGCATCGCAGCCTGCCTCCACGGCGTGCACGCATGTTTCCAGCTTGGGAATCATGCCGCCGCCAATCGTGCCGTCTTCCTTCAGCCGCGCGATATCCGCTGGGTTCAAATCCGTCAGCAGCTCGCCCTGCTTATCCAGCACGCCCGCCACGTCCGTCAGCAGGAAAAGCCGTGCCGCGCCCAGCGCCGATGCAATCGCGCCCGCCATCGTGTCGGCGTTGATGTTGTAAGTGTGCCCGTCTTCTCCCACCGCGATGGGGGCGATGATGGGGATCATGCCCGCGCCGCTGGCGGTTTCCAGTATCGTGGTGTCGACATGGCTCGGCTCGCCAACGAAGCCCAGATCCACCGCGCGCTCGATATTGCTGTCCGCGTCGCGCGTGCTGCGCTGCGCCTTGGTGGCGGTGACGAGGTTTCCGTCCTTGCCGGAAATGCCGATCGCCTTGCCGCCTGCCTTGGCGATCCAGCCGACCAGTTCCTTGTTGATCGCGCCGGACAGGACCATCTCGGCGATCTTGGCCGTCTCCTCGTCCGTGACGCGAAGCCCGTCGACGAAGGTGGTCTCCACGCCCAGCTTCTCCAGCATGGCGCCGATCTGCGGGCCTCCGCCATGCACTACCACCGGGTTGATGCCCACGGCCTTCAGCAACACGATATCTTCGGCAAAGTCGCGCGCGGCGGCGGGATCGCCCATGGCATGGCCGCCATATTTCACCACGAAGCTGCGGCCCGCATAACGCTGGAAATAGGGCAGCGCCTCGATCAGCGTTTCCGCCTTGGCCAGCATGTGGCGGTTATCGCCGGAATTGTGCTGCGGCGCGGTCATGGCCGGTGGTCCCTCGGATTGCGTTGCGGATGCAGCCCTAACCCACCGATTGCGCCATGCCTAGCGCCAGCTGACCACCTGATAAGGGCTGATACGGATCAGTAGTGGTCCGGATGCCCGCCGCCGCGCCGCAGGGATAGGTCGGTGTCATGTCGGCCCGCCTCCTGTCCTGCCTTGCGGTACCCATCCTCCTGGCGAATGCAGGGCAGGAGGCGGGAAGACCCGGCACGCCCTCCACCTTTGCGCCCTGCACTTCCGCCCCGCGCGTCACCTGCGTGGTGGACGGCGACACCTTCTGGCTGGACGGAACCAAGGTGCGCGTTGCCGATATCAACACGCCGGAGACGCACCGCCCCGCCTGCGCCGCCGAACGCGCCCTGGGCGAGCAGGCGACACGGCGTTTCACCCAGCTACTCAACGCAGGGCCGTTCCAGCTGGAAGCTGCAGGAGCGCGCGACACCGACCGCTTCGGGCGCAAGCTGCGCGTCGTCACGCGCGGCGGGCAGAGCCTGGGCATGGTGCTGGTGGAGGAAGGGCTGGCCGAGCCATGGCAGGGCCGCCGCGCGAACCGCTGGTGCGCCAGCGCCTGAGGCTTGCCGCGCCGCGCCTCTTCGCGCATCGTGCAGGCCATGAAGGGCAAGACATATAACGCGGCCTTGGAGCCGCTCACCCACGAACTGGTTTCCATGGCCCGCTGGGCCCGCACAACCGGGCAGCGCATCTGCGTGCTGTTTGAAGGGCGGGACACGGCCGGCAAGGGCGGAACGATCAAGGCGATCCGCGAGAAGCTGAACCCGCGCCAGTGCCGCACCGTCGCGCTGGGCAAGCCGACCGAGGCCGAGCAGGGCCAGTGGTACTTCCAGCGTTATGTCCAGCACCTGCCAACGGCGGGCGAAATCGTGCTGTTCGACCGCAGCTGGTACAACCGCGCCGGGGTGGAGCGGGTGATGGGCTTTGCCGACCAGCAACAGGTCGATGCTTTCCTGCAGCAGGCCCCGGTGTTCGAGAAGCTGCTGGCCGATGACGGCATCCGCCTGTTCAAGTACTGGCTCAGCTGCGACCAGGAGAGCCAGGAAGAACGCTTCGCCGAACGGCTGGCCGATCCCCTGAAGCGCTGGAAGCTCTCCCCCATCGACGTGGCCGCCCGCACCCGCTTTGCCGATTACAGCGCCGCGCGCGAGGCCATGTTCGCCGCCACGCATACCGACCACGCGCCATGGACTGTGGTGGACTTCAACGACCAGAAGCGCGGCCGCCTGACCCTGATCCGTGACCTGCTGGACCGCCTACCGGATACAAGGGTCGACCCGCCCGCCATCGACTGGCCCGCGCTGGGCCACCCACCGCTAGACGAGGCCTTCACCAGCCTGACGCCCATCCCCGACTTCCCCGATAGCTAGGCAGACGCAGAAGCAGCGGCCGAGACGTCAGACCCTGATCGATACGAGCAGGCGGGTGCCTGAAACCTCCCGCTGCGTCAGCGATCGGCGCGATGGGCGTGCGTCCTGGTAGGGATAGGGATCGCGCACGATCATCTCTTGCAGGAACACGCGGCCCTGGCGGTCGATGGCGTAGGTCATCGATGTCAGCAGGGTCGCATGGTTCAGCGCGCCGTTGATCAGCGGTATGCCGTCCGCCAGGTGCCAAGCCGCATCGCGCAGGGCGTTGCCGTTCGACATGCCGAAATCGAGGTCCGCGAGCGGCGCGGCGCGCGCCCTGAACATGCGCCCGCGCACGTCCCGCCAGGGGCCGCTGTTCACAGTGGCGACGATCTGCGACCCGTTCGCCGGGGCGCAGCGCATATCGCCGAACAGGCGCTGCACGATGTCGGTCTGCGGCACGCGCCAGCCGTACTTCGCAAACGCCATCTGGATGCATGCCGCCCAGCACCATTGCGGGCATTCCTGCATCGCCTGGACCAGCTGTATGCGGCGGATCCCGCTGCTGCACTGGCGGATGCCGTGGTACGGATTGTCGCGGCACACGACATCCGCGCGGGCCACGCCCGGCAGCATCGCCGCCGCCAGACCGCCCATCACAACCGCCCTGCGGCCCAATGCAGCGCCTGGCTGATCGTCACTCATCGTCTCACTCCCCTCTTCAAGCATCAGGTGGAAGCGACCCGTCGATTCTGCGCCCGCCAGCCTAGCCGATTTCGCCCGTTCGGGTAAGGCAGCGGGATGAGCCGCCGCAGATCCTCCCCGCCTGCCCCGCGCTTCGATGCCAGATGGCAGGCGAAGCGAAGGCGCAAGGCTGGCTGGCGGCGCTGGAGCCGGATCGCCGGGCTGGTCCTGGTCACCGCCGCGCTGACGCTGGGCCTGCGCTGGTGGCACGGGGATGGCGATGCGGGTGGCGAGTGGGTGCAGGTGCAGCGCGCCTTCAGCCTGTGCGGGCGCGGCCAGTCGAGCGCCGCCTGCGTGATCGATGGCGACACCGTATGGCTGCCCCCGCCTGCCGGTTCAGCCAAGGGCGCGCCGCCGCGCCGCATCCGCCTGGCCGGCTTCGACGCGCCGGAGCTGGAAGGCGCCTGCGAGGCCGAGCGCACCGCCGCCATCGCCGCGCGCGGCGCGCTGCTGGCATGGCTGCGCGCGGGGCCCTTCGAATGGAACGGCGGGGCGGAGCCTCCCCGCGACCAGTACGGCCGCGAACTGCGCAATGCCCGCCGCACAGCTCCCGACGGCACGCGCAGCCTGCTGGCAGAGCACATGCGAGGCGCGGGCCTGGCGGGCGGCAGCGGCTGGGGCGAATCGCCCATCGACTGGTGCGACCCGGCACGATGACTGGGCACGCTGACTGGGCACGCTGACCCGCCCATCCGTTCAGCTTCGGGAAGGCGAAGCTGAAGGTGTTACAGGTGTTACACAGTCCAGAGGACAAAAACCGCGCCCCTGGCGCACCTTTGCATCCGGGCCAGCCGGGGGGCGACAAGGGGGAGATCGGGCAGGACAGGATAACCATGCCCCGCCGCGAAGCATGGCGCGCCCCTTGTAGGACAGGCCGCTCACCTGCGCGGGGAACGGGCATCACCGCCAACCGCCCCGGCGCGCGAGAGGGTTGGGACGGCGGCAGGGACGGCGGCAGGGACGGCGGCAGGGACGGCGGCAGGGACGGCGGCGGGGACGGCGGCAGGGACGGCGGCGGGGACGGCGGCGGGGACGGCAGCAGGGGGCTAACGACAATTGTCATTGGACGGCGCGGCGCGGCGGGAGCAGATCCCACCTGCAACACAGGGGAGTTCCGCATGCGCCGCCTTGTCACGAGCCTTGTCACGAGCCCTTTCACGACCCTCGTCACGCGTTTCGTCACGCTTCTCGCCATGTCCGGCGCCGTGTTCGCCGCCGTAATCGCTACTGCGCCGGCCGTATCGGCACAGGGGGCTGCTCCTGCCGGGGGCACCGCCACGCAGTCTGCCGCCGCCTGCCGCGCGGGCGATGCCAAAGCGTGCTTCGATGCCGGCATGGTCCTGATCGACAAGACCAATCCCGCAGGCGACCTGGTGGCCGGGCGTGCATTGTTCGAACGCGGATGCGAGCTGGGCGACAGGCGCAGCTGCGGCGTGGCGGGCCAGCTGTTCGTATCGAACGGGCGCGGCATGACGGCCAACCACCCCAAGGGCGTGGCGTATCTGGACAAGGCCTGCCGCATGAAGGACGGCTATTCCTGCCAGCTGCTCGGCTCTGCCCACCTGGATGGCGCCGTCGGCCTGGTGCCGGACAGGGAACGCGGCATCGCCTATTTCAAGCTGGGCTGCGAGACACCGCACAAGGACAGCTGCGATGTCCTGTTCAACCTGCTGATCGACGAAGTGCCCGCGCGCCAGGCCCGCGCGAAGGAGGTAGCGGATAGCTGGGGCAAGGCCTGCGAGGCCGGGCTGGTCAGCACCTGCTCGGTGGCGACGGTGCTGGCCTTCGATGGCGGCAATGGCGAATTCCCGCAGGCGGTGGACTGGCAGCTGGCCGATCGCAATGCGCTGTCCGCCTGCAAGAACCGCGTGATCCAGGGCTGCACGGCGGGAGAGCACATGTTCTCCAACCCTGCCAGCCGCGCTTACGACCCCGATCGCGGCCGGATGTATTCCGACGCCGCCTGCCGGCTGGGCACGGCGGTCAGCTGCTTCAACAAGGCCAGCGTGCTGATCGTGGCGGAGGATTACGCCGAGGTCCTGCCCGCCTTTGCGGAAGGGTGCCGGCTGGGGCTGAAGCAGGCCTGCGACGAACAGCAGCGCTGGGCCAGCTTCCCGCGCTGGTCGCAGCAGCATGGCCAGAAGGATGGCGCACGCATCGTCCTGCTGGACCGGATGCTGGCCTATGGCGACTGGACGGGCGCATTCTACATCGCGATCAACGATTTCCGGTCCGGCCCGGCGGCGAATTACGTGTTCAGCCGCGCGAAGGCCGGCAACAGGCTGGACCAGCTGCGCGATATCGACCTGACCGCTTACAGCCTGTGGACCACCGCGCCTTCGAATGACCGGTTGCTGGCAGAGCGCATCGTGCGTGGCCGGCTGGCCGACCACAATGCGCGCGCCGCAGCGGCAGAACGCCAGCGCCGGGCCGAACTGTACAGCAGCAATACGCCCACACGCTACGTCGGCAGCCTGGGCCGCAACACGCGGTTCCTGGTGTGCCACCGGGACGTGAACGGCCTGTGCGATTTCAAGGTGCAGGACGGGCTGTAAGGGGGGCGAGCGCAGGGCCCGCGGCGGAAGCCTGGCCCGGCGCGATCAGGGCGTGATGGTGAAGCCGGGCACGGGCCGGTCTTCCACATGGCCAGCGTGGTACATGTCCATGTAGATTTCGTGCACCGATCCGTCTGCGCATTCCACCTCGTAAAGGTCCACGATGCTATCGAACACGCCCGGGCCGACATTGCCGACGCGGCCGAATGCGGGTTGGTCGCCGCCGGGGCAGCGGAGGCGGCGCAGGTAAGCGCGCTGGCCCTGCGGCTGGCTGACACGGACGGGGTTCTTGCTGCTGCCGAGCGGAAATTTGTCCGCCTCCGCGAGCGCCGCTGCCATCGCATCGCCTTCTAGGAAGGGTTTACCGGAGAACATCTTGGAGAGGTAATCGTCGCCGTCGCCCTCTGCGGGCGCCTCTTCCTCGACCTCGGCATCGATCTCGACCGTGACGGTCTCCTCGTAGCTGTCAGGCTCGGCCGTCGCCTCATTCAGCGTCCGCTGCAAATCCACATCCTGCGCAGCCGCCGGAGCACCCTCCAGCCCGGAGCCCAGCCCAGCGACCAAGGCCGCCGAAGCGATCAGGATGATTGTGTCTTTCATGATGCGTCCCCTCGAAATCCGGAGTGAGCGTATCACAGGCCTGCGGAGAGGCAAATCACAGGCGCGCAGGACGGCGGCCCCGCTGCGGCGCGGGGCCATCGGGCCGCCCCAATGCGCCAAACGCGCAGCGGCCGCCCCCTGCGTAAGGAGCGGCCGCCTGTCCGGTTACGTCACCGGTGTGCGTAAAGGCGCGTCAGCCGTTTGCGGAGGGCTTGCCCTGCTGCGGCTGCTTGTCCTTGGAGCCGTGGTCGCCCTTGTCGCCCTGGCCGGACTTCTCGCCCTGCTGGGCCTGGCCGGACTTTTCGCCCTGCTGCGCCTGGCCGGGGGCGTTGGCGGGCTTGTTGCCCTGGGCCTGCTTGTTGTCGTGATCCTTGTTGTGATCGGTCATAGACTGTGTCCTTCGCGGCCGGAATGGCCACACCTGATGTGGGGAGCCCGCCAGCATTAGCTTGCCGCGCCCTCCCCGAACCGAGCCAGTAGGGGCCGGAAACGCGCCAGTACCCTTTTCATTGGATTTTACGGGGTTAGCTTTGGGGGTGCACGAGGATTGCAATGTTGGGCCCCTCGGGTCAGATATTGCCTATGCCCGGCTGGCAACCCCGCAACACCGCACGCGCCCGCACACTTCGCCGCGCCGCCACTCCGGCGGAGCGCGTGTTGTGGCAGCACCTTTCCGCCAGCCGGCAAGGCGCGAAGTTCAGCCGCCAGATGCCGGTCGGCCCGTTCTTCGCAGACTTCCTCTGCCGCAGCCTGAAGCTGGTGGTGGAATGCGACGGCGAGAGCCACGATGCCCGCCCGGAGGCAGACGCCAGGCGCGACGCCTGGATGCAGCGCGAAGGCTACACCGTGCTACGCTTCCTGAACGAGGACGTGCTGCAAGACACGGAAGCGGTCATCACGACAATCCGCTCCGAAGTCGACCGCCTGAAAAAGGAGCGCCAGTAACCCCCTCCCGCCAGCGGGAGGGGAGCGAGACTTACCAGCAAAGCTGGTTAGTCGCAGCGGGGTGGGCCAGCGCAACAGTAATGAGAAAGCCCAAGAACCCCCTCCCGCCTGCGGGGAGTCGAAGATGGCGCGTAGGCGCCAGCGGCAGCGCAGCTTGGCGGCGCGCCGCCTAGCGAAGCCGGGTGGGCGAATAACAGACCAACACCCCCAGCACCTCCGCAAAAAACCGCCGGACCCGCCGCGCCCACCCCGCGCCGCTAGGCTCACTCCGTTCGCCAAGCTCTGCAACCCCTCCCGCAAGCGGGAGGGGCGGTTCTTAGAGTCAAGTCGTATGGCATGCATTGCTACAATAGTAGCAACCATTCGCCTTCGCGTAGAAACGCTTTGCTTCGCGCACTGCGGGACCACACGTCATATGATCGCCAACGTATTGACGATTCTCAGGCTTCGGCATGAAATTGCATCCTACGCGATGCACCTCATGATCACCGTTAGTTTGCGCGTTCCTGTTAACATAATAGTAGGCCATATAGCTGCTCCTTACATCACATTGCTTTGCTGCGATTCAGGAGCTATGCGAACTGCGCTAGCTGAGGCATGCTCCTCACCAAGCCACCCACTGAGTGGGTGAACAAGGAGGGCGGGGCCGCTGGAACGGCACCCGCCCTTCGCATTTCAGGCTATAAAGCGGGATTGATCTTAGATCAAGAAGATTAAGCAGCCAGCCATTCTCGTGCTGGCGCCTCCCCATCATCGTTGGCAGGCGCGCTTTCGTCGTGCGAGACCAATGTGAAGTGGAAGACCAACTCCTCCTCTGCATTATGAAGCGGATCGATCGTTAAGCCGTCCATCAACTTCTCAACTCTCTCGGTAATCTCCGATATTTTGGACAGAAAATGGTCTAGCTCTGCATCCGACTTCTCGGCAGCTTTCTGCAGCGCCTTCTGTGCGACAGAAAGCGCCTCCCAGACAATCAGATAGCGCAAAACTTTCTCGCTATTGGGAGCAAGTGTTTTATCACCGGATTCACAACGCGACATGTGCTCAGGTGAGATATCAAGCCTTACCGCTAACTCTTTTGACTTTATTCCGAGGCTCTTCCGCAAAAACTGTATGTCGCCCGCTTTCAATTTAGCTGGGTGAAACGCGCGAACCACAGCTATCTGCTTGAGCAGTCCTTGGTAGTCGGGAATGTAAACCTCAGGTCCCATGGGGCCATTCCGCTCCTGTACCGAGTCCACCAAGACAACCTTGAATGAAGTTCCAAGATCGTCCAGGCAATACTCAGAAGGAGCGCTGGCCGCACCCTTCATTGTTTTGGACATTTTTGAACTCCTAGATGCGTTGGACGGTAAGTATCCGCACATCGAAATGATTTGGGTCGAGCCAAAACTCGACGCGGATTTGAACTTCGTCACAGTTGCGCCCAATCATGACGTAATTCGCCCCATCCGCTGTCTCCTTTTCTGTTTCTACAACCTTGCCATGAGTCATGACATAAGTCACATCAAAGGGATGGAGACCTTGCTCCTGAACGGACTTGCTGACCGCGACCGGCCAGCTAATCCCGCAACCCACGAGTGCCAAAACGTTCTGGACATACTCATCTGTAATCGAAAGGGCTGGGTCTGCCATCCTCAGATTCCTCTTACTGGCTCCAAGACCTTAACGATTCGTTGATCTGAGATCAACCTAAGAAATTTCGACTACTCCGCCGCCTCGGTCTCCCCGAACAGCCCCGGCCCGTCCGCCTCGGCGTCGTTCTCGGCATTCGCCGCAGCGCCCGCGCCCTTGCGCTTGTCGAAGCTCGACCACACGCTCTGCCAGTCGCCCTTGGTGGCGCCCTTGGAATATTCGGTCGCGCGGGTTTCGAAGAAGTTGGCGTGCTCCACGCCGTTCAGCAGCGGGGCGAGCCAGGGCAGGGGGTGGTCTTCCACCATATAGATGCTGGGCAGGCCCAGCTGGCCCAGGCGCCAGTCCGCGATGTAGCGGATATACTTCTTGATCTCCTTCGCCGTCATGCCGGGCACGGGGCCGGCGTCGAAGGCGAGGTCGATGAAGGCATCTTCCAGTCGCACCGTCTTCTGGCACATGTCCATGATGTCTTCCTTCACGGACTTGGTCAGGCAGTCGCGCTCCTCGCAGAAGGTGTGAAACATCTTGATGATGCCTTCGCAGTGCAGGCTCTCGTCGCGCACGGACCAGCTGACGATCTGCCCCATGCCCTTCATCTTGTTGAAGCGCGGGAAGTTCATCAGCATGGCGAAGCTGGCGAACAGCTGCAGCCCTTCGGTGAAGCCACCGAACATGGCGAGCGTGCGGGCGATATCCTCGTCCGTGTCGACGCCGAATTCCTGCAGGTAATCGTGCTTGTCCTTCATCTCCTCATATTCGAGGAACATGCCGTATTCGCTTTCCGGCATGCCGATCGTGTCGAGCAGGTGGGAATAGGCCGCGATATGCACCGTCTCCATGTTGGAGAAGGCGGCGAGCATCATCTTGATCTCGGTCGGCTTGAACACGCGGCCGTATTTCTCGTGGTAGCAATCCTGCACTTCCACGTCCGCCTGCGTGAAGAAGCGGAAGATCTGCGTGAGCAGGTTGCGCTCGTGATCGGACAGGTTCTGCGCCCAGTCGCGGCAATCCTCGCCCAGCGGCACCTCTTCCGGCATCCAGTGGATCTGCTGCTGGCGCTTCCAGAATTCGTAGGCCCAGGGATATTCGAAGGGCTTGTAGGTCTTGCGGGCTTCGAGAAGGGACATCGGATCAAATTCCTTGCGGTTTGCAGCATGCATGTGGTGGCAGCGCGGGGCCGTGCACCACTATAGATAGTGTTTCGCACTTGTGAATCCCACAAATTACGGGATCGGTGCGAATCTTTCCTAGACCAGGGATTATGCCACGCGCGGCCTGCATGCGAAGGGGCCGCCGGGCGCTTTATCGGGGATAAAGATGTGGAGGAAAGCGCAAAGCCGGAACACCTGCGCGGCGCCATCCATTGGACTCCACGAAAAGGAGACGAGCAATGGGCCAGTATGAACCGAAGGATTCGCGCAATGTGACGTTTAACCCCAATGGCAGCGAGCCGGGCGGGATCGAGCGGACCGGGCCGCGCGAGGATGCGGCGCGTGCCGATGCGCGCCAGGCCAGCCAGGACGATGCGGATGCGGGGAGCGAAGAAGGCCACGGCGCCGATGCACCGCGCCAGCAGCAGGCCGAAGAAACGCACCCCAGCCGACTGCCCGAAGCGCAGCAATACCAGCTGCAGGCCAAGGAACATGCCGCGCATGGCGACGGGCAGGACAAGGGCGATGCCCCCAAGCCGAGCGACCGCGGTTATGGTGCGGAAGGCGAGGAGCGCCTGGAGAAACTGGACCGCGGGCATCCGCAGCCGACCGACTGACGGGGCTCGTCCGGTTCAGTCCTTGCGGTGCTTGCCGCGCGGCGGAAGCTTGGTCGCCTCGCGCCGCTTTTCCCAGATCTTGGTCCAGCGGCTGAATTCCAGCAGGATCAGGATCGGGGTGGACCACAGCCAGGTCATCAGCGCGGCTTCCACCCAGCCCCGGTTGTCCGGCAGGCGCAGGCTGCAAAGTGCTGTGTCCAGCAGGCCTTCGGGCTGGCAGGTCGATGGCCAGAAGGCGTTCTGCCAGAGGTAGACGCCCAGGATCACCCAGCCTGCCTGGGCCAGGTACAAGGCAACATAGCGCGACCAGTTGAGGTCCCGCGATCCATGATAGCGGGAACCGGGCGCAGCACGCCGAGCGGGCGTGGCAGATGATGGGCGCGTAGCCATGACGGCGGGCATAGCCGCAGGGTGGTTAAATATCTCTTAGGCTGGCCCCCGGTGGACCATTACCCTTTGCGTCACGCCCTGAGACCTCACCATTGCAGCGAGCTGTTTCATGGCTGCGACGGGCTGCGGAACGACCTGCCTGCCCTGGCCGTTATCCTCACATAACCCATTAAGGAAAAAGGATAAAACATGTTCGAGAAGTGGCGCATCAAGGAGCACATGGAAGTCAGCAATTTCGAAGGCCAGCACGTCGGCACCGTCGACGATGTCGATGACGGCCAGATCAAGCTGACCAAGTCCGACAGCATGGATGACATGCACCACTTCCTGAGCATGGAAGATGTCGAGAAGGTCGAAGACAACCGCGTCTACCTGAAGCAGGATGCGCGCATCCCGGAAGGCCTTGGCAACAAGGCGACGGAAGCCGCCTGACGATAAAGTTCTCTCGCCCGCGCAATTGTGCGGGTCACACGAAGCCCCGCCCCCGGCCCCTCGGGTGGCGGGGCTTTTGCGTGGGCGAGCGCCCGCTCAGTTCTCGATGATGACGAAGGGTGCCCAGATGGCCGGATGGGCCGCATCGGGCACGCCCTCGTCCGCCATCAGCGACAATTGCGCGCGGCGCAGCGCATCGGGCCGGCTGAGCCCGGACACCATGCCCTCTACCGTCCCCACCGTCAGGCGGGCGGCGGCATCGTCCCGCACGCGCCAATGGCTCAGCATCAGGCTGCGCGCACCAGCCTGGGCGAAGGATGTGGCGAGCCCGGAATAGACCGGCGCCTGCCCGTCCAGCCCGGCGGCGGTGTTGCAGGCGGACAGGATCACCAGGTCCGCATCCAGCCGCAATTGCGCGATCTCGCTCGCGCCCAGCAGGCCGTCCTCGCCGCTGCCCTCGCCTGTGCCCAGCAGCAGCGCCGGCTCCCACAGCCCGCGCAGTTCGCCCGCGACCAGGCCGTGCGTGGCAAAGGCGATGACCGAATATCCGGACAGGTCCGCGCGCTTGAAATTCTCCTCCGCCGCGTCCCCGCCCAGCAGGACCAGTTCGTCCTGCCCGCCAAGGGCCGAGGCGATGGCGCGCAATTCGGCCGGGGCTTCCGGCAGCGGGGGCAGGTCCGCGATCAGTTCTGCCTCCGGTCGGCCGGAGCGGAAGATTCCGGCCAGCTGCATTGTTCCGTCCGCGTCTGGTGCTGCATTGCCCGGGCCGTCCGGGAATGCCACGCCGCCAATGCCGGCAAAGCGCGGCAGTTCCACCTGCGCTTCCATGGCTGCAGGTTCGCGGCGCAGCAGGCCCAGATTGCCCACCACCTGCACCGATGCACGGCGCAGCAGCCAGGGCGCATCGGCAAGCGGGCCGTCCCAATCGTCGGTCAGCATCAGGGCGAAGGGCACGCTGGCCAGCGTCTGCCCGCCATACAGCAGCACGTTCGCATCCTGCTTAATGCCCTGCGGGAACAGCATGCGGTACAGGCCCAGCGCATCGGCGCGGGGGAAGGCCGGCAGGGCGCCGCCGCCCGGCGGATCCACGGCTTCGCGAATGGCCAAGACATGGCCGCGCATAGGCGCGAGTTCGAATGGGTGCGCGGATACGCGGTCCCGCTCGATCCGGATCATCCAGCCCGTGCGTTCCCCCTCGATCGGGATCAGCAGGATATCGCGCTCGCCCAGCCGGGCCTGCAGCTCGGCCAGCTCCACGGGCCGCGGGCGGTACCGCTCCACGAAGCCGGGGTGTTCCGCCAGCAAGGCCGAGCGGGCCGCGTCGCGCGCATCGCTGCTGGCGGCACGCTGCTGTGCGATTTGCGCGGCGAGGTCCTCGTCACCGGCCTCCAGCGCGCTCGCCTCGCGCAGCGCCAGCTCGTCCGTCTTGCGCGACAGGGCCAGGAAAACGCGCCGCGCGGTAAAGGCATCGGCGTCCGCGGCCGTGTCCGCCTCCCCGCCGGCGGCATCGCCGCCACCAAATTGCTGGCCCAGCGCCAGGTCCGTCATCGAGACCAGCTGCATGGCGCGCACTGCGCGTGCGTGATCGCGGCTGCGCAGGGCAAAATCCATGTACAGCATCGCGGCATCGCGGTGCGTGCGGGCCTCGCGCACCAATTGCCGGTCCGGCGTGGCGAGATCCGTCAGCTTGCCTTCCAGCCGCCCCAGCGCGCCATCGGCGGCGGCCCAGTCCGGCGCGCCGTCCACCCGCGCCTTCAGCGATTGCA
Organism: Paraurantiacibacter namhicola; assembly: GCF_001687545.1. Classification (NCBI taxonomy): domain Bacteria; kingdom Pseudomonadati; phylum Pseudomonadota; class Alphaproteobacteria; order Sphingomonadales; family Erythrobacteraceae; genus Paraurantiacibacter; species Paraurantiacibacter namhicola. The sequence goes on along the minus strand of NZ_CP016545.1, from coordinate 698,514 downwards.
GCAGCATCTCTGCCCACAGCCGGTCGGGATGCGTGTCGATCAGGGCGGCGGCCATGACCGGCACCCATTCCTGGGCGATGGCCAGCGCCTCTGCATGCTGCCCCCGTTCGGACAGCCAGCGCGCGTGGTAGAGGTGGATCATCGCGCGGTTGTGGTCATCCGGCCCCAGCGCCGCATCGGCCAGCGCGATGGCGCGGGCGGCCAGCCGGTCGTATTCCGGCCAGTCTCCGCGCATGGCAGCAAATCCGGCCGCATCGGCATACATGTAAGGCAGCGCGTCAGGCGTTTCGGTGTCGCCGCTGGCTTCCAGCACGGTGATGGCATCGGCGTTCAGCGCCTCGGCCTCCTCCGTCTGCCCCGTAACTTTCAGGACTGTGGCGAGGTTACGCATGGAGATCGCCGTGCCCGGCGCGTCCGGGCCCACGGTGTTGCGCCGCACGGTCAGCGTTTGGCGCAGGATGGGCAGGGCTTCCTGGTAAAGTCCGTTCTCGATCAGTGAATTGCCGAGGTTGTTGAGCGCGACGGCATAGGTCTGGTGATCCTCGCCCAGGTATTCACGCCCGATCGCCTCGGCCCGGCGAGCCCAAGACAGCGCCTCTCCCTCGCGCCCGGACCGGCCCAGCACGGACGCCAGCGAGGTCATGCGGATCACGGTGTTGGGATCGTCCGGCGGTGCGAACTCCACCTGCTGCACCACGGATTCGCGGAAATAGGGCACGGATTCCTCCACCCGGCCCTGGCGGAAGAGGACATAGCCGATGCCGAACAGCGAGGAGGCGGTCTTCGCCCCGCGCCCGCCTTCCATCTCCATGCGGATGGCCAGCGCCTTTTCATGCGTGGCGCGCGCTTCTTCGTACTGGCCGCTGGCGGCAAGGATGGTGGCCGTGTTGTTATAGAGGCCGGACATCTCTTCGGGCGAGGCGCCGCCTTTCTCCAGCCAGACGCCTGCGCGCTGGTACCAGCGGGCCGCTTCGGGATAGTCGCGCAGGTAGAAATGCCGCCCGCCGATTTCGGACGCGAGCAGCCCCATGTCGAGCGGCGGGACCTTGCCATTGGCCGTGGCCCTTGCATGCAGGTCGATCAGTTTCGGCAAATCGCCTGCCGGATCGCGCGCAGGATCCTGCCCTTCGAGGGTGGCGATCTCCTGCGAAAGCGCGGCGGTTTCGGGATCGAGCTGCGCGGCGGGGGCGGCGGCAGCCGCCTCGCTGTCCTCTGCGTCCTGCGCGAGAGCCGCCAGCGGCGTCGCCGCCAGCATCGCCCCTGCGGCCAAGTTCACCATCCGCCGCATGTCCTGCCCCCCCCGCTTAAACCATGCGGCGGATGTTACGAAGCTGGCCGGTCAGGTCAAATGACAATGGCGGGAAGGTTGCGCCGCGCGCTCAGAATTCCGCCGCGTCGTTGGAATAGGTCTTCTCGCGCTCCCGCCGCTCGCGCTGCGCGGCCTGTTCCTCCGCCAGGCGCCAGGTTTCCTTGTAATTGGCATCCATCAGACGCGTGTCGACCAGGAAGCTGCGGGTATATTCCACTGGTCTGCCGGTCGAGTGCCGGTCATAGCCCACCTTGATCGCCAGTCCGCGGAAACAGCCTTCGTATTGCTCGATATCTTCCGGCGCGCGGAAATAGCGCAGATTGTGCTTCATCGGCTCGCATTTGCGCGACAGGTCCGATGGATACCAGGCGGTCATCACCTCGTTGTTGCGCGTATCCCAGACCGGCGCGTCGCCATATTTCGCCGCGATCGCCTGCATCACATTCGTATAGGCGGGCTTGCTGCTCCGGCCATACATGCTGTTGCGATAGACGGCGAGGACACGCGGTTTCTCGCTGAAATCGAAATAGACGGTGATCTTCTCATACGCGGGATGTTCGTCGCTGCGGTCGCGCTCGGCATCGTAATAGCGCATCGCCCCGCGCCCCCGCGCCGTGCGCTGGAACCGTTTCTGCAAGAAGCGGAACCCTCGGTCGCCAAGGATCTGGATCGTCTCTGGCATGGTCATGCCCAGTTTCAGCCCAAGGATGTCATAACCGGGCGCGGCATCGTATCCCGGCGCCAACACATTGCTGAAATCGTAATTCGGTTCCTGTGCCGTGGCCTGTGCGGGCGCGTGCCCTATGGCCAGGACCATGGCCGCGCCGGAAAGTGCCAGTCCTGTCCCGATTGCCGCAATCTGCCGTCTCATACCGCCTTCCCCGTTGTGGTCGTACCGGGGCAGGTTAGCGAATGATTTTGCTGTTTATCAAGACCTCCATTCGGGCTGCGGCGCAAAGGCGATGAAGTATCGCGCCAGCAGGAACGCAGCGCCGACCGCGATCCGCATCAGCGGCGCCTCCGGATGCCATGGATGTCGCGGCCGCGCGGGACCCGTTATTCGATGATGTCGGCCGCGCGCGCCACGCCGGCAAACTTGTCGTAAGCCGCGCACATCTGCGCAAAGGTCTCTTCGGTGGAGAGGCCGTTGTCGGGCGTGTCGAGCTCGTTGAACCGGTCGATCATTTCGCCGGCAGCCGCCCGCACCTCGTCATATTGCGGGTGCGTTTCCGGCACCTCGCCCGCAAGCGTTGCGGAGCGGCTGATCTTCGTCACGACATTCTCGGCCGAACAGTCATCGCCCGAAGCGGCCATGGTCGTGGCCATTTCCCCGCCGTCAGCGCCTTCGCCCCCGGCAGCCTCATCGGCCGAACCGCAGGCTGCCAGCGCGAGGCCTGAAAGTCCCAGTGCGAATGTGGTGAGCGTGGTCTTCATATGTGTGCCCTTTCCCAAGTTTTCCGAATTACGAATTCTGGCACGGCGAACATCATTCCTAGGCCGATGGCCATGAGTGGGCTCAAGCGGTCGGGCTCCCAGCGTCGATATCTTGTTCGCCCAATTGAATTTGGTCCCTGAGGCCCTCGAGACCACCATCGGCAAAATACCAGCCGAAGGCCAAAACGAAGGCAGTCACAAGCAGGTAGGTCAGCGTCATCTTTGCCCTGCCGATTGGCTGCATTGCATCCACGATTGCGCGCGCCGGGTCAGCAGGGTGAACTTGTGCATCCAGGAAGGAGAAATTGCGCATTTGGAACGTCAGGTTCGACAGGAAACCCCAGTAATTGAAGAACAGAAACGGCAATGCAAAAATCATCAGCCCTTGGCGAAACTGGACGTCGGAGACCGCAGCCCAGATCGCGAAAGTCAGGCCGACACCCGTGATGTACAAGGTCGATAAAGTACCGAAATTGCTACGGGCAAGATTGAGTGCGTCGAAGGCTTCCTTCGCACCCAGGCACGACGCGCTTTCGACGTGATCCGGAGCCTGCTCTGCCATGTCCTTCCCGCCTAAAACCTACTGGCAGCTCAGGCATTCCTCGTAATCGGTTTCCTGCCCGGCACCGGCGGACAGCTCGATCTTCTGCGCATCGGCGGTGTTGTCCGCTTCCACGCCGCCGGCGAACCCTGCGCGCTGCACGCTCTTGGAGCGCAGGTAGTAGAGCGACTTGATGCCCTTCTCCCAGGCCTGGAAGTGCAGCATCATCAGGTCCCACTTGTCGACATCGGCAGGGATGAAGAGGTTGAGGCTCTGCGCCTGATCGATGAAGGGCGCGCGGTCGGCGGCGAATTCCAGCAGCCACCGCTGGTCAATCTCGAAGCTGGTCTTGAAGGCCGCCTTTTCCTCGTCCGTCAGGAAGTCGAGGTGCTGGACGCTGCCGCCCTTCTCCAGGATCGAATTCCAGACATTGGTGGAATCCTTGCTCTTCTTCTGCAGCAGCTTTTCCAGATACGGGTTCTTCACCACGAAGCTTCCGGACAGCGTCTTGTGGGTGTAGATATTGGCCGGGATCGGCTCGATGCAGGCGCTGGTGCCGCCGCAGATGATGCTGATCGACGCGGTGGGCGCGATTGCCATCTTGCAGCTGAAGCGTTCCATCGCGCCGGTTTCGGCAGCATCGGGGCACGGCCCGCGTTCCTGCGCCAGCATCAGGCTGGCCTCGTTCGCCTTGGAGCTGATGTGCTTGAACATCTTCATGTTCCAGGCCTTGGCCATGGCGCTTTCCATGCCGATGTTCTTCATCTGCAGGAAGGAGTGGAAGCCCATCACGCCCATGCCCACGCTGCGTTCGCGCGCAGCGGAATACTTGGCGCGGGCCATCTCGTCCGGCGCGCGGTCGATATAGTCCTGCAGCACGTTGTCGAGCATGCGCATCACGTCTTCGATGAACTGCTTGTCAGTGTTCCACTCGTCCCACTTTTCCAGGTTGAGCGAGGAGAGGCAGCACACGGCCGTGCGATCGTTGCCGAGGTGGTCGATCCCGGTGGGCAGGGTGATTTCGCTGCACAGGTTGGAGGTGGAAACCTTCAGGCCCAGCTCGCGGTGATGCTTGGGCATCATGCGGTTCACCGTGTCCGAGAACACGATGTAGGGCTCACCCGTGGCAAGGCGCGTTTCGACCAGTTTCTGGAAGAGCGAACGCGCATCCACTTCGCCGCGCACGCTGCCATCCTTGGGCGATTTCAACTCGAACTTCTCGCCCGCGCGGACGGCTTCCATGAATTCGTCGGTCAGAAGCACGCCGTGGTGCAGGTTCAGCGCCTTGCGATTGAAGTCGCCCGAGGGTTTGCGGATCTCGAGGAACTCCTCGATTTCCGGGTGGCTGACGTCGAGGTAGCAGGCGGCCGAACCGCGGCGCAGCGAACCCTGCGAAATCGCCAGCGTCAGGCTGTCCATCACGCGCACGAAGGGAATGATGCCGCTGGTCTTGCCGTTCAGGCCGACCGGCTCCCCGATGCCGCGCACATTGCCCCAATAAGTGCCGATGCCGCCGCCCTTGGACGCCAGCCAGACATTCTCGTTCCAGGTGCCCACGATGCCATCGAGGCTGTCGGACACGGAATTGAGATAGCAGGAAATGGGCAGGCCGCGGCCCGTGCCGCCGTTGGAGAGGACGGGCGTTGCCGGCATGAACCAAAGGCGGCTGATGTAATCGTACAGGCGCTGCGCATGGTCCTGGTCATCGGCATAGGCATCGGCCACGCGGGCGAACAGGTCCTGGTAGCTTTCGCCCGGAAGCAGGTAGCGATCGTTCAGCGTGGCCTTGCCGAATTCGGTCAGGTTCGCGTCACGCTCTGCATCCATCTCGATGGTGAAACGGCGCGGATTGACCTTCTTGGAATCCGGTTCCGCGGCGGATTTCGCTGCTGTCTTCAGGGCTTCGCCCATCGCTTCGGCGGTCTTTTCGGCCACCAGCGCGTCGCTGCCTTGATCCTCGGTTTCCATGCTCACTGCCTTCTTCTTTGCGGGCTTCGCAGCCGGCTTTGCGCCTGCTGCCTTGCTTTCGGAAGCCGGGGCGTCTTCGCGGATGTCGTCCAATTCCATTGCCTGCTCGTCCCGCTCTCGAAATTCCATCGTATCCATCCCCGTTCGAACGCGGTCGGTGCCGCGCATGTTCTTCATGTGTTCGAATCGCAGGACGAAGGCCCATCCTACCAATTCGCGCGGCAAGACCGAGGAAAACTTATCCCCTGACTGCCCACAGCCGGACCTTGCATCAGCGTGTTTCCGCGAGACTCCTCACCCTTCCGGCAAGATGGGTCTCGCCGAGGCAGGTAACAAGGTCTTGTGGGTACACCCCCATGTCCAACCACTAGATAGTGAATCAACAGCAAGTCGGACGCAAGAGGGTTAAGGTCGATTTAACGCGCCCGGGCGACGGATCGCACAGGTGTGTTATCGCGTTGCAACGCAGCGACGCGCCGGAATTGCTGGACTGGCGCGCAGTGCAAGCGGGAAAATGAATCGTGGGAAAAATTTTTCTGCGGAAGACGCGGTGGCCGGGCCTTTGAATCAATCGAATCGGCCCGCGCAATAATGTGATATGGGGGTTGCCATGCCGAAGGAATTGCAAGCGTCCGATCTACCCGAACCCGGCGATTACGCCGCCGTCGTGGAATTTGCCGCATCCTTTAACGGATACGAGCGGCACGGGTCGTTCGCCGCCTGCGCGGAGGCGGCGGAAAACAGCAATCGGGAGACGCTGGACGAACTCCGCAACGAATTGTTCTTCGCCTACCGCACCTGCAACCACCAGGGCAGCGGCGGGCTGGGCGAGATTTATCGCAAGATGCTGCCCGATTTCGAGCGGCTGCTACGCTAACGGGCGCGCTGCCCCTTAGTCCGCGTCCGGCAGGCGGGTGAAGGGCAGTTCCTGCCCGCCCTGCTTGATCACCAGGCCGGTCACTGCGCCCTCGTCGACCACTATGGCCACGCGCGCATCCACGCCCTGCACGCCAAATTCGGTCTCTGTGACCGGGAAAAGCGGCAAGGCAGGCTGCGGGCCGAGCTTGCCGGTCAGCTGCCCGTCTTCATTCACGGCGAGTACCATGACGCCGATCTGCGATTCGTAGCTGCCCGCATAGGAAGCAAGCTGCTCTGCCGAGACAGCGACTGCGGGCGCATCCGGGATACCGCCGGTGCGGACCGCGATTTCGGCTTCATCCCCTCCGTTATGGTGCATCTCCATCCGGAGCTGGTCATCGTCGCCGGTGACCAGTTCGAACCAGGTCAGGCTTTCAACGCCATAGAAGAAGCGGTTGTCGCCAGCCGCATACACCTTGCTCTCGTTGGAGCCGGTGCGCATCGTGTAGAGCTGGCCGTCACGTTCATAGAACTGGCGGGTCGCGCCTTCATCGATGGTATATTCCCCGAAATACGGGGCGAGGGCAGCCATATCCACGTCCGTCCTGGTGAAGTCGGGATAGGGTTTGCCGATGGCACTTGCGGCCAAGCGGCGCATGGTCGTGCCCGGGTCCACCACGGGGCTATCCGTATTGGCGAATATGGCAACGAACAGGTCGTGCTCCGGCAGGTAGATGCTGTTCGTGCTGAAGCCGAAGATGCCGCCGCTATGCCCGATGCCGGGCGAACCGCGCACCGCCTGCATCACGAGGCCGAGGCCGAAAGGCGAAATCTCGCCATCGCCATAAGTCGTGCGGGTCGTCATCAGCTCGTAGCTGGCGTCGCTGACCACCTGCCCGCCATGCAGGGCGCGCGCCCAGGTCGCCAGGTCCCCCACCGTGCCGCTCAGGGCTCCGGCCGGGCCGGGCACGCTGGCATGGACCGCCTGCGACGTTCCAAAGGCATCGTCCCCATCGCGTGTGTAGCCCGTGGCGAAGCCGGGTACGGCGCTTTCGTCCACGCGGTAGCCGAGTGTCGTCAAGCCAAGCGGCTGCGCGATCCGGCGATCGACTTCCTCGTACCAAGGGCGCCCGCTGACCGCCTCGATAACGGCGCCGACAAGGATGTAGGCACTGTTGTTGTAGGAAAAGCTCGCGCCGGGTGCGAAGTCCACCGGTTGGTCGGCGAATTCGGCGATCAGTTCCTGCGTGGAGAAGGCCCGGGCGGTGTTCGCCTCAACCATCCAGCCGGGGATGCCGGTATAGGATTTGATGCCGGAGGTGTGGTTCAGCAGCTGCAGGACCGTAATGTTCTCCCCGTTGGGGAAGTCCGGCACGAATTTGGACAGCGGATCATCCAGCGACAGCAGGCCTTCGTCCACCATTTGCATGATCGTGGCAGCGGCGAACTGCTTGGAAATGGAGGCGTAGCGGAAGACCGTGTCCGGCGTCAGCGCGTCACCCGTGGCGGCATTCGCAATCCCGCGCGAGCCGCTGAAAATCACCTCGTCCCCGCGCATCATGATTACGGACACGCCAGGCTCATCGGCCGGATAGACGTCCATGATCCGCTCGAATTCCGCTTCCATCGCGGGCGCGGCGGTGGAGGCCGCCTGCGCTGCCGGATCGTGCGCAAACGCGGATACGGGCAGCAATGCGCTGCTGGCCAGGGCGATGGCGGTAAGGATATGCGGCTTCATGATGGCTCCCCTATTAGTGCATTAGCGATGTAACACACTGACGCGGGCCGGCCAATCGCTTCGGACGAAAGGCGGACGCGCTTCGATCAGCGCCATACATTGCAGGCAGCGGCGCATTCGGGCAGGCTGCGCGCGTGCATTCCGCCGCGAAAGGGCAAAGCCATGCTGAACATATTGGGCACGATCCTTGCTGGACTGGTCGTGGGCGCGCTCGCCCGCTTTTTCTATCCGGGCGCGGTGGACATGGGCCTTTTCACCACCATCATGCTGGGCATTGGCGGATCGCTGCTGGCGGGCCTGCTGACGCACCGCGGCCGCCCCGGCTTCCACCGCGCCGGCTGCCTCACCAGCATATTGGGCGCGATGGCCCTGATCCTGGCCGCGAGGCTGCTGGGGCTGGCCTGAACCGGGCCTAAGGCACCAGCACGGTGTCGCGGGCGACCTCGTCCGTTTCGGGATAATTCAGCGTGAAGTGCAGGCCGCGGCTTTCGTGGCGCTTGAGGGCGCTTTCCACGATCAGGTAAGCCGACTGGTGGAGGTTGCGCAGCTCGATCAGGTCGGTCGTGACGCGGAAGGAGCCGTAGTAATCCTCGATCTCGCGGCCCAGCATGGCGATGCGGTGGCGCGCGCGTTCCAGCCGCTTGGTGGTGCGCACGATGCCGACGTAATTCCACATGAAGCGGCGGATCTCGGTCCAGTTTTGCTTGATGACCACCTCCTCGTCCGAATCCGTGACGCGGGTATCGTCCCACTCCCGGATGGCGGGCGGATCGTCCAGCTTGTCCCAGCATTCCAGGATGTCGCGGCCCGCCGCCTCTCCGAAAACGAAGCATTCGAGCAGCGAGTTGCTGGCCAGCCGGTTGGCGCCGTGCAGTCCGCTTTCCGTGCATTCGCCAGCGGCCCATAGGCCGGGCAGATCCGTGCGCGCGTCCAGCCCGATGATGACACCGCCGCAGGTGTAATGCTGCGCGGGCACGACCGGGATCGGCTCCTTCGTCATGTCGATGCCAAGACCCAGCAGCTTCTCATGGATCGTGGGGAAGTGTTCCTTCACGAATTCGGGCGGCTGGTGGCTGATGTCGAGATGGACGTAATCGAGGCCGTGGCGCTTGATCTGGTCGTCATTGGCGCGCGCCACGATGTCGCGCGGGGCCAGCTCCATCCGCTCGGCATCGTATTGTTCCATGTACCGCTCGCCGGTCACGGGGTTGAACAGCCGCCCGCCCTCGCCGCGCACGGCCTCTGTAATCAGGAAGTTCTTGACCTCCAGATTATAGAGGCAGGTCGGGTGGAACTGCATCATCTCCATGTTCGAGACGCGCGCGCCGGCGCGCCAGGCCATGGCGATCCCGTCACCCGTGGCCCCGCGCGGCGCGGTGGAGAACTGGTAGACTCGGCCCGCCCCGCCCGCCGCCAGCACCGTTGCACGCGCGACATGGGCGGCGACTTTCCCGGACTTCGTGTCGAGCGCATAAGCGCCCCACACGCGGCCATCGCCGGAGTATTTCTCCGCATTGCGCCCGGTGATCAGGTCGATGCAGGTCTGGTCCGGCAGCAGGGTGATATTGGGATTTTCCTCCGCCGCCTTGAGCAGCGCGGCCTGCACGGCCCAGCCGGTGGCATCGTCCACATGCACGATGCGGCGATGCGAATGACCGCCTTCGCGCGTCAGGTGCAGATCGTTGTCTTCGCGGTTGAAGGGCACGCCCAGCTCGCACAGCCGGTCGATCGCTTGCGGCGCGTTCTCGATCACGAATTCCACCGTGTCGCGGTCATTGAGGCCAGCACCAGCCACCATGGTGTCGCGGATGTGGTTCTCGAATGTGTCGCCTGCATCCAGCACCGCCGCGATGCCGCCCTGCGCCCAAGCCGTGCTGCCGCTGTTGAGCGCGCCCTTCGCCAGCACCAGCACGCTGCGCTGCGTCGCCAGCTCCAGTGCCGCCGAAAGCCCTGCGGCGCCGGACCCGATGATGAGGACGTCATGTTCGTGCGTATCCATGCCCACCTCATGCGCACAAGCCGCGCGGCTGGCAAGCGCCCACACCTTCGCACTTGCAGCGAAATTCTTGTGCGCCGCACAATATACTGGCTTTCACCAAGTTACGTGTTAATACTGATGGCAAGAAGAATTGGGTCGCATCGTAGCCACCATGATTTCGCGCACACGGCGTGCTGCGCGAATAAAGGAGACGACGCCATGTCCTTCCAGCCGAAGCTGTCCGCAATGGACCGCCTCGTCGGTTCCATGCTTTGCCGATTTGATCGCCACCGCCCTGAAAGCCGCCGCGTAGGCTGGGACGGGGAACTGCATTACAGCACCTGCATCAGGTGCCGCGGCAAGATCGTGCGCGGGACTGCCGGCGGCTGGCGCAAGCGGGCCTGAGAGCTACCTAGGTCTCGCCCTTGCCTGTCAGCTGGACGAACACGTCCTCGAGGTCCGCCTCGCGCGTGGTGACATCCTCGATGCCGTAGCCATGCGACTGGACGATGGAGAGCACGCGGCCCGTGCTCACCTCGTCGCGGTTATAGGTGATTTCCAGCGTGCGCGGATCGGTCACTTCGACCTTCACGAAGCCGGCTTCCACGATCGGTCCACCAAGATCCTTGTCCACGCCCACGCGCACCACCTTCTCGCGCGCCATGCCCACCAGCTCGCGCGTGGTCTTGTTGGCGATCAGCTCGCCGTGATCGATGATGGCGATGCGCTCGCACAGGGCCTCGGCCTCTTCCAGGTAATGCGTGGTCAGGACCACGGTCACCCCCTCGCCGTTCAGCTCCTCGACAAGCTCCCACAGCTGGCGGCGCAGTTCCACATCCACACCTGCGGTCGGCTCGTCCAGCACAAGGATGGGCGGCGAATGGACCATGGCCTTGGCAATCAGCAGGCGCCGCTTCATCCCGCCCGAAAGCGTGCGGGCATAGGCGTCGCGCTTGTCCGCCAGCCGCACCGCCTGCAGCAATTCCTCGCTGCGGCGCAGGGCCTTGGCCACGCCATACATGCCGGACTGGTTTTCCAGCACCTCGTAAGGCGTGAAGAAGGGATCGAAGACGATTTCCTGCGGCACGATGCCGATGGACAGCTTCGCATTGCGATGGTCGCGGTCGATATCGTGACCCCAGATCTCCACCTCGCCAGAAGTCTTGGAGACCAGCCCCGCCATGATGTTGATCAGCGTGGACTTGCCCGCACCATTGGGGCCCAGCAGCCCGAAAACCCCGCCCTGCGGCACGTCGAAACTGACGCCTTTCAGGGCCAGTTTCGGCGGCGCATCGCCGCTCCCGGCATATTCCTTCACCAGGTTGCGGATGGAGATGGCAGCTTCGCTCATACCGCAAGGCCATGGCCCACCGGATGCTGCAGCGCAACCATGTGCGCAAAACCCCTAAGCCCTAACCACTCTTTAACCTTGCCGCTTTAGGAATGCAGGCCAATGGGACCGAATTCTGCCTTTATCGCACGCGATGCCGTGCCGATGCGCCTGTCAGGGCGCATGATGCTGCGCGTTATCGCGGCATTCCTGGCAGCGGTTGCAGCGCTGGTGGCAGCCAGTGCCGCAGCGCAGGGCAATTCGACCGACGCGCGCGCCGTATTGGTGGGCCCGGCATCCGTATTCGTCGATGAGGACATGAACTTCGGCAGCATCGGTACGCTGGGCGTCGGCGGGACCTCCACCATCGATCCGGCCGACAGCAGCTGCACGCTGACAGGCGATTTGATGCAGGTTGCTGGGCCATGCCGCCCCGCCAGCTTCATCGTCACCGGCCGCCGCAACATGCGCGTGCGCATTCGCGAGCAGAACAGCGGCGTCGTCACCCTGACAGGGCCCGGCGGCGCAACCATGCTGATGGACAACATCACCATGGATGTGACCGACATGACGCCCGTTGCCGGCGGCGGAAATCCGCCGGGCACGCTGGGGCGCTTTCGCATCACCAGCAATTCGGGCAGCGCCAGCTTCCGCATCGGCGGGCGCCTGACGGTCAATCCTTTGCAGACGCCTGGCGTCTATTCCGGGACGCTGAACGTCCAGGTCAATTACAACTGACCTGCATCCATATTGCCTCTGCCGCGCGCCCGGTTTAGGGCGAAGCGCATGAGCCAGGTACCCAAAGCCGACCCCAAGATCATCGCCGGCGATGCGCCGGAAACCACCGTGGTGGAAACGCGCGACGTCTGGTGCGACGGCGCGGGCGACATTCGCAATGGCGAAAACTTCCGCTCCGCCGCGCTGGGCCATCCCCGCGTGTGGATGAAGATCGACGAGAAGGGCTATGCCGATTGCGGCTATTGCGACCGGCGCTTCGTGCTGGAAGGCGGCCCGCACCAGCAGGCCGGTATCCACGAGCTGGAAGCAGGCGACCTGCCTGCCCCGGCCGATGGCAGCGTTGCCTGAAGCGGAACCACGGACCTTCAGCGCGGGTTAAAGGGGTGTGATGCAGGCAAAACGCCCCGCCTGACGGAGTCCGAAGCCATGACCATCCCTGCCAAGATCCTCCTGCCGCTGGCCGCACTGGGCATGATCACCGCCTGCGCCACCACCGATGCCTCCCGCGCGGACAAGGGCGCGGCGGAACTGGCCACGCTGCTGGAAGGCCGCGTCGCGGGCGAACCGCAAAACTGCGTCAACACATTCTCTGGCCGAAATTTCACGATCATCGACCGCACGGCGCTGACCCTGCGCGATGGCGACACGATCTGGGTCGCGCGCACCAGCGACACGCGCAGCCTGGACGATGACGATATCCTGCTGATCGAGAAATTCGGCGGATCGCGCGTCTGCACGTCGGACCAGATCAAGACGCTGGACCGCATGGGCGGCTTCGTCACCGGCTTCATCCGGGTCGAAAGCTTCGTCCCCTGGCGCAAGCCCGAAGGCAGCTGAAGCCATGGCCGCCGCCCCGCGCCGCTGGGCGGCAGAGCTGCTGCACATTTGGTTCCACGCCCTGAAACCCGCAGACTGGTATCGCGGCGGGCGGCGAGTCGACGCCCTGCTGAAGGACCGGTTCGAGCGCGATCTGCTGGCCCTGTGGCCCCGCCCAGCGCATGAATTTCTCGGCTCGGCCGACATGGCGCTGGCCGGGGTCCTGCTGTTCGACCAGGTCCCGCGCAACATCTACCGCGATACGCGCCGCGCCTTTGCGTTCGATCCGCTGGCCCGCAGCATCACCCGCGCAGCGATCGGCAGCGGCCTCGATGCCGGGATGACCCGCCAGCAGCGCCAATTCCTGGCCATGCCGCTAATGCATAGCGAGCATATCTCGGACCAGCGCTGGAGCCTCCATTACTTCGCTGAGCTAGGCCGCAATTACGGCTTCCCATTCGCGCGCAGCCACCACCGCATGATCGCCCGCTTCGGCCGCTTCCCGCATCGCAATGCCGTGCTGGGCCGGACCAGCACGCCTGCCGAAAAACGCGCAGTGAAGGCCGGCTTCAGCTGGTGAGCCGCAGGCGCCTGCCGGGCGTCTCAATTCTTGAATTTCCGGCCTGCCCGGTGCGAAATTGCTGCGCTGCATTGCTAGGCCGTGCCTTGCACGGATAGGGGCAGGCGATGGAACAGGCGCAGGATATCATCATAAGCTGGCGCAGCGTGATGCTGGCCATGCCGGCTATCGCGAGCCTGCTTTGTCTTGCCCATCTCTACATTCGCGACCTGGAGCGACCGGCCCTGCGTTGGCTGGCCGCCTTCGTGATTGCAGCCCTCGTCAGTTCCATACCGATGATCATCGGCTTTTCCGGCGCATACAAGATCTGGCCCGGACTGACCTTCCTGCCCGTGAACCTGACCCTGGCCATAGGGCCGATGTTCTACCTGCACGCAGCACGCCTGATGGAGCAGGGGCGCAAGGCCTTCGAGCCGCTGCTGTTCCTGCCCTTCGCGCTGCATTATGCGTATCAGTGGTGGGCCTTTACCTCGCTGGGCGATTACCGGGCGAAGTGGGACTTCAACAATGCCTGGCACGAGCCGGTTATCATGCCGCTTGCCGCTGCGGCAGCGCTTGTCCTGGCAGGCTGGGCTCTCTTGGCGGTCCGCCGCATGCACCGCAGATATGTCGGCTGGCTGGAGGATTCCCGGTCCGACGGCGACGCTTTCGAGGCAAACTGGATCGGCACGTTCCTGAAGCTGACCGTGCCGCTGGCCGTTGTCTGGGGACTCATAGAGCTGGCAGGGCCGCAGCTCGGCCTTGGCTATGTCGATACATTCTGGCCGGAATTCGCCCTCCAGGCGGTGATCTTCATCATGTGCATGGAGGCGCTAGGCCGGATCCAGCGCCCCTATCCCAAGATGCCGCAGGACACTGCCGTAGATGCCGCCGGACGCGCTCAGGCCGACACCGACCAGCCGCGCGACTGGCAGGCGGAGGGGGAGCGGATCGGCAATGCCATCAGGGACGGCGAGTGGTTTCTTGAACCGGCGCTGTCCCTGCAGGACGTCGCGCGGCGCTGCGCGACCAACCAGGCCTATGTCAGCCGGGCGTTCAACCGCGGCCGGGACGAGACCTTCGGCCATTTCGTCAACGGCCTCCGCGTGGCGCGGGCGCAGGAGCTGATGAAACGAACAGACGTGCCGCTGATAGACATCGCGCTGGAAGCCGGCTTCGGGTCGAAGGCCAGCTTCAACCGCGCTTTCCGCCTGCATGCCGGAATGGCCCCCTCCAGTTGGCGCAGCGCACGTCTCAATTCCTGAAATCCGGCGGCAATATGCGGCTTGCGTCGCGTCTTTGCCCGGCCTCCCCGATGCCGTGGGCATTCCGATGGGAGAGATTGAATGCGCATGATGAAGAACACTGTTCCTGGCCGCAGCTACACCAAGTCGCGGATTGCCGCTGCCACTCTTGCGGCCCTGGGAACCGGCGCGCTGGCCCTTGGCGCCGCGCCTGCGCCGACTTTTGCCGCAACGGCCCATGCGCAGCCGCAGGAAGCCATGCTTACTGCTGAGCAGGTGGCGCGCGATGTCGGCATCGCCCGCTCTGCCTATGCGCGCATCCATCCGGGGTACACCCGCTATACCAGCGCAGCCGATATGGATGCCGCGTGGGACAGCATCATAGACCGGGCCCGCGCCGATGGCGGGATGAGCCTGGGCGATTTCTACCTCGCGCTTAATCGGACGCTGGCCCTGATCCGGTGCGATCACACCAAGGCCGAGCTGCCAAAGGCACTGGCCGCGCAAAGGGCCGAAAGACCGCCCTACCTGCCGCTGCGCTGGACATGGCTGGACGGGCGCGCGCTCGTGGCAAATGCAGCGCCGGGCACGGGCCTGCAACGCGGCGACGAGATCCTGTCCGTCGATGGCCGGCCAATCGCCGCCATGGTGGCCGAAATCACGCCTTACCTGCCCATCGATGGCTACACCGAATGGTCGCGCCGCGGCGCCATTTCGCAGTCGCGCGAGTACCAGGGCGGCGGCCTCGACCATTTCGGCTCCTTGCTGTGGGATTATGAGCCGCAGGCACGGCTGGAAGTGCGGGGCACAGGCGGGCGTGTCCGCGAAATCTCCGTGCAGCGCACCGATTACGACGGCTGGCTGGCCCTCGCTGCGCCGGAGGAAGGCGCGGCAAACTTTCCCGATGCGATCCGCTTCGAAGAACTCGATGCCCGCACGGCCTATCTCGCCGTCGACAGCTTCGTGAATTACCGCAACCCGGCCGATCCGGAAGCCATCCTCGATCCCGTGTTCGAGGCACTGGCGCAAGGCGGGCAGGACACGCTGATCCTGGACCTGCGCAAGAATGGCGGCGGGTCGAACGATGCGACCTACGGCCTGATGTCCTACCTGCTGGCAGAGTCGTACACGCCCATGAAGGACGTGCGCGTGGCGACGATCGAGCTGGACGATCTGCGCCCTTACCTGACCAGTTGGGAGCCGCAGGCGCTGGAGCCCGATCCGCGCGCCTTCACGGCAAATGACGATGGCACGCTGTCCCTGCTGCCCGGGCTGGTCGAGGGAACGCGTGAGATAGAGCCGCAGGAACTGGCGTTCGGCGGACGGCTGATCGTCCTGATCGGCGATGCCAATTCCTCGGCCAGCACCAATCTGATCGCCGGGCTGAAGGCCAATGACCGCGCGACCTTCATCGGCAGCCCGACAGGCGGCAGCGCGCAGGGCGTGACGGCGGGCATTTTGTTCATGGTCAAACTGCCGGAAAGCGGCATTGCCGCCCGCCTGCCGGTCCTGTTCCAGTATAACAATGTGCCGGCTTTCGAGACCGGACTGGGCGTCGCGCCCGACATTGCCGCGCCGATGACGGCCCAGGCCTTCCTGTCTGGCGGAGACCCGGCGCTGGAGGCCGCCTTGCAGCTGGCAGCGATCCCTTTCACCGCAGGCACCGCACCTGCGGAAGCGGCGCCGCAGGGCGAGATCGCCCCACTGTCTCTGGCGCAATTCGAACCTGCGATGGGCGCCGGATGGACAGGTGAGCTGACTTACACGGACTACGGTTCCGGCAAGCTCGTCTCCATCCCGACCCGCATGGAATTGTCGGCCCGGGGCAAGCGCACCGTCCGCTACGCCATCGCCTATCCGGGCGAGAGCAGCGCCAACAGCTCCGACAGCTGGAAGATCGGCAAGGACGGGCAATCTTTCGCCGGAATGCCCCTGACTTCGCGAAGTGCGCCGGGTGTCCAGCCGCTGCAATTCGTGACTCAGGCGATGGGCGAGGACGCCGGCCGTCCCGCGCTGATCCGAATGACTTACCGCCTGGGGGCCAGCGAGATCGTCATCGAGAAGCAGGTCCGCTTCCAGCCCGAGGAGCCCTGGCTGCTGCGAAGCCGCTACAGCTATTCGCGCTGAGCGGTCACGGCGTAATATTCGCACAGGTCCTGCACGGGGCAGCGCGGGCACTTGGGCGCGCGCGATGTGCAGATGCGCTTGCCGAACTGGATCAGCCAGAAATGCCCGTCCGCCATGGCCCAGTCCGGGCTGCGGGCCTCCAGCTGCTCGGCTGTCTTCTCCGCCGTTTTTGCCTGCGTCAGTCCGACGCGATTGCAGACACGGTGGACATGGGTGTCGACGGCGATCGTGTCCTGCTCGAAGGTGAAGCTGAGCACGATATCGGCGCATTTGCGGCCGATGCCTGGCAGGCTCATCAGCCCCTCGCGCGTGTCCGGCACCACGCCGCCATGCTCGGCCAGCAGCGCCTCGCAGAAGCGGCGGATGGATCGCGTCTTGTTGTTGTAAAGCCCACAGGGTTTGATGGCGGCGGCAATGTCGCGGTCGTCCAGCTCCAGCATCGCTTCGGGAGTGGTCGCAAGCCTGAACAGCGCCCGGCTCGCCGCCGCCGTATTCCGGTCCAGCGACTGCGCGGACAGCATGCAGGAAATGCAGGAGCGGAAGGCATCGGGCTGGCCCTTCGGCCCCTTCGCGCCGCGCGTGCGCCCGGGCATCGCCTCGGCCAGGCGGCGATAGACTTCCTCGACCTGTGGTTCGTCCAGCATGACGGATCAGCGATCCGCGGCCCGCTCCGTTCCGGTCTTGCATAGCGAGAGCGCCGCGCAATCCCCGCATTGCGGTGCGCTGGGGCGGCACCAGGTCTGGCCCAGCTTCTTCATCAGCAAATGGTGCTCGTCATACTCCGCGCCGGACCATTCCTCCGGCATGGCGGGCATGATGGCATCGAAGGCGCGCTTGGTGTCGGCCCTGGGCGGCACCAGCCCCATGCGCTGGAGGATGCGCGTGTGATGCCCGTCCAGCACGATGGCGCGCCGATCCAGCGTGGAGGCGTTCATCACGCCGGCGGCAATCTTGCGCCCCACGCCGGGCAGCCGTTCCAGCCAATCCATCGCCGCGCCGGTTTCCATCTCGGCCAGATGCGACAGGTCCACTGCGCCTCGCTGCGCCACCAGTTCTGTCAGGCAGGCCTTCAGCCGCTCCGCCGCGATGTTGGGATAGGTCTGCGTCGCCAGTTCGCCCTGCAACTCGTCCAGCGGAGCCTCGGCCACCGCCTCCCAGCTCCCCCAGCGCTTCAGCAACCGGTCGGTCGCGGCATTAGAGACAGGCGACTTGGTCCGCGCGCCGATGACGCCCTGCACCAGCACCCATTCCGGTCGCCGCCACTCCGCCGCCGCCCGCTCGATGCGCCCGAAGCGCTGCACCAGCAGCGCCTGCAGGCGGCGCAGCACATCCGTACGCGGATCGGGGCCGAGGGGGAGTTGCATCGCAAGAATGTGGAGGGCGGTGCTCCCATCCGCAAGCCGCGCCGCTAGCGCGCGTTCAGCCAGTCCGCACGTGCTGCGTGGATCACGCCTTCATCGTCACTGGCGGTCATGGCAGCGAAGCCGGTGTCGCTGGCGGGATCGTACACCACCAGCGACTTGTATGCTCCGTTGCTGCCGCTCTGCCAGCTGACCCATGCCTTCCCGTCGCCATCCGGATCGGCATAGCGACCGCCCAGTGTGTAGCCTTCGTCCGGCGTCGTCACCGTGGTGAGTGCCTGGAGGGAGGCCGCGCCAAGCCCGCCCTTGTGCGGGAAGCGGGCGAGCGCAATCAGGTCCTGCGGCGTGGTCGCCAGGCCCCCGGCGCATGTCAGGAAGCCTGGGATCGGTATGCCCGAGCTGACCGGCTCCTGCGCGCCCGCGCCGATTGTGCCGATGAACATGCGGCTCTGCGTCATCCCAGCAGGCGCGATGACTTCGCTGGCGATGACATCCGCAACCGGCCGCCGTGTCGCCTGCTCGATTACGGCCTGCACCACGATCCAGTTGACGAGGTCGTAGGACCATTTCGTGCCCGCCTCGGCCGCAGGCTCACCGCTGGCATAACGCAGCACCGCGGTGATCGCGTCTGGCGTCGCCATCACGGACTGCGGATCGGACTGGAAGGCGGGCATCAGCCCGTCGGCGATGCCGCTGCGGCTAGCCAGCACGTGGCGGAAGGGGATGTCCGCAATCGGCGTATCGGCAGTGCGCGGCAGCAATTGCCCAAGCGGCTGGTCGATATCCAGCACGCCGCGCTCATCCAGCCGCAAGGCCGCCAGCGTGCAGGCGAATTTCGAGATGGAGCCCGCTTCGAACAGCGCGGCCTTGCCATAGTCGCCATGGACCTCGCTCTCGACAGTGCCGCCGGGCAGCAGGGTGGCGGAAGCAAAGGGCTTGGCCGCGAGGGGCGAACAGGCAGCAGCGACAATGGCGGTTATGGCGAGAGCGATTTTCATGACGTTACCCTGTGCCGCGCGCCCGCATGGCCTCGCCCATTAATCGACCGGAAGCGCGCGGCAGCCGATGAAGGGGGTGGGTCGCGGTATTCGTGATGGGGAAGGTCATTGACCCCCGACCGCCGCTATTCCCCCTTGATCGAAGGTGCCTTCTTTTGCCGGGCTTTGTTCGCAAGACCGCGGCCACCGGAGGATCCATGCGCATAGCCAATATCATACTCATCGCGGCGTTCATGATGGGGAGCGTCCCCGCCTTCACGCACGCGCCCAGCCAGCCGGATGATGAGGCGATTGTCAGAGCAGTCGCGGACGAATTCATCCGCGACGGCCGATTGGAAGCCGTCAGCATAGGTGTGACGATCGACGGAGAGCCAATCACCGTGCACCGCGGACCGCTCTATCGCGATGCAGCCGCTCCTGCCGACGATGACACGATCTTCGAAATACGCTCGATCACCAAGACATTCGTCGGCACGCTTGCGGCGCAGGCCGTTCTCGATGGCAAGCTATCCTGGAACGAGGACATTCGGACATATCTGGGCCCGGGTTTCGAAAATCTGGAAAAGGACGGTCATCCGATCCTGATCCGGCATCTCCTGACCCACACCAGCGGCCTTCCCAGCAACAACCCGATCGCCGAAGAAGACGCAAATACGGACTCGCAGGCCGATGCAGCCGGACTGGACTGGCGGACATTCGAGCGGACCGAGCTCGGCATGACGCGAGAGGCTTTCTTCGCCAATCTGGCTGGGTTCGAACTTGCCTCGATACCCGGAGAGCAGTTTCTCTACAGCAATTTGGGGACGAACCTGACTGCCCTGATCCTGGAGCGGGTTTACCAGAAATCGCTCGATGAACTGGTTGATCAGTTCATCCTCACACCCGCCGGGATGGAGGATACGGCGCTGAATATGCGCGATCCGCGTGTCACAGGGCGGG
Source organism: Paraurantiacibacter namhicola (assembly GCF_001687545.1). NCBI lineage: Bacteria > Pseudomonadati > Pseudomonadota > Alphaproteobacteria > Sphingomonadales > Erythrobacteraceae > Paraurantiacibacter > Paraurantiacibacter namhicola. Next base: position 678,576 of record NZ_CP016545.1, on the reverse strand, counting down.
TTGCGTCGGGGTATAATGCGATCGGCGAGAGGGTGCCGCCGTGGCTCGTATGGCCGCTGGGCGGCGCCGAGGGCGGGGCGAAAGCAACGGTTCCGGACACGGTCCGCTACATGGCCTTCCAACTCGACAATCGAAACCCTGCCGCGCAGCTTTCGCAGGTCCCGCTCTACGAGATTGCCTGGGATTACCGAATTGCCTCATCCTGGTGGGCGATCGAGCGACCGCAGGGCTCGCTGACCTTCCGCCATGATGGTGGCTATGCAAATGTCCGCAACGTCATGATCCTGTTCCCGCAGGATGACCTGGGCATTTACGCAGTGACCAATCGCGTCACGCCCGAGGCTAACGGCGTTCTGTCGGAGCTGGTGTACCGCGTCAGGGCCGAACTGGTCGCCGCGCGGGAGGGCGCCGAGCAAGACTGACGCGAGGGGGAGCTGCGTCTCACTCCCACTCAATCGTCCCTGGCGGCTTGCTGGTGTAGTCGTAGACCACGCGGTTGATGCCCTTCACCTCGTTCACGATGCGGGTTGCCACATTGGTCAGGAACTGCGCGTCGAAGGGATAGACGTCCGCCGTCATGCCGTCGGTGCTGGTCACGGCGCGTAAGGCACAGACGCTGTCGTAGGTGCGGTGGTCACCCATCACGCCCACGGTCTTGACCGGCAGCAACACGGCAAAGGCCTGCCAGATCGCGTCGTAGAGGCCCGCATTACGGATTTCCTCGAGGTAGATCGCGTCGGCCTTGCGCAGGATGTCGCAGCGCGCCTTGTCCACCTCGCCCGGTATGCGGATGGCTAGGCCGGGGCCGGGGAAGGGGTGGCGGCCCACGAACTGGTCGTTGAGGCCGAGCTCGCGGCCCAGCTCGCGCACTTCGTCCTTGAACAGCTCGCGCAAGGGCTCGACCAGCTTCATATTCATGCGTTCGGGCAGGCCGCCGACATTGTGGTGGCTCTTGATCGTGACACTCGGGCCGCCCGTAAACGAAACCGATTCGATCACGTCGGGATAGAGCGTGCCCTGCGCGAGGAAATCCGCCCCGCCCAGCTTCTTCGCCTCTTCCTCGAACACGGCGATGAATTCGCCGCCGATGAACTTGCGCTTCTTTTCCGGGTCGGTGACGCCAGCGAGCCCCGCCATGAAGCGTTCCTCCGCGTCCACCACCACGAGCGGGATGTTGTAATGGTCGCGGAACAGCGTCTCTACCTGTTCGCGCTCGTTCATGCGCAGGAGGCCGTGATCGACGAAGACGCAGGTCAGCTGGTCGCCGATCGCCTCGTGGATCAGGATGGCAGCGACGGAGCTGTCGACCCCGCCGGACAGGCCGCAGATAACCTTGCCCCCATGCTCCCCAACGCCCACCTGCTCGCGGATCTCGGCGACCTTGGTCTCGCGATATTCGGCCATGGTCCAGTCGCCCGCGAGGCCGCAGACATGGCGCACGAAATTGGCGATCAGTTTCGCGCCATCAGGCGTGTGGACCACTTCGGGGTGGAACTGGATGCCGTAGAAGCGCTTCGCCTCGTTACAGGTAACCGCGAAAGGCGCGCCGTCGCTGGTGCCGACCGGCGTGAAGCCATCGGCCAGCTCCACCACCTTGTCGCCGTGGCTCATCCACACCTGGTGCTTCTCGCCCACCTGCCACATGCCGTCGAACAGGGTGCAGTCGCTCTTCACTTCCACGAAGGCGCGGCCGAACTCGCCCATGTCGTGGCTCAGCACCTTGCCGCCCAGCTGGTGCGTCATCACCTGCTGGCCATAGCAGATGCCCAGGATCGGCAGGCCGGCCTCGTAAAAGGCTTCGGGCGCCAGCGGCGGGTCCTCGTCATTCACGCTGGCGGGGCCGCCGGACAGGATGATGCCCTTGGGATTCATCCGCTCGAATGCCTCCACAGCTTTCGAGTAAGGGGCGATTTCGGAATAGACGCCCGCCTCGCGCACGCGGCGCGCGATCAGCTGCGTCACCTGGCTGCCGAAATCGACGATGAGGATGGAATCGGGGAGATGATCTTGGTCCATCAGCGGGCGATAGGATGGCGGCGCGGATGCGACAAGCGGGCGGCGTGCGGACATCCCCAAGCCGCTCGCAAATGCCGGCGCGAGACCGTTGCGTTTTACTCAACACGTGGTGCAGTCTTTGCGATGGTGTTGCAAGAAGCGCAAGACTAAATGGTTGGCATAGCCGGGCGGCGACCTCCTCCCCCTCTCCCAATCGTCGCCCGGTTCCCCAATCCCCCCGATTGTATCCCGGTCAGCCCCCCGCTGGCCGGGATTTTTCGTATGCGGATCAGGCGGGCGGGGCCAGGCGGACGGGGTCAGTTGGGCTGGGTCAGCTCAGCACTCGATGACGTTCACCGCCAGCCCGCCCTGGCTGGTTTCCTTGTACTTGCTGGACATGTCGAGCCCGGTCTGGCGCATCGTCTCGATCACCTGGTCCAGGCTGACGCAGCTGTCGGTGCCGGTGCGATGCAGCGCCAGCCGCGCGGCGTTCACGGCCTTCACCGCGCCGATGGCGTTGCGCTCGATACAGGGAACCTGCACCAGGCCGCCCACCGGATCGCAGGTGAGGCCCAGATTGTGCTCCATGCCGATTTCCGCCGCGCAGGCGACCTGCATGGGGCTGCCGGACCATAATGCGGCGAGACCGCCCGCGGCCATGGAACAGGCCACGCCAACCTCGCCCTGGCAGCCCATCTCCGCGCCCGAGATGCTCGCGCGCTGCTTGTAAAGCAGGCCGATGGCCCCGGCTGTGAGCAGGAACGTGCGGCGGCTCTGCGTGCAGGGCTGCTCGTCGCTCGTCTGGCAATAGAATCGGATGACAGCGGGAATGATGCCGGCCGCGCCATTGGTTGGCGCAGTGACCACGCGGCCCCCTGCGGCATTCTCCTCATTCACCGCCATGGCATAGCAATTGAGCCAGTCGAACAGTTGCTCGCGCTCGTTCGATTGCGGATTGCCTGACAGCTTGTCCCACAGGTCCGGCGCGCGGCGGGCCACTTTCAGGCCGCCGGGCAGGATACCGCGCTGGCGCAGGCCGCGGTCGATACAGCGGTCCATGGCCTGCGCGATCAGGTCGATGCCCGCCAGCGTCTCCTCGCGCGGGCGCATCGCGTCCTCATTCGCCAGCACGATGTCGGCGATGGACTTGCCGGTGGCCTCGCAGGCGGCAAGCAGATCGGCGGCAGAGGCGAAATCGTGCGGCACGCTGGTGCCGGTGGCCACGCGGTCGTCCTTCGGCTTGCGCTTCAGCTGCGCCTCGGATGCGACGAAGCCGCCGCCGGTCGAATAATAGGTGCGCGAAATCAGGCATTCGCCATCGGCATCGTAAGCCGCCAGCTTCATGCCATTGGGATGCAGCGCCGGGATGATGTGCCCGGCAAGGTCAATGTCCGCCGCGATGTCGAAAGCGATCTCGCGCCGCCCGCCCAGCTTCAGCCGGCCGCTTTCGCGGATGGCGGCGAGCGTGGCGGCAGCCTCGTCCGGGCAGGTTTCCTCCGGCTCGAAGCCGGCAAGGCCCAGCACGCTGGCATCCACCGTGCCATGACCCACGCCGGTAAGCGCAAGCGAGCCCTGCAGCTCCACCGCCACACGCTGCGTGCGGCCCAGCTTCCCGCGCTTTGCCAGCGCGCGCAGGAACATCGCCCCGATGCGCATGGGCCCAACCGTGTGGGAGGATGAGGGGCCAATCCCGATCCTGAAGATGTCGAGAACCGAAAGCATGCCCGGCGCAATCGGCCCGGCACCTGCGAAGGTCAACTTATTTGCAATGTGAGAATGGCTGATGGAGGCGCCGTGCCGCTCGCCCCGCTCCGCCGCCGCCAGTCGCCTGCGCGCTGGCAGGGCAAAAGCCCGGTGGAAAACGCCCGCCCGAATGGCGGGAAAGCTTGGGGATCGGGCCTGGCAGGCCTATATAATCGCCATGGCAGAAAACACTCCCGATACTCCGGAAAGCAAGCGCCAGAACGGCGAATATGGCGCAGATTCGATCAAGGTCCTGAAGGGCCTCGACGCGGTCCGCAAGCGCCCTGGCATGTATATCGGCGATACCGACGATGGCAGCGGCCTGCACCACATGGTGTTCGAGGTTTCGGACAACGCCATCGACGAGGCGCTGGCGGGGCATTGCGACCTGGTGCTGATCGAGCTGAACCCCGATGGCAGCGTGTCGGTGGAGGACAACGGCCGCGGCATCCCGGTGGGCATGCACAAGGAAGAAGGCGTCTCCGCGGCAGAGGTCATCATGACCCAGCTGCACGCGGGCGGTAAGTTCGAAAACACCAGCGACGACAATGCCTACAAGGTGTCGGGTGGTCTGCACGGCGTGGGCGTGTCCGTGGTCAATGCGCTATCCGAGTGGCTGGAGCTGCGCGTCTGGCGCGACGGCAAGGAGCACTGGATGCGCTTCGAGCACGGCGAGGCCGTCGGCTCGCTGGAGATCGTGGGCGACGCGCCGCCGGTCGCCTCCAATGGCGACGATGATGGCCTGAAGAAGGGTACGCGCGTCACTTTCAAGGCGAGCGAGGAGACGTTCAAGAACGTCATCGAGTTCGATTTCGACAAGCTGGAGCATCGCTACCGCGAGCTCGCCTTCCTGAATTCCGGCGTGCGCATCCTGCTGCGCGACAACCGCGCGGAAGAAGTGCAGGAGCATGACCTGTTCTACGAAGGCGGCATCGGCGCATTCGTGAAATACCTCGACCGCAACAAGCAGCCCCTAGTGCCCGAACCCATTGCGGTGAGCGCTGACAAGGAAGGCATCGGCATCGACGTCGCGCTGCAGTGGAACGACAGCTATTACGAGAACGTCCTGTGCTTCACCAATAACATCCCGCAGCGCGATGGCGGCACGCACCTGGCCGCATTCCGCAGCGCGCTGACGCGCACGCTGAACAACTATGCGACCAGTGCCGGCCTGCTGAAGAAGGAAAAGGTCTCGCTGAGCGGCGAGGACATGCGCGAAGGCCTGACTGCCATTGTGTCCGTCAAGCTGCCCGATCCCAAGTTCGGCAGCCAGACGAAGGACAAGCTGGTCAGCAGCGAAGTGCGCCAGCCGCTGGAAAGCCTGATGGGCGAGAAGATGACCGAGTGGCTGGAAGAGAACCCGGCCGATGCGAAGTCCATCATCCAGAAGATCATCGACGCCGCCGCCGCGCGCGAGGCTGCACGCCGCGCCCGCGAAATGAGCCGCAAGGGCGCCATGAGCGTGGCCAGCCTCCCCGGCAAGCTGGCCGATTGCCAGGAACGCGACCCGGCGAAATCCGAACTGTTCCTGGTGGAGGGCGATTCCGCAGGCGGCAGCGCGAAGCAGGGCCGCGACCGCAAGACGCAGGCCATCCTGCCGCTGAAGGGCAAGATCCTGAATGTGGAACGCGCCCGCTTCGACCGGATCATCAGCTCCAAGGAAGTGGGCACGCTGATCCAGGCGATGGGCACCGGCCTGCGCGACGAATTCACGCTCGACAAGCTGCGCTATCACAAGATCGTGATCATGACGGACGCCGACGTAGATGGCGCGCATATCCGCACGCTGCTGCTGACCTTCTTCCACCGGCAGATGCCGGAAATCGTGAAGGCCGGGCACCTCTACATCGCCCAGCCGCCGCTGTTCAAAGTCGCCAAGGGCCGCAGCGAGGTTTACCTTAAGGACCAGGGCGCGCTCGACCGCTATTTGGTCGACGGTGGCCTCAGTGGCCGGGTGCTGGAAACGACCGAGGGTTCGCGTTCCGGCGAAGACCTGCGCTCGCTGGTCGAACACGCGCTGCGCATGCGCAATTTGCTCGCCTTCATCCCCGGCAAGTATGACAGCGGCATCGTGGAGCAGCTGGCGCTGTCGGGCGCACTCGACCCCGCCCTGTCCCCCGAGCAGCGCCGCAAGGCGCTGGCGCTGGCGGCCGAGCGGCTGGGTCGCGGCGATCCCGAAGCCAAGTGGTCCTCCAGCCTGCGCGAAGACGGCGCTGCCCGTTTCGACCGCCTGTGGCGCGGCGTGACCGATGTGCACGAGATCGAGGCCCGCTTCCTCGAAAGCGCCGAGGCGCGCAAGCTGCACGGCCTCGCCGCAAAGCATGCCGAAGCCTATGCGCAGCCGAGCGAACTGGTCCGCCAGGCCACCGGCGAAGCGCAGCCGGTGGAGGACAATCCGGACCAGACCGATGCCGAGAGCCCGGCGCTGGTGACCAGGGATTCGATCACCCGCCCCACGCAATTGCTCGACGCCGTGCTGGCCGCCGGCCGCAAGGGCCTGTCCGTGCAGCGCTACAAGGGGCTGGGCGAGATGAATGCCGAGCAGCTGTGGGAGACCACGCTGGACCCGGACAACCGCGCCCTGCTGCAGGTGAAGGTGGAAGACGCCGACGTGACGGACGAGATCTTCACCCGCCTGATGGGCGACGTGGTGGAACCGCGCCGCGAATTCATCCAGGAAAACGCCCTCAACGTCGCCAATCTCGACGTTTGATGCGGCATCGCAGGAAAAGGAAAGGGGCCGGACCGCTTATGCGATCCGGCCCCTTCCTGTTTGCTGACCCGTCGGCTCAGAAGCTGAAGGATACGGCGATCCGTCCGCCGAACTGCTCCAGCCGCGCCTCGCCGATGCCATCGTAGAAACCGGCAATACCGATCCGCACGCCCTCGGGAGAGGCGGTGTTCACACCGGCTGCCACCTTGCCGCGAAGGCCGTTCTCGACCGGACTGAAGCGGTCCGCGCCGAAGGTCAGGATTCCCTCGAACTCGGCATAGGGCGCAAGGCTCCAGCCGCTATCGGACATGGTGGTGTAGGCGATGCGCGGGCGCAGGCTCGCCTCGCCCTGGTCCACGGTGAAGTCCGGGATCACCACGCCGCGGCTGTCGGTGTAGCTGCCGACATCCTCGCTGAGATAGCGCACGCCTGCTTCGGGAGAGAACATCAGGCCGTCGCCCAGCGGGATCTCGCCCGTCGCCGCGAAGTCGAAGAACAGGCGCTCGGTCTCGAACCCATCGACATTGGTGCCGAGCGGAGAAACCGAGTTATCCGACTGGCCGTAAGCGACGCGCGCATCCACGAAGAACCGCTCGCCCAGGCGCGCCGTCACGTACGGCCCGGCCATCCAGCCATCGCCTTCCGCCATGCCGGCGAACAGCGCATCGCTGTCATTGTCGAACCGGTCGTACTGGAACATGGCGCCGACCAGCAGGCTGTCCGTCAGCAGGTAATCCGCGCCGACGAAGCCGACCGCGAAGCTGCCCTTGTTCCGCCCGATGGTGACATCGCTGATCTGTCCTTCGATCCAGACATCGAACCGGCCCGCGCCATTGTCCGCCAGGCCAAGCGCGGCGCTGGCCATGGCCAGGCTGCTGGAGACGCGCAGGTCACCGCCCGTCAGGCGCATGTCCACCGGCAGCTTGCCGCTGCCCGGAATGGGCACGCCGCCAAGGCTGGCGCTGCCGCCGCCCGGCGTTACGCCGCGCACCCGGTCCAGCCGGCGCATGCTGTCGGGCTGGCCGGCCAGCAGCAGGGCATTACGCCCGCCCAGGAACTCGCCAATCGCCTCCTGCGCAGCGCCGCGCGTGTCGGACAGCTCCACCGTGCAGACCAGGTCTTCACTGGGCGAAAGCTCCAGCGCGATGCTGCCCTGCGCGAAGTTCACCGCGCTGTCCGTGTCGTTGCAGCTGAGCGCCGTCAGGGCATAGCCCTGCGCCCGCAGGTCTGCGACGGAAAAGGTGTAGCTGCCGCTGGACACGCCGGTCGCACTTGCCGTCGCCATGCCATTGCTGGTGGTGACGGAGCTGGCGAGGCCCGGGACATTGGTGGTGTATCCCACCTGCGTATCGGGCCCCACGATCCGCTGGCGGATGGTGATGTTGCCCAGCGCCTGCACCGTGATGGTCACCGTGTCCGCCGGACTGTCGACCTGGCCATCGTTGACGATCAACTGGAAAGTCAGCGGCTGTGTGCCGGTGACATTGGGCGCGGTGAAGGTGGGCGAGGTTGCCGTGCTGCTGCTGAGCGTGACGCTCGGCCCGCCGGTCTGCACCCAGCGATACGTCAGCGTGTCACCGTCCGGGTCGCTGGAGCCGGAACCGTTCAGCGTGACAGTCTGCCCGCTGTCGATCGGCCCCTGATCCGCGCCCGCATTCGCGACCGGTGCGGTGTTCGGCTCCACCGTGATGACCACCGTATCCGTGACGCTGGAAATCCCGTCGCTGACCGTCAGCTCGAAGGTCAGGTCCTGGTCCACCGGCGTGCCGAGCGGCGCGGTGAAGGTGGCCTGCGCGGCATTGGCATTCGACAGGTTGACGGACGTGCCGCCTGTCTGGACCCAGCTGTACGTCAGCGTGTCCCCTTCCGGATCGCTGGAGGCCGAGCCATCGAGCGTGACGGACGTGCCGCCCTCCACCCGCCGGTCCGCACCAGCCGCTGCCGTAGGCGCGGCATTGGCCGCGATGGTCAGCGTGACCGTGTCGGTGTCGGTCGCCCCGGCATTGTCGGTGACTTCGACTTCGAAGACGAGCGTCTGTGCACTGGCCATTGCGGCAGGCGCGATAAAGCTGGCCCGCACGCTGGCCGGATTGGACAGGGTAACGCTGGGTCCGCTCACCTGCGTCCATGCATAGCCGGTCACCGTTCCATCCGGGTCGCTGGAGCCGCTGGCATCGAGCACGATCCGGTCGCCGGCATCGATGATCCGGTCCGCGCCCGTCACGGCATCGGGCGCGATATTGACCACTGCGGCCGGGATCGTGATCGTAACCTGGTCCGTGCTCGTTGCGCCGTCATCATCGGTGACGGTTACTTCGTAAACCAAGGCCTGCGGGCTGCCGCTGGCAGGCGGGGTCGAAACGGTTGCCTGCGCAGACGAGGGGTTGCTGATGGATGTGGAAGTGCCGCTGACCTGGCGCCAGGAATAGCCGACGATCGTGCCGTCGCTGTCGGTCGAACCCGAAGCATCGATGGTTACGGACGAGTTTGCGGAGGCAGTACGGTCCGCACCTGCATCTGCGACCGGCGGATTGTTTGCCGCCGCGGGACTGAGATTGATCGTCATGACGGAAGTGTCCGTCGCGGTCCCATCGCTGACGGTCAGCTCAAACCGATACTGCCTAGGTGCGGAAATCCCGCTGACTTGGAAAGTGGCCTGCGCCTGACTGGTATTGGAAAGGGTCACACCCCCGGTCGGACCCTGGATCTGACGCCAGGAATAGGTCAGCGGGTCACCGTCAGGGTCGAACGAATTGCTACCATCCAGAATGATCGGCGCATTCGAGACATAGTTCCGATCCACGACGTTGGGACCAGCATTGGCAACTGGCGGGAAGTTGGCCGCCGGCGTGGAGAACGTGGTGGCCAGCGTCGCGCAAGCTCCGCCTGCAGCACTCATCTGGTTCAGGTCGAGCGGGGTCTGCGCCAGCAAGGCACCTCGCGTGTTGAGATCCGTTTCGAAAATCGAGACGTAGACCGGACCGGTCCCCTGCGTGTTTGCCGGCATCAAGAGCTCGCGAACCCCGATATTGATTGCGCTGGCCCCATTGGGGAACACGCCCGGTTGCTTCACCCCGGAGAGATCATTGCCATTTGCATCGGTGATCACAACGTCGGTGAAGTCAGCGCCGAACTGGTCGTTGCGCTGGTAGAATTGCGAGAAATTCCCGCCAATCCAGCAGGCGGTCTGCGAGTTGGTGTTGTTGTACGTAAGGTTTGCCGGTGCCGTTACCGTCGCAGCACTGGCAGGCTGCGCCAATGCGACGAGCGAAACGGAACCCAGCGCCGCAGCGCGGCGGAGAAACTTGGTTTGCATGGATTTTGACCCCTAATCAGAATTGATCCGGGGTTGCCGATGCCAATCAGGCGCGCGGGCTTGAATATCCCAAATGGGACATAAGTGGCGATTTTTTCAAAGCGTCCCGTGCCCGCACAGCGAAGGTTGCAGGAGGCGCGGGAAATGGGCCTATTCGGCGGCTTCGGCGGCCTCGGCCTCTTCCGTGGCGCCGGCTTCCGGGGTCTCCGCCGCAGCGGGAGCAGCCGCGGGCGCATCGTCTTCTGCCGCATCGCGGACATAGATCACATCGCCAGTCGCTTCCGCTTCCGGCTGGTCGATGGCGTCGAGTTCTACCAGCGATCCGTCGCGCAGCAGGAAGAAACCGGTCCCGCCGCTGAAGGCGGAAATCGTCAGGCGCCCGCCATCCTCGCGCGAGAATCGCCCGCTGCGGCGCGATCCGTCGGCATCGGTAAATTCATATGTGTCATCGGCATTCAGGACCAGCTGGCTGGTCGCGCCGTCGGCATCGGTGCGGGTATAGGCGCCGATGAAGTCATCCTCTTCGGAAGCGATGCTTTCCGCCTCGGCCATTTCGAGCGCCGGTGCCTTTTGCGCCTGCAGTTCCGCCTCGTCGATATCCTCCACGCTGATGGTCTCCCCGCAGGCAGCAAGGCTGAGCGAGAGGGCGGCGAGCGGCAGGGCGGCGATGACGGGACGCATGGGATATTCTCCGAGAAACGGTGCTGGCAGGCTGGCCGTCCGGCTGGCCCGCCCTACCCTATTGGCGCTCGCCCCGGCGTTCTTCAAGCTTTGCCGCGAGCGCGGCGAAATCCGGCGTCACGATATTGCGCGAGGAATAGAAGGCCTTCGCCGTTTCCATGTCCGCTTCCAGGTCGCCGGTGGGCATGAGGGAGGGGCCGAGGCCGCCCTCGCGCTTATCCGGATCAACAAAGCCGCACACGATATGCACGCCCGCGCCATGCGCAATGCGGTAGAAGCCGGTCTTCCAGTCGCCCGGCGCACTGCGTGTGCCCTCCGGCGCGATGACCAGCAGCAGTTCGTCCCGCTTGCGGAATTCCTCGGCCATCTGCTCGACCATGCCGGCGCTGCGGCTGCGGTCCACCGGGATGCCGCCCATATCGCGCATGAAGGGGCCCATCGCGCCCTTGAAAAGCGTATGCTTGGCCATGAAGCGGGTGCGCACGTCCAGGTCGTGCGTCAGGCCCAGGAAGTCGATGAAATCCCAGTTTGACGTGTGCGGTGCGGCCAGCACCACGGCCTTCTTCGGGATCGGCCGGTGCGCCACCGCCGTCCATCCGCGGCGGCGATAAAGGCCAAGGAGCGAGGCATAGACCGCGCGCGAGAGCAGGGTGGGCTTGCGGTCGTGCGCCAAGTTACATCGCGATCCAAATTGCAAAAAGCCGGTTGAACATGAAGGTGAAGAACCCTGCAACGAGCAAGGCCCCGATCACGATCCCACGCACGTGGCCGCGATGGGCAACATGATCGCCCGCCCGCGCACTGGAAACAATGCGCCAGCAGACAAAAAGTGTCAGCACGCTGAGAAGGTGGATCAGGCTGAAATTGCCGTCATTGATGTCGCGGATGAAAAACGTGTCCACGGCCGTGATGACCATGGCCGCGATCCAGACATAGCCCATGACCCGGTGCGCCTTGTCGCCCTTGGCCCGCAGCAGCAGGACAGGCGTCAGCGCAAGCGCGATGGCCAGCGTACCGAAGTGCAGCGGGTAAGTCAGCGGCAACTGCGCCAGCTGGTCCTGTCCGCGCCAGATCGCCAGCGCCATTGCGCCCAGCATGGCGAGGCACGCAGCTGACAGGATGTAATCCATCGCCTGGGGGACATAGCCCCACAGCTTGTTGGACTGCGCCGCCTTTGGTGATGTCGCCTGCGTCGCCACTAACACTCTCCCTGCCCTGCGGGGAAGCTGGCAGAGCGGGCCGCCGCCCGCAAGCCGCTTGCAATGCGCCTGCCCGCCATCAGGAAGAACGCTGCGGGAAGCCGTGCCGCTCATTCAACGCAGCCAGCAACGCCTCCTGCGTATTCACGAACCCGCCTTCCGCGAGGACCAGCGCAGGGCAATTCTGTTCGTCCTGTCCGATGGCCTGCACCACTGCCGTACGCGGCCGCTCCCACGGGACGCGGACGATCTCCATGCGTTCGGCCAGCTCCGGGTAGAGCGCGAGCAGGCCCTCCACCTCCACGCAATCGCGGCAGAAGTATTCCGCGCCGTCGCTGCCGGTGTAACTGCGTTCGAGAAGGAAGAGCGTATCCCTCGCCAAGGTCACATCCGGAAAACGCCGAAGCGCGGGGCTTCGGGGATGGGCGCCTCGAGGCATGCCGCAAAGGCCAGCCCCAGCACGTCGCGCGTCTGCACAGGGTCGATCACCCCGTCATCCCACAGCCGCGCAGTGGCGTAGTACGGATTGCCCTCGCTCTCGTACTTGTCGCGGATAGGGGCCTTGAATTCCTCCGCCTGCTCATCCGTCCACCTGTCGGCATCGCGGTGCACGGTGGCAAGCACGCTGGCGGCCTGCTCGCCGCCCATCACGCTGATGCGGGCATTGGGCCAGGTGAAGAGGAAACGCGGGGAATAGGCGCGGCCGCACATGCCGTAATTGCCTGCGCCGAAGCTGCCGCCGATCACCACGGTGATCTTGGGGACCTGCGCGGTGGCGACGGCGGTCACCAGCTTCGCGCCGTGCTTGGCGATGCCTTCCGCCTCGTACTTCCCGCCGACCATGAAGCCGGAGATGTTCTGCAAGAACAGAAGCGGGATGCCGCGCTGGCAGGCAAGTTCGATGAAATGCGCGCCCTTCTGGGCAGACTCGCTGAAGAGCACGCCGTTGTTGGCCAGGATCGCCACCGGCATGCCCCAGATATGCGCGAAACCGCACACCAGCGTGCTGCCGTAATCGCGCTTGAATTCCTGGAATTCGCTGCCGTCCACTAGCCGGGCAATCACCTCGTGCACCTCATACGGCGCGCGCACATCCTCCGGCACGATGGCGTAGAGGTCTTCCGCATCATATTTCGGCGGGCGCGGGTCGCGCAGCTCCACCCTCGCCGTGTCGCCAGCGCCAAGATGGCTGACGATATCGCGCAGGATGGTGAGGGCATGCTCGTCATTCTCGGCAAGGTGATCGACCACGCCGGACTTCTTTGCATGCAGGTCCCCGCCGCCGAGGTCCTCGGCGCTGATTTCCTCGCCCGTCGCCGCCTTCACCAGCGGCGGCCCGGCCAGGAAGATGGTGCCCTGTTCGCGCACGATCACGCTCTCGTCGCTCATGGCGGGCACATAAGCGCCGCCGGCGGTGCAGCTGCCCATGACGCAAGCCAGCTGCGGAATGCGCTTGGCGGACATGTTCGCCTGGTTGAAGAAGATGCGCCCGAAATGGTCGCGGTCCGGGAAGACCTCGGCCTGGAAGGGCAGGTTCGCCCCGCCGCTATCGACCAGATAGATGCACGGCAAATGGTTTGCCTCGGCAATTTCCTGCGCGCGGAGATGCTTCTTCACCGTCAGCGGGAAATAGGACCCGCCCTTCACCGTGGGATCGTTCGCCGCGATCATCACCTGCCGGCCTGACACGCGCCCAATCCCTGCAATCATGCCTGCGCCCGGCACGTCCGTGCCATAGACATCGTGCGCCGCCAGCTGGCCGATTTCGAGGAAAGGCGAGCCGGGATCGAGCAGCCGCTCCACCCGCTCACGCGGCAGCAGCTTGCCGCGCGACACGTGCCGCTCGCGGTGCTTCTCGGAGCCGCCCAAGGCCGCAGTCGCGACATGCGCGCGCAGCTCCTCGGCCAGCTTCCTGTTATGCGCAAACCGCGCCTTGGCATCAGGCGCCTCGCGGTCGAGTTTGGATGTGAGGACGGGTGCGGTCATGGCATCAATCCTTCAGCAACTCGCGCCCGATCAGCATGCGGCGGATCTCGTTCGTGCCTGCGCCGATGTCCAGCAGCTTCGCGTCGCGCAGGTAGCGTTCCACCGGCCAGTCCTTGGTGTAGCCCGCGCCGCCCAGGGCCTGGACGCTTTCGCCTGCGACGCGGAAGGCGCTTTCGCTGGCCAGCAGGATCGTGCCGGCGGCATCGAAGCGGGTCGTGCGATCATTGTCGCAGGCGCGGGCCACGGCGTAAGTGTAAGCGCGGGCCGATTGCAGCGCGACATACATGTCCGCCACCTTCGCCTGCATCAGCTGGAAGCTGCCGATGGGCTTGCCGAACTGCTCACGCTCGCGGAGGTAAGGGATCACCGTGTCGAGGCAGGCCTGCATGATGCCCAGCTGGATACCGGCGAGCACCACGCGCTCGTAATCCAGGCCGCTCATCAGCACGGCGACGCCTTCGCCCACTTCGCCCATCACGTTCTCGTCCGGCACGAAGCAGTCTGTGAAGACCAGCTCGCTGGTCGGGCTGCCGCGCATGCCCATCTTGTCCGCCTTCTGGCCCGGCGCGAAGCCGTCCATGCCCTTCTCGATCAGGAAGGTGGTGATGCCGCGCGATCCCTCGCCCGTGCGGGCGTAAACGACCAGCGTCTCGGCATAATGGCCATTGGTGATCCAGAACTTCGTGCCATTGAGCTTCCAGCCGCCATCGACCTTCTCGCCCTTCAGCTTCATCGACACGACATCGCTGCCGGCGCCCGGCTCGCTCATGGCGAGGCTCCCGACATGCTCGCCGCTGATCAGGCCCGGCAAATATTTCGCCTTCTGCGCGGCGTTGCCCCAGCGCGCGATCTGGTTGATGCAGAGGTTGGAATGCGCGCCGTAGCTGAGGCCGACCGAGGCGCTGGAGCGGCTCACCTCTTCCAGCGCGATGACATGTTCGAGGTAGCCCAGGCCCAGCCCGCCATCCTCTTCGGAAACGGTGATGCCATGCAGGCCGAGTTCGCCCATCTGCGGCCAGAGCTCCTGGGGGAAGCGGTCATCGGCGTCGATCCCGACGGCCAGCGGCTCGATCTGTTCGTCGGAGAAGCGGCCGACCGTTTCGCGCAGCATGCGCGCTTCGTCACTCAGGCCAAAGTCGAAATCGGGGGTCGCGCGCATGGAAGCTCCTGTTGGGTTCGACAGCGCGCATAGCAGGGGGCGCGCCACGCGCAAACCGGTTGCAAATGGAAGTATCCCGGGGCGCAGGATTTTGCATTCGCCATGATCCGCACTTGTGGGCTATTGAGCCATCGCGTCGCGATGAAGAATCCTGTCCACCTCTCCTGGCCCACCGATGCCGAGCCCGCGCCCGAGTTCTGCGGCGAGGATGCGCGCATGGGCGTTCTGCGCAGCTTCGATGCCGAGGCTTTCGTCGACGATCCGGAGCTGCAGGCGATCGTGCGCTATGCCGCCGAGATGGCCGGCGTGCCCACCGCGCTCGTCACGCTGGTGGACGAAGAGCGTCAGGTCTTCATCGCCCGCGAAGGGCTGGAAGACCGCGAGACGCCGCGCGAATTGTCTTTCTGCGCCCATGCCATGCTGATCGGCCGCGGCATGACGGTGGAAGACGCGCGCGAAGACCCGCGCTTTGCCGACAATCCGCTGGTCACCGGCGCGCCGCATGTGCGCTTCTACCACGGCCAGCCGCTGATTTCCGGCGAGGGCGCGCCGCTGGGTGCGCTGTGCCTGGTATCACCTGACGCGCGGCCCGGCGGGCTGGACCCGCTGCAGCGCAAGGGCGTGGCCGTAATGGCGCAGGCCGTCATGGGCCGGCTGGAGCGCAGGCGCACCGCGATCGCCGTCGATGCCGAACTGGAGGAGCGCGATGCGCGCTTCCGCGACCTGGCCGATTCCATCCCCGACATCGCTTGGACGGCGAAGCCTGACGGCACAGTCACCTTCATGAATCGGCGCTGGTTCGAATATACCGGGCGGACCGATTTCGATCCGCAGCTGGCAGCGCGCAATTGCGTGCATCCGGACGATTTCTCCAAGATGGAAGCGGCACGGGCGGTATCGCTGCGCGACGGGACGACCTTCGAATTCGAGAACCGGCTGCTGCGCCATGACGGCGCCTATCGCTGGATGATCACCCGCGCCGTGCCCATCACGGACGATAGCGGGGCCGTGGTGCGCTGGTTCGGCACGATTACGGACATCCATGCAGCGCATTCCCTGTCGGAAAGCCGCGACTTGCTGGCCAAGGAACTGAGCCACCGGATCAAGAACATCTTCGCGGTCATCACCGGCCTGATATCGCTCAACGTGCGAAAGCAGCCGGAGCACAAGCCCTTCGCGGACGAGCTGATCCAGACGCTGCGCGCGCTGGGCCGGGCGCATGAATATGTCCGCCCGACGGACCGTATCGCGGATGAGAAGGACACTCTGCAGGGCATGTTCTCCGACCTGTTCGCCCCCTATGGCGGCGGCACGCATGCGCGCGTGAAGGTGAGCGGGGACGACGTGCCCATCGGGCCGCGCGCCGCCACGCCGCTGGCGCTGATCTTCCACGAACTGGCCACCAATTCCGCCAAATACGGCGCACTGGCGCAGGAGCGGGGCGACGTGGACATCACCCTGCGCGAGGAAGGCGACACGGTCATCATCCGGTGGGACGAGAACGGCGTGCTGCACAAACCCGATACCGAGCACGAGGGCTTCGGCTCGCGGCTGGTGGACATGAGCGTGCGCGGCCAGCTGGACGGCGAGTGGGAGCGCCGCTTCGGCGAAGACGGGCTGGAAGTGACGCTGCGGCTGAGCCGCGCGGCGCTAAACGGCCAGGTCAGCTCACGCTGAAGCCTGCGCCTTCCGGCCAGTCCGGATCGGCCAATGCCATTACCTTGAACAGTTCGCCCATCTGGTCCGGTGCGATCAGCCGGTCCTTTGCGGCCAGCAAGGCCTCGCGGTGATGCGGTGCGAAATTGGACAGGGCCTCCGCCCGGCCCTCGATACCCAGCGCGGTCAGGAACTCGCCCTGCGTCACCGTGCCGAGCCATTTGGCCCCGCGTGACTGGGCGACCTGCGCTGCGGCATCGAAATCGACGAGCGCGGTCAGGTCTGCCTCGCCCGGCTCCATGAAAGGGTCGACCTTCCGGTGCGCCTTCACGGCCTGCAATGTGGAGCCGGCCTGGGGCGCCGTGTAGCCGTAATCGATGAACAGCGCCGCGCCGCCCTGGTTCACCAGCCGGCCGGCCGCTTCGTAAAGGATGGCCGCAGCACCGGGGCTGGTTTCCAGCAGCGTGCCATCGGGCTGGTCGCGCCGGGCCTCGGGCACGGCGGCGTCCATCGGCCGATCCCCGGCAATGCAGGCGAAGCGGCCATCGGCCTCGTCCCACACCACCATCCGTTCGCGCCAGCCATCGGGCGTCTTCACCAGCTGGCGAACGGGCAGCGCGTCGAGGAATTCATTGGCGACCAGCAACACCGGCCCTTCCAGCGGGATGAAGCTGAGATCGGCGTGGAAGCGCGCGCCGGGCACGGACTGCAATTGCACTTCCTTCAGTGCGGTGGAGCTTTCCACGAAATGCACGACCGGTTCGATGCCGTATCGCTTCATCGCCCGCAGCGCATCGCGCGCCAGCGTGCCCTTGCCCGGACCAAGTTCCACGTAATGCACCGGCTCCGTCCGCCCGGCGCGGATCCACATGTCGGCCAGCCACAACCCGATCAGCTCACCGAACATCTGGCTGATTTCGGGCGCGGTAACGAAATCGCCCCCCGTGCCCAGCGGGTCGCGGTCGTTGTAATACCGCGCATTCGCTTCGCCCATGTAATGCTGCAGGCTGATGGGCCCGGTATTGGCGACCAGTCGCCGGAAGATGTCCGTCAGCGAGGCATCTTCGTTCATGCGGGTGCGGTTTCCTTCGCGCGGGGCTTTGTCCCGCTGGCGAGCGCCGGGCGGCTCATTGCCCAGAGCACGAGGCCAAGGCCCAGCACGATCATCGGCAGCGACAGCCACTGCCCCATGCTGAGCCCGCTGCGCTCCGCAAATTCGGTCAGGTGCGCATCGGGCTGGCGGAAAAACTCGCCGATGAAGCGGGCCGTGCCCATGCCAGCGGTGAAAGCGCCAACCAGCAGGCCGGGGCGGAAGCGTGCGCGTGTCAGCCAGAACAGGCCCAGCATCACCAGCATCAGCAGCAGGCCTTCCATGCTGGCTTGGTAAAGCTGGCTGGGGTGGCGCGCGACCGGGCCGCCATCGGGGAACACCATGGCCCATGGCACGTCGGGGCCGGCAGGGCGGCCCCATAGCTCGCCATTTACGAAATTGGCCAGCCGTCCGAACAGCATGCCGAAGGGCACGTTGACCGCGATATAATCGCACACGCGCAGGAATTTCAGGTCATTGCGCCGCGTGACCCAGACGATGGCCAGCACCACGCCGATCACACCGCCATGGAAGCTCATGCCGCCGTCCCACAGGCGCAGCAATTCCCACTTCACGAGGCCGTCACCGCTCCAGCCGGTGAACAGTTCCGGCTTGTAGAACAGCGCGTATCCGAAGCGGCCGCCCAGGATCACGCCCAGCGTGCAGTAAAAGAACAGGTCTTCCGCATGGACCTTCGCCAGCGGGGCGCCGGGCGCCTTGATCATCTTCAGCAGGTGCACATAAGCCAGCACCAGCCCCGCGAGATATGCGAGCGAGTAATAGCGCAGCGTGAAGAAGCCGAGGTCGATCCCTTCCTTCAGGCCCAGGTCGGTCCACTGGATCGGCGCATAGGCGCTGGCGACGATTGGCTCTAACATCTGCGGCTGGGATCCCTCGCTTCAAACGCGCTCGCCCTGCCAGAAAGCTTGGCCGAACGGAAGGCGCAACCTATGTAGGTTGGCGTGAACAGCGTGAAAATCCCCAGGCGCCGCGCCATCATTGACCGCCGCGCGCTGGCCGAGCGCATCGCCGCGCTGGCAGCGGATGGCGGCGCGCAGGCCAATCGCATGGGAATTGTCGATGCGGCCAAGGAGTCCATGGCAGCTGGCCGGGCGGAGCTTGAAAAACGGCTCTCGGAGAAGCCCAGTGCGGGGCACGAAAGCGCGGCGGGCCATGCCTTCCTGACGGACCAGGTCATCCGCACGCTGTATGATCATGTCGTCACGGACCTGTACCCCGGCGGCAACCGCTCCACCGGGGAGCGGATCGCACTGGTCGCCGTGGGCGGATACGGCCGTGCGGAGATGGCGCCGCATTCCGACGTGGACATCGCCTTCGTCACGCCGGGCAAGCCCACGCCCTGGTGCGAGCAGGTGATCGAGGCGATGCTGTATTACCTGTGGGACCTAGGCCTGAAGGTCGGCCAGTCCAGCCGCAGCATCGAAGACACGGTCCGCATGGCGAAGAGCGATGTCACCATCCGCACCGCCATGCTGGAAAGCCGTTTCCTGTGGGGTGATCAGGATGTCTACGACGAGGGCGCGAGGCGGTTCTGGGCCGAAGTGGTCAAGGGAACCGAAGCGCAGTTCGTTGCCGAGAAGCTGGAGGAGCGCAACGCGCGGCACAAGCGGATGGGCGACAGCCGCTATGTCGTCGAACCCAATGTGAAGGACGGTAAGGGCGGGCTGCGCGACCTCCACGCGCTGTACTGGATCGGCAAGTACATGCACCGCGTGCAGAGCGCCGCTCAGCTTGTGGACGCGGGCCTGCTGACCACGCGCGAATACCGCACCTTCCGCCGTGCCGAGAGCTTCCTGCTGGCCGTGCGCGCCCACCTGCATCACATCACCGGCCGCCCGGAAGACCGCCTGACATTCGACCTGCAACGCGAAGTGGCCAGGCGGATGAATTTCGCCGAGCGGACCGGCAAGAGCGCGGTCGAGCGCTTCATGCAGTACTACTTCATCCAGGCCCGCCACGTTGGCAGCCTGACCGGCGTGTTCCTGGCCCAGCTGGACGACCAGGCCATGGCGCAGCGCAAGGCGCGCGGCCTGCTGGCAGGCTTCCGGCAGAAGGCGCGAATCCTCAGTGGCTACCGCGTGTTCGGCGGCAAGATCGCCGCGCCGGACAAGGATGACTGGTTCCGCCAGGATCCCGTCCGCCTGCTGGAAATCTTCCAGCTGGCCGAGGAACACGGGCTGGAAATCCACCCCGACACCATGCGCACCGCCACGCGCGACCAGAAATGCATCGACCATGACGTGCGGCACGATCCCCGCGCCAACGCCCTGTTCCTGAAGCTGCTGACCGGCCGCGTGCAGGCGGAGACAGCGCTGCGCTGGATGAACGAGGCGGGCATTTTCGGCCGCTTCGTGCCCGATTTCGGCAAGGTCGGCGCGCAGATGCAGTTCGACATGTACCACCACTACACGGTCGACGAGCACACCATCCGAGCCATCGGCCTGCTTGCCCAGATCGAGCGGGGGGAGCTGAAGGGCGACCACCCCATTGCCAGCGAGCTGATCCCGCAGCTGGACAGCCGCCGCGCGCTATATGTCGCCACGCTGCTGCACGATATCGCGAAGGGCCGGGGCGGCGACCACTCGGTGCTGGGCGCGGAGATTGCGCTGACACTGTGCCCGCGTTTCGGCCTGAGCGACGACGAGACGGAGCTGGTCAGCTGGCTGGTGCGCCAGCACCTGCTGATGAGCGCGACGGCCTTCAAGCGCGACCTGGCCGACCCCAAGACCATCACCGATTTCGTGGAACAGGTGCAGGGGCTGGAGCGGCTGCGCCAGCTGACCGTGCTGACCATCGTGGACATCCGCGCCGTGGGTCCGGGCGTGTGGAACGGCTGGAAGCGCCAGCTGATCGGCGATCTTTACGAGCTGACGGAGGAGCGCCTGCGGCTGGGCCACAAGCGCCGCCATCGCAGCGATATCGTGGCCATGAAGAAGGACAAGGTCCGCGGCGCGCTGGGCGACAAGGCCGATGTGCTGGATCGCCTGTCCGACACATTCGACGATGCCTACTGGATCGCGGAGCCGGAGGATATCGTCGCGCTGAACCTGGTGCATTACGCCGCCGCGACGGACATGGATCACGACCTGTCGATCCATGCCGAATACTACCCCGCGCGCGGCGCCACGCTGGTCACCGTCATCGCCAGCGACCACCCGGGCCTCTTCTTCCGCATTGCCGGGGCGATCCACCTGGCGGGCGGCAACATCATTGATGCGCGCATCCACACGACACGCAGCGGCCGCGCGGTGGACAATTTCCTGGTGCAGGATCCGCTCGGCCAGCCCTTCAGCGAAGATCCGCAGATAGAGCGGCTGGAAAAGAGCATCCGCGATGCGCTGGCCAATCGCATCGAGCTGGTCCCGCAGCTGGCCGCCCGGCCCCTGCCCCGCACCCGCGCCGCCAGCTTCGATGTCCGCCCGCGCGTCTTCTTCGACAATAAGGCCAGCGGCCGCTTCACCGTGATCGAAGTCAGCGCGCGCGACCGCCCGGCGCTGCTCAACCGGCTCGCCCGCGCCCTGTTCGAGGCGAATTTGATGGTCACGTCCGCCCACATCACCCATTATGGGGAGCGCGCGGTCGACACATTCTACGTCACCGACCTCACGGGCCAGAAAGTGACTGCGGCGGACCGGCTGCGCGCCATCGAGGTCGCCTTGCTGGACGCCGCCAGCGACCAGCGACAGGCGGAGACCGAGGCCGCCTGAGCGCCACCCTTGCTGCGCCCTGCCCGCTTTGCGGCTCCACTCGGCGCAGCCCAGCGGCACGCGCCCGGCCCGTTCATCTGCGCGACAGTTTGCTGGTCCATCGCAGGCCTTTCCGCACCGTCAGGGGATGGGCGCTGCGCAAGACGGGACATAAGGGGGCTGGAGGGGTCGCAAACCCGATGGGCTTTATGGATTTCCTGCCATTCGCTTCGGCGGACATGGCAATCGATTTGGGCACGGCAAACACCGTTGTCTGGTTTCGCGGCAGCGGCATCGTGCTGGCCGAACCATCTGTCGTGACGCTGGAAAGCGTCAATGGCATCAAGGGCGTGCGCGCCGTGGGTGACGATGCCAAGCTGATGATGGGCCGCACGCCTGACAATGTGGAGACGATCCGTCCGCTTCGCCACGGGGTCATCGCCGACCTCGAAGTGGCGGAGGAAATGCTCAAGCACTTCATGGCCAAGGCCAAGCTGGAGGCCGGGTCACGCGGTCGCGGCAGCCCCGAAGTGGTGCTCTGCGTGCCCAGCGGCTCCACCAGCGTGGAACGCCGCGCGATCCGCGATGCGGCCAGCAACGCCGGCGCGCGCAAGGTCTATCTGATAGACGAGCCGATGGCCGCAGCCATCGGCGCAGATTTGCCCGTGACGCAGCCGACGGGCAGCATGGTGGTCGATATCGGCGGCGGCTCCACGGAAGTCGGCGTGCTGTCGGTGGGCGGTCTCGCCGTAACGCTGTCCGCCCGCATCGGCGGCGACCGGATGGACGAGGCCATCGCCGCGCATATCCGGCGCGACCACAACCTCGTGATTGGGGAAATGACAGCCGAGCGCGTGAAGATGCAAATCGGCGCGGCGACCTGCACGGACGAGGGCGGGACCATCGCCATGAAGGTGCGCGGGCGCGACGTGGTGCGCGGCGTGCCCACCGAAACCGCCATCGCCCAGTCGGAGATTGTCGAGGCGCTGTCCGAACCTGTCGGCCAGATCGTGCACACGGTGCGCCAGGCGCTGGAGATGACCGCGCCGGAAATCGCCGCCGACATCATCGAGGGCGGCATTGTCATGACCGGCGGCAGCTCGCTGCTTACTGGGCTGGACAAGGTCCTGAGCGAAGCGACCGGCCTGCCGGTCATCGTTGCCGACGACCCGCTCAACTGCGTCGCGAGAGGTGCAGGCCGCGCGCTGGAGGAGGCGGAATACCGCGGCGTGCTGGTCGCCGCCTGACCTGCTCGCTTGCGTTACTGACCAAATTGCGTCACTTATCCCGCGTCCCACG
Source organism: Paraurantiacibacter namhicola (assembly GCF_001687545.1). Taxonomy (NCBI): domain Bacteria; kingdom Pseudomonadati; phylum Pseudomonadota; class Alphaproteobacteria; order Sphingomonadales; family Erythrobacteraceae; genus Paraurantiacibacter; species Paraurantiacibacter namhicola. The sequence goes on along the minus strand of NZ_CP016545.1, from coordinate 656,032 downwards.
AGGGACGGATGGAGATTTTTTGAACGCTACCGCGTGAATAAGGACCGGCCTGCATCGGTGATGCGGCCCGGCAAGATCCAAAACCCCGCCACCGGCATGGCCCGGTTGGCGAGCGGTTCGCTGTAATCTCAATTCACGAGTATCATGACATGAACGACACGGCTTCCATCCGCGCGATGACGCGCGAAGACCTGCCCCGCATTGGCGAACTGGTCGATGCCAACCAGATGTTTCCATCCGAAATGCTGCCCGACATGACGGCGCCATTTTTTGAAGGCGAAGCGGAGGCGCATCGCTGGATCGTCTTCGATGACGGGCAGCTTTCCGGGGTGGCTTACACGGTGCCAGAAGCCATGACCGATGGGGCATGGAACACGCTGCTTATCTGCGTCGACCCGGCGCGGCATGGCGCAGGCATCGGCGCACGGCTGATGCAGCATATCGAGGCCGACCTGGCCAGCGGCGGCGGGCGCATCCTGCTGGTCGAAACCAGCGGCAAGCCGGAATTCGAGCGCACGCGCGGCTTCTACGACATGCTGGGGTACGAGCGGGAGGCCCGCATTCGCGACTATTACGAAGCGGGCGACGACAAGGTCGTCTTCCGCAAGGCTCTTGGCTGATCGTGGGAAACTGGGGCGGGCTGCGAGAGCGGCCTGCCCCTATCCGCGCGCACCGAACAGTGCGCTGCCCACGCGGATATGCGTGGCGCCGGTCATGATCGCGGTTTCGAAATCGCCGCTCATGCCCATGCTGAGGCCCAAGGGTTCTTCGGGCACGCCATTGTCCCGCGCCAGCTTGGCGAGGAAGGCAAAGAAGGGTGCGGGCTCGATATCGGCGGGCGGCACGGCCATCAGGCCGGCGAGCGGAATGTCCGCATCGCGCACCTTGGCCAGGAAAGCGGGCAGCTCCGCCACGGGGCAGCCACCCTTCTGCGGTTCCTCGCCGATGTCGACCTGCACGAAGCACGGCACGCGCCGGTCCTGCCGGTCCATCTCCTTGGCCAGCGCCTTCAGCAGGCTTGCGCGGTCGAGCGAGTGGATCGCATCGAACAGCGCCACGGCATCGCCCGCCTTGTTGCTCTGCAACTGGCCGACCATGTGCAGCTTCGTATCGGGAAATCGCTCGCGCAGGGCTGGCCATTTGTCCAGCGCCTCCTGCACGCGGTTCTCGCCGAAGCTGCGATGACCCTGCTCCAGCAGGGGCAGGATGGCGTCGGAACCATGCGTCTTGCTGATCGCAATCAGTTCCACGCTGCCGGTTTCGCGGCGGGCGATCTTGCATGCTTTGGCGATGCGCGCCTCGATCGCCTGCAAGGGTGTGTCTGGATGTTCCATCGCCGCGCGCTATAGCCTGCCCATGCCGCTGCGCCATCCCCAAAGCCGCTTCCTGCCCCCGCGCTGGCTGCTGTCCGATCAGCGCAACGACACCGTACTGGAGCGCGCGCTGGAGCGCCTGCCGGAGGGGGGCGGCTTCATCTACCGACATTACCACCTGCCGCCGCAGCAGCGCCTCGCCCGTTTCCGCCAGCTTGCCGCTATCGCTCGCAGGCGGGGCCACTGGGTCGTGCTGGCGGACAGCGCCCTGACCGCGCGCGAATGGGGCGCCGACGGCATCTATGGCGCGCCGCGCAGCCTCTATCCCACACGCGACCTCCTCACGCTTGCCACCGCGCATGACATGGCGGAGGTCGCGCAGGCCAACCGCATGCACGCCGATGCCGTGCTGATCTCGCCGGTCTTCGCCACGCAGTCCCATCCCGGCGCAGATGTGCTGGGCCCGATGCGCTTCCGCAGGCTGGCCGCCCATGCCGCCATGCCGGTCATTGCGCTGGGCGGGATGACGCCGGCCAGCGCGCGCCGACTGCAATGGCCGCGCTGGGCCGCGATCGACGGCCTGTCCGGCGACACGGATTCTTGACGGCGAGTCCGCGAGGGCCGATGGTGCCAATTCGGGACTTTGGACGAGGATTACACGGACGATGGCAACACGCGTCGCCACGCAGCGCAAGGGTGCGGTGGACTGGAAAGCGGCCTTCCGCCGCTCCGCCCGGCGCGCCATGCAGCTGGTGGGTGCGGTGGTGCTGTTTGCGGGCGTCGCCTTCCTCGCCCTGTCGCTGCTGAGCTATTCCGAGGCCGATCCCAGCCCCTCCACCGCCGCGGGCGAAGTGGTCGCCAACTGGATGGGTCGCCCCGGTGCCTGGGCATCGGAGCGCGCCTATTTCCTGTTCGGCTGGCCGGCCTTCCTGCTGCTGCCGCTGTTCTACGCCTTCGGGATGAAGCTGTGGCGCGATGCCGGTGACGAGGTGACGCTGCACGGCAGCAAGTGGTGGCGCACCGTCGGGTGGCTGGTGCTGGCCATCGTGCTGATCGGCACGGCGCTGTCGCTGGCATTCGATCCGGCCACCACCAACCGCCCCGCCGGATGGGGCGGCATCGGCGGCCTGCTGGGTGCAGGCGCGCTGGAAGGCGTAGCCGGGCTGCTGCCCGATGGCGCGCAATTCTGGGCGCTGCTGGTGGCAGGGCTGGTCGCCGCCTTTGCCGGGGTCAGCCTGGCGGGCAAGGTCTTCATGCTGGATTGGGATGCGCTGCTCACCCGCCCGCAATGGCTTAGCCGCATGCCCAGCCTGCGCGGGCCGGAAAACCCCTTCAAGCCGCAGAAGGAAAAGCCCGCACGCGCCGCGCCGCGGATCGAGGAACCGCAGGACGGCGAGGAGGAGGCAAGGCCCCGCCGCGCCCCCGAAATTGCCGATCCCTCCGTCCCGCCGCGCCCAGCAAAGCCCAGCAAGACCGCGCAGAAGGACATGTTCGCGGATTACGAACTGCCCAGCATCGACCTGCTGGAAGATGCCCCGCCGGACAACCGCCCGGTGCTGGACAAGGCGGCGCTGCAATCCAACGCCCGCCTGCTGGAAAACGTGCTCGACGATTTCAATGTGAAGGGCGAGATCACCGCCGTGCGCACCGGCCCGGTGGTGACGATGTACGAGCTGGAGCCCGCGCCCGGCATCAAGGCCAGCCGCGTCATCGGCCTGGCCGAGGATATTGCGCGCAACATGTCCGCCATCTCCGCGCGCGTCAGCCCCATTCCGGGCAAGACGGTGATGGGCATCGAACTGCCCAACAAAGATCGGCAGATGGTCAGTTTCAAGGAACTGGCCGCGTCCGAAGCCTTCCAGGGCCACAAGGGCGCGCTGCCGATCATCCTGGGCAAGGATATTGCCGGCGAGCCCATCGTCGCGGACCTAGCCGCCATGCCGCACTTGCTGGTGGCGGGCACCACCGGTTCGGGCAAGTCGGTCGGCCTCAACGCCATCCTGCTGAGCCTGCTTTACCGCTTCAATCCCAGCCAGTGCCGCCTGATCCTGGTCGATCCCAAGGTGCTGGAGCTGAAGAGCTATGACGATATTCCCCACCTGCTGAGCCCCGTGGTGACGGAGCCGCACAAGTCCGTGCGCGCACTCAAATGGGCGGTCGAGGAGATGGAACGCCGCTATCGCATGATGTCCGATATCGGCGCGCGCAACATCTCCGGCTTCAACGAGCGGATCGCCACCGCCGCAGCCAAGGGCAAGCCATTGGGACGCGCAGTTCAGACGGGATTCGACCCCGAAACCGGCGAGGCGTTGGTGGAGGAAGAGCAGCTCGATTACGAGGTACTGCCGCTGATCGTGCTGATCGTGGACGAGCTGGCCGACCTGATGGTGACCGTGGGCAAGGAAATCGAGGTGCTTATCCAGCGCCTTTCCCAGAAATCGCGCGCCGCGGGCATCCACCTGATCATGGCGACACAGCGCCCGTCCGTCGATGTCATCACCGGCGTCATCAAGGCCAATTTGCCCACCCGCATCAGCTTCAACGTCACCAGCCGGATCGACAGCCGGACCATCCTGGGCGAGCAGGGCGCGGAGCAGTTGCTGGGCAAGGGCGACATGCTGTTCAAGCCGTCATCGGGCGCGCTCACCCGCGTGCACGGCCCCTTCGTGTCGGACGAGGAAGTGGAAGCGGTCGCCAGCCACTGGCGCGGCCAGGGAGAGCCCGCTTACGTCGACAGCGTGACCGAGGAGCCGGAAGACGGCGGCTTCGGCTTCGAGGACGAGCTGACCGCCTCGGACAATCCCGAGGAGCGCAAATACCGCCAGGCCTGCCAGATCGTGATCGAGAACCAGAAAGCGTCCGGCAGCTGGCTGCAACGCCAGATGGGCGTAGGCTACAACACCGCCGCCAAATGGATCGAACGCATGGAAGGCGAAGGCCTCGTCGGCCCGGCCAACCACGTCGGCCGTCGCGAAATCTTCCGCGACCGGGACGGGAATCCGTTGTGAAAACATGATCGCCAATTGCAGATTATACCGGCATCAAGAAGAATCCTCTGAAACCGTGAAGAGGACGAAACTCGTTCTGACCGCCGGAGCTTCGATAGCTTTAGCCTCCTGTGGTCAGCCGCTCGGCACTTACGAAGTTGAGGCTTTAACAGTGACCGAGAATGCGCCCAAGCCTGAGGGCGTTCGCGCTCCAAACTATGGTCGTTACGTGAAGGTTGCGCTTTCCTCTGAAACGAACCTCACTGCGATCGCAGATCACATCGCCAGCGTTTACGCACATGCAGACTTTTGCCCGTTCTCTGACCCCTATTTCTTGACGACATTTGGACCGTTCAGCAGTGGCGATGCCGACTTAGAAGTACCAAGTTCGGCGAAAGCTCTGGAGCGAGCACCGGACGGCAAGTTCCACTACAATGTCTATATCGTCCCGCGGCATAGAATGCCGGATATCAAGTACAGTCGAAGTGCAGATGCCCGAGAGAGCTACGACATAGAGTCAGACGGGCGCGACATCTGTATCAGGTTCGACGCTCCGGGTTACGATATCGTCAAATCAAGGTCAAAAATGATCCGGATATCGCACGATGATATCCGAGACGCCTTCGCTTCTGCTTCGTGAGGCCGACGCGAACATTCGCGTAAGCAGGCTCTTTCTGAAGCCTTGGGCGAGCCACAACAATGCGCATACGAAAAAGCCCCGCCTTCCAGCGGGGCTTTTCATCTTAAGGCACGAGTTGTGGTTCGCGCAGATGCGGTAAGGCGTCAGCCTGCGGTGTCGCGCTGCTTGCGGCGGCGGTTGCGGTTGCCGCCGCCCTGGCTACCCTGGCCGCCGCCCTGTCCACCAGCCTGTCCCTGGGCGCCGCCCGGTCCGCGGCGGTTGTGCCGGGGTTTGGGCTTGGCGCTGGGCTTCGGCTTGCGGCCGAGCGGGCGGTTGTGTTCGGGGCGGTTGCCGTCTTCCTGTCGGAAGGGCGCCGTGGCGCTGGCCTCCACTGCGTCGACCGCCTCGCGGAAGCCTGAAGGCAGCGGGACCTTGCCCAGCGTGATGCCGGTCAGCTTCTGGATGTCGCGCAGGTAATCGCGCTCGTCCGGGGCGCAGAAGGCAATCGCCACGCCCGATGCGCCGGCACGCGCGGTGCGGCCGATGCGGTGGACATATTGTTCTGGCACATTGGGCAGCTCGAAATTGAAGACGTGCGACACGCCTGGAATGTCGATCCCGCGCGCGGCGATGTCTGTCGCCACCAGGATCGGCACCTTGCCGCTGCGGAAGGCGGCGAGGCTGCGCTCGCGCTGGGGCTGCGACTTGTTGCCGTGGATGGCATTCGCCTCGATCCCCATGCGGCCGAGCTTCTTCACTACGCGGTCAGCGCCGTGCTTCGTGCGGGTGAACACCAGCACGCGGTCCATTTCGCCGCTTTCCATGCCCTTGCGGATGGAAAGGGTCAGCAGCGCCTGCTTTTCACCCTGGTTCAGGAAGCAGACGAACTGGTCCACCCGCTCCGCCGTGGTGGCAGCGGGGGCGACGGAAACCTGCTTCGGATTGGTCAGGTACTGGCTGGCCAGCTGCTTGATCGCCTTGGGCATGGTGGCGGAGAACAGCAGCGTCTGGCGGTCCTTCGGCAGCAGCGCCACGATGCGCTTCAGCGCATGGATGAAGCCGAGGTCCAGCATCTGGTCCGCTTCGTCCAGCACCAGGATCTGCGTGCTGTCCAGCTTCAGCGCCTTCTGGCTGATGAGGTCTTCCAGCCGGCCGGGCGTGGCGACGAGAATGTCGACGCCGCGGGCCAGCTTCTGCTTGTCCTTGTTGACCGAGGTGCCGCCCACGATGCTGGCGACGCGCAGTGCGGAAAGCGCCCCGTATTCGCGCGCATTGGCGGCAATCTGGCCGACCAGTTCGCGTGTGGGAGCAAGCACCAGCTTGCGGCAGGAGCGCGGGCTGGGCTCGCGGTCGTCCTGCGCCAAGTGCTGGATGCTGGGCAGCATGAAGGCCGCCGTCTTGCCGGTGCCGGTCTGCGCGATGCCGAGGAGGTCTTCACCCTTCAGCAGCAGCGGGATGGACTGGGCCTGGATCGGCGTAGGCGTGTCGTAACCCTTGTGGGCGAGCGCCTGCTGGATGGACTTTGAAAGTCCGAGTTCGTTGAATTTCATGTCTGATATGTACTCATGTGCAAAGCCGTCCCGCGCAGCCGAAATGGCGCACGAGTGGCGGGTTCGTGAACGACCCGCGTGACAAGGGAGGCTCTGTCAGGGATGCCGGGTGGGGGCTGCGGCGGAAGGTCCGCCCATTCACGCTGCCCTATCGAAAGGCCCGGCTCGCGGCCCATGTGGATGCTGCACCGCACAAAGTCAATGGCGGCGCGTTAAGGTCTTGCAGCGCGCTGGCTCAGGCCTTGGGCACGAACTGCGCCGCGACATCCTTGGGCACGCGCATGATCTTGCCGGTGGACCGGTCGATCATGGCCCAGCTCGTGACGGCGCGGACGATGGGCTTGCCCTCGGCATTGCGGAAGGTGGTGCGCCGCTCGAACCGCGCGCCGGTGGGCGCCTTGCCGATCTCGGTGGTCGCTTCGGTCGTCTCGCCTTCCACGATATTGCCGCGGTAATCGATCTCGTGCCGGGTGACGAACCAGGCATAGGCCTCGCGGTGCGCCTCGTCCGCAATGCTGTTCCAGTGCGTAGTGGCAACCTCCTCCATCCAGCGCACCCAGACCGCGTTGTTGACGTGGCCGTTGATGTCGATGTCTTCCGGGGCGGCGGTGAAGCTCATCGTGAAGCTGGAGGAGCTCATGCCTCCACTCCCATCTGCCACAGGATGAAGGCGAATTCCTCGGCTGTCTCGTGCAGGCTCTGGAAGCGGCCGGACTTGCCGCCGTGCCCTGCGCCCATATTGGTCTTCAGGACCAGCTCGTTCGCATCCGTCTTCAGCTCGCGCAGGCGGGCGACCCATTTGGCAGGCTCCCAATAGGTGACGCGCGGATCGTTGAGGCCGGCGGTGACCATCAGCGGCGGGTAATCCTGCGCGCGGACATTGTCATAGGGGCTGTAGCTGCGGATCAGCTCGAACGCGGCCTTGTCCTCGATCGGGTTGCCCCATTCGGGCCATTCGCCCGGCGTCAGCGGAAGCGTCGCGTCTAGCATGGTGGCGAGCACGTCCACGAAGGGCACATGCGCCACCACCGCGCCCCACAATTCCGGGTCGGAATTGATAACCGCGCCCATCAGCTCGCCACCCGCGCTGCCGCCGGAGATGCTGATGCGGCCCTTCTCGGTCAGGCCGCGCTCGACCAGACCCTGCGCCACGTCCACGAAATCGGTGAACGCGTTGGTGCGGCTTTCCAACTTGCCTGCCTTGTACCAGGCGCGCCCCAGATCGTCCCCGCCGCGGATATGCGCGATGGCATAGGCAAAGCCGCGATCCACCAGGCTGAGGCGAGTGGTGGAGAAGCCGGGCGGGATGGCGATACCGTAAGCGCCGTAACCATAAAGGTGAAGTGGGCCAGAACCTTCCCGGTCTTTTCGGTACATCACGCTGACCGGTATCGCCGTGCCGTCACGCGCGGTGATCTCCAGCCGCTCGGTCGCGTAAAGCTCGCGCTCGTAGCCGGAGGGGATTTCCTGCCGCTTCAGCAGCGTCAGTTGCTGGCCCGCGACATCGTGATCGTAAGTGCTCGCCGGGCTGATCATGCTTTCGTAGGAGAGGCGCAGCACGGTCTGGCCGTATTCCGGATTGCTGCCGAGCCCCGCGGTGTAGCTGGCCTCAGGAAATTCCACCGGCTCGATCCGCGACGGGTCGTCGTAATAGCGCAGCTCGATCCGGTCGAGACCGCCAAGCCGCCCGTCGAGCACCCAGAAATCGCGGAACAGTTCGAAACCGGTCAGATAATGCGCGTCCGTCCCCTCGACCACGGTTTCCCAGCGGTCCGGCGTGCCGAGCGGAGCATTTGCCACGCGGAAGTTCTCATGCGTGTCATTGGCCAACACCCAGACGGTGCCTTCGCGGATATCGCAATCGTATTCGACGCCCTTTTCGCGCGGCTTCACGCAGCGCGGCGGCGCGGTGGGATCGTCCGCCGGGACCAGCCAGGCCTCGCCCGTTTCGTGGTCCCCGGTGGAGATGACGATCCAGTCATCCTGCGCGGAAAGCCCGGCGGAGACGCGGAAGCCCTCGTCGTCCTCGTGGAAGATCTCGGTGTCGTCCTCGGCTCGCTGGCCCAGCCAGTGCAGCCGCGCATTGTCCGTGCGCCATTGCTCGTTCGCCAGCGAATAGACCAGCGCCCGGTCATTCGCGCACCAGACCAGCGAGGATAGCGTGCCGGGTATCTCATCGGCGAGCATTTCACCATTCTGGAGATTCTTGACCTTTGCCGTGTACCGTTCCGACCCGTTATCATCGACCGAATAGGCCAGCATGGTGCCATCCTTGCTGACCGACAGCGCGCCCAGCCGGAAATATTCCTTCCCCTCTGCCAGGGCGACCTCGTCGAGGATGAGCTGGTCCGCTCTGCCATCGTCTGCCGCATCGACATGGCGGCGCCACCACTTCTTGTATTCGGCGCCTTCCTCGAACTCGATCCAGTATAGCCAGTCACCATCCTTCTGCGGGACGGACTTGTCCGCTTCCTTGATGCGCGCGCGCATTTCCCTGAACAGCGCCTCGACCGTGCCCTCATGCGGCTTCATCCGCTGCTCGAACCAGGCGTTTTCCGCTTCCAGATGTGCCAGGATCGCCGCGTCCTTCACCTCCGGATAGCCGGGATCGCGCAGCCAGGCGTAATCGTCGGTGATCGTGATGCCGTGATGCGTGGCGGAGGACGGCTTCTTCACCGCGCGCGGCGGCTGGATGGTCTGGTCTGTCATGCCAGCCCACTTAATGGCTTTGGCGCGCGAGGGAAGATGGCCGCGCGCCGCTTCGCTGGAAAAGCCGCGGCAACCGGCCTATGCCTGTAGGCGGATAGTTTCATACGAACCGAAAGTTGCCGCCATGCTGATGCAGACCCACGAAGCCCGCCTCGATGCGCTGAGGACCGAACTCGCCAACCGCGATTTACAGGGCTTCTTCGTGCCGATTTCCGATGAGCATATGAGCGAATATGTCGGCGATTATGCGCAGCGGCTGCAATGGCTGACGGGCTTTGCCGGCAGCGCGGGCAGCGCGGTGGTGCTGAAGGACAATGCGGCCATGTTCGTGGACGGCCGCTACACGCTGCAGGTGACCGAACAGGTCGACGGCAAGCTGTATGAATACAAGGGCGTCCCGCAGGACGATCCGGCCGACTGGATCGGCGCGAATGCAGCGGAAGGCTCGCGCATCGGTTATGATGCGTGGCTGCACACGCGCGGCTGGGTCTCCAGCATGACGGAAAAGCTGGCCGAGCATGGCATCACGCTGGTGCCGGTCGATGGCAATCCGATCGATGCCGTGTGGCAGGACCGGCCCGAGCCGAGCCCGGCCAAGGCTTTCGTCCAGGCGAACGAGCATGCCGGGCGCTCCTCAAGCGCCAAGCGCAGCGAGATTGCCGAATGGCTGAAGGCCAAGAAGCTGGACGCGGCGGTCATCTCCGCGCTCGACTCCGTGGCATGGACGCTGAACATCCGCGGCAAGGACGTGCCGCGCACGCCGGTCGCGCTCAGCTACCTGCTGGTGCACGCGGATGGCACGGCGGAATGGTTCATCAAGGAAGACAAGGTGGACGATGAAGTCCGCCAGTCGCTCGGCAACGCAGTGCGCATCACGCCGCGCGATGCCTTCGAAGGCTCGCTGTCCGGGCTGAAGGGCAAGCGCGTGGCGGTCGATCCCAATTACGGCGTCGCGGGGATTTTCCAGGCCTTGGAAGATGGCGGGGCCAGCCCTGTCGCGGTGACCGATCCGGCCATCCTCCCGAAAGCGCAGAAGAACCCCGCCGAGCAGCAGGGCCACCGCGATGCACAGGCGCGAGACGGGGCGGCCGTTGCCCGCTTCCTGCGCTGGCTGGAAGTCGAAGGCCCCAAGGGCGGTGTGGACGAGCTTTCCGCCGCCGCCCGGCTGCAGGAATTCCGCCAGGCGCATGGCGACCTGCGAGACCTCAGCTTCGACACGATCTCCGCCGCCGGCCCGCACGGCGCCAGCCCGCATTATCGGGTGGACGAGGACAGCAATATCCCGCTCGCCCCCGGCAGCGTGTATCTGGTCGATAGCGGCGGGCAATATCCCGACGGCACGACCGACATTACCCGCACCGTGTGGATCGCGGGCGAGGGCGATGCGGCAAACCCGCCCGCCGAAGTGCGCGACCGCTTCACCCGCGTGCTGAAGGGCCATATCGCGCTGGACCGGCAGGTCTTCCCCGCAGGCACGCAGGGCGGCCAGCTGGACGCGATTGCCCGCATGCATCTGTGGCAGGCCGGCTGCGACTATGCCCATGGCACGGGCCACGGCGTGGGCAGCTTCCTGATGGTGCACGAAGGCCCGCAGCGCATCGCCAAGCCCGGCGGCGCCTATGCCGGGACGGCCCAGCCGCTGCTGGAAGGCATGATCCTCTCCAACGAGCCGGGATATTACAAGGCCGGCGAATACGGCATCCGGATCGAGAACCTGGTGCTGACCGAGAAGCGCGAAATCGCCAATGCGGATGCGGGCGAATGGCTTGGCTTCGAGACGCTGACCCTGGTTCCCATCGCGCGCAACATGCTCGATGTGGACCTGCTGGACGCCGACGAGCGCGCATGGTGGAACAGCTATCACGCGAAGGTGCACGGGGTGCTCGCCCCGCAGCTGGAAGGCGCGGACCGCGAATGGCTGGACGACGCCTGCAAGCCTATCTGACCGCGCGGTGACCGGCCCGACCGCGCTGACAAGGCCCTGATCTAACGGCAGGATGAACGGGGCAGGCCGCATGTTACAATCCGCGACAAATACGCCGCGTTCGGGCATAAGCCCGCGACATTGCTGTCCTAGAACTGTTTTCGTGGACAGCGGGGTGCTGCCGGTTTCCAATCCCTCCCCCTTTGCCGGTGGGCCCCGCTGTTCCTGAAGCAACATCAGGAGAGAATTATGCGTAAGTTTACCCTTCCCCTCATCGCTGCCGGTGCAGCCACCCTGGCCTTTGGCGGCGTTGCCGTGGCGCAGGAACGCGGCGGCGACATGACCCGTGCGGAAGTGACCGCCAAGGCGCAGGAACGCTTCGCCAAGATGGATGCCAACGATGACGGCGTCATCAACGAAGCCGACCGCGATGCCCGCCAGCGCGAGCTTTTCGACCGTATGGACGCGAACAATGACGGCGCCGTCAGCTACGAGGAGTTCTCCGCCATGCGCGAGCAGCGCAGCGAACGGCGTGAAGCCCGCCAGGGCCAGCGCGGCGGCGAGCAGCGCGGCGGCCGCCGTGGCGGCCAGCGCGGCGGCAAGATGATGCTGCAGCAGGCCGACACCAACAATGACGGCGCGATTACGGCGGCCGAGTTCCAGGCCGCAGCGCTGACCCGCTTCGACCAGGCGGATGCCAACAATGATGGCACCGTGACGGCCGAGGAGCGCAAGGCGGCCCGCCAGCAGATGCGTGGCCAGCGCGGCGGGCAGCGCGGTGAAGGCCGCGGCGAGCGGCGCGGCGCACGGCAGGCGAACTGACCCGCGCTTTGACCGAGAATACAACCATCCTGCTGGTCGATGACGAGGCCAGCCTGCGCGAGCCCCTGGCGGAATATCTTTCCGGCCAGGGGTTCGTCGTGACCGAGGCCGAGAGCGCTGCAAAGGCCCGTTCCGCTCTGCTGTCTGCGCGGCCGGATATTGCGCTGGTCGACATCATGATGCCGGGCGAAGATGGCCTCTCGCTCACCCGCCACCTGATCGAGGCGAAGGACCTGCCCGTCATCCTGCTGACCGCAAAGGGCGAGCCGACCGACCGCATCGTGGGGCTGGAAATCGGCGCGGACGATTATGTCACCAAGCCTTTCGAGCCGCGCGAACTTGTGGCCCGCATCCGCTCCGTCCTGCGGCGCGCGTCGAAGGGCGCGCCGACGCCTGAGGAGGATGCGCATTACCGCTTCGATGGCTGGCAGCTCGATCCGCTGAAGCACCGGCTGACCGATCCCGACGGCACTCTGGTGCCAATCTCCACGGCCGAGTTCCGCATGCTTGTCGCCTTCCTCGATGCGCCGAACCGCGTGCTGGACCGCGACCTGCTGCTGGATGTGGTGCAGGGGCGCGAGGCGCATATGTTCGACCGCGCGGTGGACAACCAGGTCAGCCGCCTGCGCCGCAAGCTGGGCGACAAGGACCGCAGCGTGAAGCTGATCCAGACGGTGCGCGGCGGCGGCTATCGCTTTGCGGCCGACGTGCAGCGCGTGATGCCGGGCAGCTGACGGCGGGCGATGCGGCGCTTCCTACCCAAAAGCCTGCTGGGCCAGGTCCTGCTGGCAGTGGCGGCGGCGCTGCTGATCGCACAGGCGATTTCCGCCGTGCTGCTGCTGCGGGCGCAGGAACAGCGGCGCGAGGCCGTGGCCATGAACGCGCTGGCCATCCAGATGGCGGAAGACCCCGATGAACGCATGGCGCGTCGCATTGCCCGGCGCGGGCAGGAACGAGCCGGAACAGGTGCAGGTTTGCGGGGCGAGCGCCGTGCAGGCCCGCGCGGCGAGGGCACCCCCGGCGGCCTGCTGCGTCCCCGACTGGCGGAGCAAGGCCCCATCCGCAGCGGCGATGTCCGCTCACCGGGCCGCGAGGCGGAACTGCGCGAACTGCTGGAGCGGCAGGGCATTCCCATTGCCGAGCTTGTCGTGGTGGAACGCGACCCGATGGCGGATCGCCGCGTACAGCGCTTCCTGCAGCGGCGCGGCGGCGCGGCCCTGCGCCAGCGCTGGCTGCGCGGCAAGATATTGGTGGGCGGGATCCGCCGCGCCGGCAGCGACCAGTGGCTCATTGCCCGCGCACCCATTCCTGCTGTGGAGCCGCGCGCGCTGGGCTCCATCATCGCGCAGACGCTGATCCTCTACCTCGTGCTCGTGGGGCTGCTCTGGGCGCTGCTGCGGCGGCTGACCCGACCGCTCGCCGCGCTGACCCGGCGGACGGCGGAATTTGCCGAAACGCGCGGCATCGAAGGGCAGATAGAGCCCTCCGGCCCGTCCGACACGCGCCAGCTGATTGCCGCGCATAACCGTATGGAAGCGCGCATCGCTGGCCTGATGGACGAAAAGGACGTCATGCTGGGCGCCATCGGGCATGATCTGAAGACCCCGCTTGCCGCCCTGCGCGTGCGGATCGAAAGCGTCACCGACGATGCCCAGCGCGGCAAGATGGCCGCCAGCATCGCGGACCTCGACCGCACGCTGGACGATATCCTCTCGCTCGCCCGCGTGGGCCGTCCGACCGATGCGGCGGAGCGCACCGACCTCTCCGCCTTGGCCGGCGCGGTGGTGGAGGAATATGAGGATCGAGGGAAACCCGTGACCCTGGCCGATGGGGCGCGCGTGACCGCCACCATCCGCCCCACATGGCTGCGCCGCGCACTGCGCAACCTTGTCTCCAACGCCGTACGCTATGCCGGATCGGCGCGGGTCAGCGTGCTTCAGGACGGCCCCGTGGCGGTCCTGCGCGTGGAGGATGACGGGCCTGGCATTCCCGATGACCAACTGGCGGACATGCTGGAGCCCTTCCGCCGCGGCGATGCCTCGCGCAACCGGGGCACGGGCGGCAGCGGGCTGGGCCTGACACTGGCCCGCGCCATCGCGCAGCAGCACGGCGGGCAATTGCTCATCCAGAACCGCCGCGCTGCGGATGGCACGCCGCAAGGCCTGCTCGCCGAACTGCATATCCCGCTCGACTGAAATCATCGCCAAGCGGTGTTCGCGGTGCTAATTCCCCGGCGCAATTCTGCCGGGGGATTTCCATGCGCCTGAACCGTTTCGCCGCCATTTCCGCAACCGCTATCCTGCTGGCAGGCTGCGCCACCGTGCCGCCGCCGGAAATGGCCAGTGCCGATACGGCGGTCGGCACATCCATGCCTGCACGCGCGCCGGTTCCGGGCGGCCCGCTGCAGCCCCTGCCGGCCGATGTGAACACGGATCTGCCGCGCACCGCTGCGCCCGCCCATTACCGCATCCATGTGGTGCCGGACATGGCGAACCTCACCTTCACCGGCTCCTCTTCGGTCGAGATGCAGGTGTTCGAGGAAACGGACACAATCGTCCTGCACGCCAACCAGCTGATGATCGACAGCGCGATCCTGGTGCCGCTGGCAGGCGGGGAGGCGCGCATGCTGGAAACCACGCTGGATGCGGATGCGCAGCTGGCAAGCTTCACCGATGGCGCGTCGATCCTGCCCGGATATTACCGGCTCGACACCACATATGAAGGCGTCATCAACACGCAGGCGACCGGGCTGTTCGCGCTCGATTACCCGGACAAGGTGACGGGCGAGGAGAAGCGCGGCCTGTTCACGCAGTTCGAAGCGCCCGACGCGCGCCGCTTCGCGCCCATGTTCGACGAGCCGAGCTACAAGGCGACCTTCGACCTGATCGCCGACGTGCCCGTGGGCATGATGGCCGTCAGCAACATGCCGGCGGCGAGCGAGGAAGACCTCGGCAACGGTCTGAAGCGCGTGACCTTCCCGACCGGCCCGAAGATGTCCAGCTACCTGCTGTTCTTCGGCCTGGGCGATTTCGAGCGCGTGTCCATGATGGCATCGGACGGCACGGAAGTGGGCATCGTGGCCCCCACCGGCAGCGGCGAGCAGACGCGCTACGCGCTGGAATCGATGGCCCCGCTGATGGGCTATTTCAACGACTACTTCGGCGTCGATTACCCGCTGCCCAAGCTGGACAATGTCACGGGCCCAGGCAGCAGCCAGTTCTTCGGCGCGATGGAGAACTGGGGCGCGATCCTGACCTTCGAACGCATCCTGCTGTACGATCCGGCAATCTCCAGCGCAGGCACGAAGCAGGCGATCTATTCGGTGCAGGCGCATGAAGTCGCGCACCAGTGGTTCGGCAATATCGTGACCATGGCCTGGTGGGACGACCTGTGGTTGAACGAAGGCTTCGCCAGCTGGATGGAAACCAAGGCGACGCATCATTTCAACCCGGACTGGTATGCCAATCTCAGCCGCGTGGGCGGACGCGAGCGGGCCATGGGCCTGGACAGCTATGCCACCACGCACCCGGTGATCCAGCCGATCGAGACCGTGGCGGAAACCGCGCAGGCCTTCGACGCCATCGCCTATTCCAAGGGCGAGGCGGTGATTTCCATGCTGGAAGCCTATGCCGGCGAGGACGTGTGGCGCGGCGGCATCCGCCGCTACATGGACCGCCACCAATACGACAATACGAAGAGCGTGGACCTGTGGCGCGCGGTCGAGGAAGAGGGCGCCGAAGGCCTGACCGACATCGCGGTGGACTTCACCACCAAGCCCGGCGTCCCGCTGGTGCTGGCCAGCCACACCTGCAACGGCGACACCGCCACGCTGGACGTGCGGCAAAGCGAATTCAGCCAGGACCGGCGCGAGGAAGCCATGGCCAATCCGCTCAGCTGGAACGTGCCGCTGATCGTGAAGGCGGGCGACATGCAGCCGATGCGCCACGTCCTGACCGGCAGTGCCAGCCTGACCCTGCCCAATTGCGACGCGGTGGTCGTGAACAGCGGGCAACTCGGCTATTTCCGCACGCTCTACACGCCGGACATGGTCGGCCCGCTGGCAGCCGCCGTCCCCGGGCTGGACCCGATCGACCAGCTTGGGCTGGTGGCCGACAACCTCGCCCTGGCCGCAGCGGGATACCAGGATTACGCGGTGGGCCTGGACATGCTCTCCGCCATCCCGGCAGACGCCAACCCCGTGGTGGCGGACGCCGCCATCGGGCGCTGGGCTAGCTTCTACGGCGCGCTGGATGACGAAGCGCAGAAGGCCAAGCTGGCAGGCATGGTCACCGACAAATGGCTGCCGCGCCTGATGCAGCTCGGCTTCGAGCCGCGGGCGGACGAGTCCCTGTCCGATGCCAACCTCCGCTCGGAACTGATCGGTTCGCTCGGCGCGATGGGCAATGCGGCTGTGCTGGCCGAAGCCAGCCGGCGGTTCGCGCTGCTGGCCGACGATCCGCGCGCGATGGACGGACCGCTGAAGACGCGCTGGCTGGGCATCGTGGCTGGCAAGGCCACGCCCGCGCAGTGGGAGCGGATGCTGGAGCTTGCCCGCACCACCACCAGCACGGTGGAACGCCAGACCTATTACGGCCTGCTGGGCGCCACGGAGGACCCGGCCTTGGCGCAGCGCGCGCTGGACCTGGCGCTTACGGGCGAAGCGGGCACGGCCAGCGCCGGCATCGTCCTGGGCGTCGCGGCAAACCATCCGGAGATGGGTCACGATTTCGCGGTCGCCAACATGGACGCCATTACCGCGCTGGTGGACGCCTCGGGCCTGGCAGGCTTCCTCGCCCGGTTGGCCTATACGGCCGATACGCCGGAACTTGCCGCGAAGTACGAGGCGCTGGCCGATGGCATGAGCGCGGATGCGCGCCGCCCGATCGACCGGTCACTGCTGGCGCTGCGGATCGGGTTCGAGCGGCAGCCGGTCCTGCGCCGGCAGGTCGGTGCGTGGGTAGATGCGCAATAGGCTCGCTTTCGGACGGGCCGCGTCAGTACGTGCTTTCGCGGTTCTCTTCGCCCTGCGGGCCGACAGTCAGCCGCCAGGTCTGCCCGGCATTCACGCGGATGCCGTTGAACTTGGCCAGCGCGGACATGCCGTTGCCGACATAGGCGACGTGCGTGTCCCAGCAATCGGCGTCCACCTGCCAGCGCATGGACTGCCCCGGTTCGATGGAGCCGCGCAGCTGGTCGAGCCCGTGGCTCATCGCCGAACAGCGCGAAATGGTGATGGTGTTGATGCTGTAGCCGGAATTGTTCTGCACGATGATCGCGCCGTTGGGCTTGCCTTCGGTCACCAGATTGCCGCCCAGGAAGGTGCTGCAACCGGCCGTCGCCAGTGCTGCAGCGATCAGGCCGAGGCCGCGTAAGAAGCGCACATTCATGTCACTGTCCCCTGTTTTCCTGCCGCCAAACCAGCGCAGGGCGGCAGGACAGTCCAGTGACAAACCCTGTTAGCGCATCAGCCCGCCGATCAGATTGCGCACAAAGCGCCCCGCAATCGGCCCCGCCAGATCCGTCGCAATGGAGCCGACGGCGCTTGTGACGCCGGACTTCACCGGATTGGCACGCGATTTCTTGCCCAGCACGGCGGCAGCAGCGGCCCCGGCGGCAGAGCCTGCGGCGACCTTGGCCCCGCGGCCAATTGCCTTTTCCCACAAGCTCTTGGTCTTGCGCGGGCGCTTGGCGACTTCCTCGCGGCCCTTCTCCTCCACCTCTTCTGCGGTGGCGGCGGCATCGGCGGCCTTGGCCAGCAGGACTTCCTCGGCGCTCTCGCGGTCCACCGCCTCGTCATATTTGCCATCGAGCGGGCTGACCGACTGGATGATGGCGCGTTCCTTGGCCGTGATCGGGCCCAGGCGGCTGCGCGGCGGCTTGATCAGCGTGCGCTGTACGATGGAGGGCGCGCCATCCTCCATCAAGGTGGAGACGAGCGCCTCGCCCACGCGCAGCTGGGTGATCGCTTCCTCGACATCGAGATCCTCGTTGATGCGGAAGGTATCGGCGGCGGCCTTGATCGCCTTCTTGTCGCGCGGGGTGAAGGCGCGCAGGGCGTGCTGCACGCGGTTGCCCAGCTGGCCTGCGACCTCTTCGGGAATGTCGATCGGGTTCTGCGTGACGAAGAACACGCCCACGCCCTTGGACCGGATCAGGCGCACGACCTGCTCGATCTTGTCCTCCAGCGCCTTGGGCGCATCGTCGAACAGCAGGTGTGCCTCGTCGAAGAAGAACACCAGCTTGGGCTTTTCGGGGTCGCCCACCTCGGGCAGCGTTTCGAACAGTTCGGCCAGCAGCCACAGCAGGAAGGTGGCGTAAAGCTTCGGGCTGCGCATCAACTTGTCTGCGGCCAGCACGTTGATGTAGCCGCGGCCATTCTCGTCGGTGCGCAGGAAATCGTCGATCTCCAGCGCCGGTTCGCCGAAGAACATGTCCGCGCCCTGGCTTTCGAAGCTCAGCAGCTGGCGCTGGATCGCGCCGACCGACTGCTTCGACACATTGCCATATTGCGCGCTGATGTCCTTCGAATTCTGGGCCACATGCAGCATCATCTGCTGCAAATCGTCGAAGTTCAGCAGCAGCAGGCCGTTATCATCGGCATAGCGGAAGACGATCTGCATCACGCCTTCCTGCGTGTCGTTCAAATCCAGCAGGCGGCTGAGCAGCAGCGGCCCCATTTCGGAAACTGTGGTGCGGATGCGGTGGCCCTGTTCCCCGTAAAGGTCCCAGAAGATCGCCGGATTATCCGAATAGGCATAGTCATCCATGCCCAGTTCCTTCGCACGGCCTTCCAGCTTGTCGGCATGCTTGAAGGTCGGGCTGCCGGGCATGGAGATGCCGGACAGGTCGCCCTTCACATCGGCCACGAACACCGGGACGCCGTTTGCGGAAAAGCTTTCCGCCATGCCCTGCAGCGTGACGGTCTTGCCCGTGCCGGTCGCGCCTGCGACCAGGCCGTGCCGGTTGGCGCGCGAGAGGTCGAGGAACTGCTCCTCGCCATTCTCTGCAAGCCCGAGGAAAATCTGCGCCATGTCCGGTATCCCTGTTGTCTGGTTTTCGCCGTGCTGTCTGGCGGATGGCGAGGGCGCAGGTCAAGGACCGCCGCGCCTGCGCCAGCGCGCCGTGCTTTTCCGGTAATAGACATATGCGCCGGACGGGCTAGAGCAGGCGCGATGGAAGTGAGGCAACCCTTCGTCCTGCTGGATGACGCACGCGCGGACGGGGCAGCGGATGCGCAATTCTACAGCGCGCCGCGCGCCATTTTCGTCGCCCATCGCCCGCAGGATGTGGATGCCGCCCTGGCCGGAGCCGATGCCGCCCGCCGCGAGCAGGGCGGACACCTGGCAGGCTATATCGCTTACGAGGCGGGCCTTGCGCTGGAGCCGCGCCTGCAATCGCTGGCCCACGCTCGCACAGGGGCCGCCGGCCCACTGGTGTGGCTGGGGCTGTTCGATGATCCCGAACCGATCCCGGCAGCAGAGGTGCCCGCATGGCTCGCCGCGCGCGCAGATACAGGGCATGCCAGCATCGGCCCGATGGACCCGGCCATCTCCCCCGGCGGGTATTGCGCGAATTTCGACGCCCTGCAGGAAGCGATCCGCGCAGGCGACATCTACCAGGCCAACCTCACCTTCTCCCTCCACGGCCCGGCGCGGGGCGATCCACTGGCCATCTATGCCGCCATCCGGCCCGATGCCGCAGCCGGATATGGCGGGCTGGTCTTCGATGGCAGCCATTGGCTGCTGAGCTTCAGCCCGGAGCTGTTCTTCAGCCTGCAGGGCCGCAACGCCCGGGTGAAGCCGATGAAAGGCACGCGCCCGCGCGGCCTCGACACGAAAAGCGACGATGCACTGGCGCGAGAACTGGCCAGTTCTGTAAAGGACCGGGCGGAAAACCTGATGATCCTGGACCTGATGCGCAACGATTTGTCGCGTGTGGCAGAGGCAGGCAGCGTGGATGTCAGCGATCCCTTCGCCGTGGAAAGCTATCCCACGGTCCACCAGATGACGAGCACCGTCACGGCCACCTTGCAAGCCGGGATGGGCGCGATGGACGTGCTGCGCGCGCTGTTTCCCTGCGGCTCCATCACCGGCGCGCCCAAGATCCGCGCCATGGAACTGATCGACGCGCTGGAGCGCGATGCGCGCGGCCCCTATTGCGGCGCTATCGGGCGGGTTGATGCCAGCGGCGATGCGGCCTTCAACGTCGCCATCCGCACCGTGCGCCTGACGCCGGGCGAGAATGCGCGCCACCATGCCACGCTGGGCGTTGGCGGGGCGATCGTGGCCGATAGCGCGCCCATGACCGAATGGCGCGAGTGCCTGATCAAGGCCGGCTTCCTGCGCGGCGCGGCGGGCGGACACGATCTGATCGAGACGATGCGCTTCGAACCCGACAGCGGCATCGCGCGGCTGGAGCTGCATCTCTCGCGGCTGAAGGCGAGTGCGGCGGAGCTGGGATTCCAGTTCGACCGGCACGATGCGCGAAACCAGATCCAGGCCCTGTGCTTCGAGCTGGGCGAGGCTGCAAAGGTCCGCCTGCTGCTCGCCCGCGGAGGCGCCATCGCGCTGGAAACGCAGCCCCTGCCGCAGGCTGCAGAGCCGGTTCGCTGCGTCGCCTTGCCCCTGCCCGTCGTCGCCAGCGACTGGCGGCTGCGGCACAAGTCCACGGACCGCGGCTTCTACGCCGATGCGGTCGCCGTGGCGCGCGGGCAGGATGCAGGCGAAGCGATCTTCGTGCGTGACGATGGCCTGGTGACCGAAGGCAGCTGGTCCAATATCTTCGTTCGCGGCAAGGACGGCGTTCTGCTGACCCCGCCCGTAGCGCTCGGCCTGCTGCCCGGCGTCGAGCGCCAGCACCTGCTGGACAGCGGCGAAGCGCGCGAGGCGGAGCTGACGCTTGGCGATCTTGCCGGCGGTTTCCTGCTGGGCAATGCCGTACGCGGGCTGGTGCAGGCGGAACTGGCCGGATGACCGGTGCCGACCCGCGCGCCCATCTGGGCCAGGCGATGGAGCGCGTCGCAGCCTCGCAGACCACCGCCATGACCGACCGGGCGAGCGCCCTGCGCGAAGCAGGGCGGGACATCATCTCCCTCAGCGTGGGTGAGCCGGATTTCCCCACCCCGTCCCACATCATCGCGGCGGCCAAGGCTGCGCTGGATGACGGTGCAACCAGATACACTGCCGTCACCGGGACAAGCGCGCTGAAAGCCGCCGCCGCGCTGCATTTCCAGCGCGATCTCGGCATCGCCGCGCAGCCCGACGCGATCATCGCGACCGCTGGCGGAAAGCAGGCCATCTTCGAGGCTTTCGCGGCGACACTCTCCGCCGGGGACGAGGTGATCGTGCCCAGCCCGTGGTGGGTCAGCTATCCGCAGATGGTGCGCTTCATGGGCGCAAGTGTGGTCCCGCTGCTGACCCATCCGCGCGATGGCTTCCGCTTCGATGCGGGAGAGCTGGACGGCCAGATCGGCCCGCGCACGAAATGGCTGGTGCTCAACAGCCCGGGCAATCCCACCGGCGCCGTCTATCCGGCACAGATGCTGCGCCATATCGGGGAAGTGCTGCGAAGCCATCCGCAGGTCATGGTCCTGTCGGACGATATCTACGCGCCGCTCAATTATACGTCCGGCCCGCATGCCACGTTGGCCGCCGTCTGCCCGGACCTTGCCGAGCGCGTGCTGACCGTGTCCGGCGTGTCCAAGGCCTATGCCATGACCGGCTTTCGCATCGGGCTCGCCACAGGCCCTCATTGGCTGGTCGATGCCATGGGCCGCCTGCAATCCAACACCAGCGGCAACCCCGCCGCCGTTAGCCAGGCCGCAGCCGTGGCCGCGCTGGAGGGGCCACAGGATTTCCTGGCCGAGTGGCGCGAGGCGTTTCGCGAGCGCCGCGACCTGGTGGTGCGCCGCATCAATGCCATTCCCGGCCTGTCCTGCCCCGTGCCGGACGGCGCCTTCTATGCCTTTGTAGACGCTGCCCCGCTGATGGATCGGTTCGGAGACGATGCTGCCCTGGCCCTGCACCTGCTGGACAATGGCGTGGCAATCGTCCCGGCAAGCGCCTTTGGCGGCCGGGATGGCTTCCGCATCAGCTTCGCCGCGAGCAAGGAAAAGCTGGACGAGGCCCTGTCCCGCGTGGAAAGCGCGCTGGCATGAGCGATCCGGTCCCTATCCTGTACGAAGACGGCGAAGCCCTGGTGATTGACAAGCCCGCGGGCCTGCCGATCGATACGCCGCGCAAGGGCGGCCCGGCGCTGGTCGACCATCTCGATGACCTGCGGCTGGGCTTCCAGCGCCAGCCCACGCCGGTGCACCGATTGGATACCGACACCAGCGGCTGCCTGCTGCTGGCGCGCAATCCCAAGGCGCTGAAGCGGTTCAACAAGGCGTTCGAAGACCGCCTGGTCAGCAAGACCTACCTCGGTGTGCTGGCGGGCGAACTGGCCGAGGAAGAGGGCACGATCGAACTCGCGCTCGCCAAGATTAGCAGCGCCGAGAAAGGCTGGCGGATGATCCCTGCGAAGAAGGGCAAGCCCTCCGTCACGCACTGGCGCCGGCTGGAAATCCGCGGTGGCCGCACGCTGGTGGAATTCCGCCCGGAGACAGGCCGCACCCACCAGATCCGCGTGCATACGGAGCATGGCCTCGGCCTGCCGCTGGTGGGCGATCCCATCTATGGCGTGCGCGATGGTGCCGGCATGCTGCTGCACGCCCACGCCCTGAAGGTGGAGCGCGAAGGCAAGACGCCAATCGAGGCGACCGCGCCGCTGCCCGCACGCTTTGGCGAGTGGACGGCAGTGTGAGCATAATCGACCGGGCGCAGACGCTGGCGGAGGAAAGCTTCGTCACAGCGTCCGGCCCGGGCGGGCAGAACGTCAACAAGGTGGCCACCGCCGTCCAGCTGCGCGTGAACATCTATGCGCTGGGCCTGCCCCCGCGCATCTTCCACCGGCTGCAGGACCTTGCCGGCAGCCGCCTGAACCAGGCGGGCGAGATCGTGATCGATGCCCGCAACCACCGCACGCAGGATGCCAATCGCCGCGAGGCGCGCGAGCGACTGGCCGACCTGCTGGAAGCGAGCCTGCGCGAGCCCAAGGTGCGAAAGAAGAGCCGCGTGAACCGCATCGGCAAGGTGAAGCGCCTGAAGGCGAAGAAAGCGCATGGCGAGAAGAAGGCATTGCGCGGCAGGCCGGAGCTCTGATCCGCCCCTGCAATGCTTGACTTTCGGGCGGGAATCACCCATTGGCGCGCCCGTATGGGCGGCGCATGCGCGTCGCCCGACCTGTTTTTACCCCAGGTTCCGGGCGCCCGGCGCCCCGACCGATACGGAAGAAGTACCATGGCGAAGCCCGCAACCGTCAAGATCCGCCTCAATTCGACCGCCGGCACCGGCTTCTTCTATGTCACCAAGAAGAACCCGCGCAACATCACCGAGAAGATGAGCTTCCGCAAGTACGACCCGATTGCCAAGAAGCACGTCGAGTTCAAGGAAGCGAAGATCAAGTAATCGGCAGAATTGCGTAGTCCTGCCTGAACGGCGGGAACCGTTGAAATTCAGTGACCGTTCAACGCTCCGTCGCTAACACACGGAGCATGACACACTTGACCCGTACCCAGAACCGTAGCCCGAAACGCGTCATGGCTGCTGCCCTTGCAGGCGCCATGGCCTTTGCCGCGCCGCTTGCGCTTGTTGCGCCGGTCACGCCGGTCGCCGCGCAATCCGCCAGCCAGCAGCTGGACCAGGTGGTCACCGCGCTGCGCTCCATCACCACGCTGAAAGCTGATTTCACGCAGACCGACCGCGCGGGCAAGACCGTGTCGGGCGAACTGACGCTGAAGAACCCCGGCCGCATCCGATTCGAATATTCGAAGGACGTGAACATGCTGGTGGTCGCTGACGGCAAGTCGCTGACGCTGGTCGATTACGAAGTGGCGCAGGTCCAGCGCTGGCCGATCAAGAATTCTCCGCTTGGCGCGCTGCTCGATCCCAAGCGGGACGTGAAGCGTTTCGGCAAGCTGGTGCAGACGGGCAATCCCAATGTGCTGAGCGTGGAAGTGCGCGATCCGAAGAAGCCGGAATACGGCGTCATCACGCTGGTGATGGTGAAGGACGCAGCCTCCCCCGGCGGCCTGAAGCTGCACAGCTGGGTGGCGCTCGATTCGCAGAACAAGCGCACGACCGTGCGGCTGTCGAACCACCGCTATGGCGTGGCGGTCAGCAACTCCGCATTCAGGTTCAAGGATCCGCGCAAGTCGTCCCGTCGCCCGCGGTAAACGGCCTGCCTTCCATCTGACGCGCTGCTGCGACCAGCCGTTGCTTGCCATTCATTTCACGGCAAGCCGGGCAGGCGTAATAATATCACCGCATGGACGGATTGGAGGCGGGTTTCCCCCCTGTTGCCCTGTCTCCTGGTACCCCGGCTTTGCGACAAGCGTGACGAACGCTCGATAGGAACCCCCATCCCAATGCCCCCGGGATGGGGGTTTTTTCGTGCCCACGAGCCGCGCCACCGCCTTGCCCCACCTGCCTCTGCGCCCTATCGCCTCGGCCCATGGTCACCGTCGCTACATGGAACATCAATTCGGTCCGCCTGCGGATGCCGATCGTCGCGGATTTCCTGAAGCAGGAGGCGCCCGACGTGCTGTGCCTGCAGGAAATCAAGTGCCAGGAAAACCAGTTCCCCTACGACGCGTTTCGCGAGCTGGGTTACGAGCATTTCGCCGTGCACGGGCAGAAGGGCTATCACGGCGTTGCCACGGTGGCGAAAGTGCCGCTGCGCGAGTTTTCCCGCCACGACTGGCAGGACAATGGCGAAGCCCGCCATGTCGGCGTGGAGCTGCCCGATCATGACGGGATGATCGTGGAGAATGTCTACGTGCCGGCCGGCGGCGACGAGCCGGACCGCGAGAAGAATGCGAAATTCGGACAGAAGCTGGACTTCCTCGAACGCATGACCCGCTGGGCCGACAAGGTGGACCGGCCCACGCTGATCGTGGGCGATTTCAACATCGCACCGCTGGAAAGCGATGTCTGGAACCACAAGCAGCTGCTGAAGGTCGTCAGCCACACGCCGGTCGAGGTGGAGAGCCTGCAGCGCTTCATGGACGCGCATGGCTGGGCCGATCTCGGCCGCCAGCACATCCCCGCGCCGGACCGCTATTTCAGCTGGTGGTCCTATCGCAGCAAGGACTGGCGCGTGAACGATCGCGGGCGGCGGCTGGACCACATGTGGGCCAGTCCGGAGCTTGCGGCGCAATCCACGCGCCACTGGATCCTGGAAGATGCGCGCAGCTGGGAAAAGCCGAGCGACCATATCCCGCTGCTGACGGAGTTCACTCTCTGAGCGCCCGCGCGCCATCCGCCACACGCCGCGTGGCGCAGGCGGTGGACGCACTGCGCCATGGGTGGCCCGTGGTGCTTCCCGGCGGCCAGGTGCTGCTGCCGGTGGAAACTGCCATTGGCGAGGCGCGCTCTGCCCGGCTGCTGCTGTCGCAGGACCGTGCCGCCACGCTGAAACTGGGCAATCAGCGCGAAGCGGCGCGCGGGATGGCGCCCGTCCTGGTGCGCGCCGCCGGGGCGCTGTCCAGCGTGGAGGCGCTGCCGGTGGCTGACCCCTCGCTCGACCTCGCCAACCCGCTGAAGGGCCCCTTCCGCGCCGAGCCGCTGGACGATCCCGAAAGCGCCGCGGCCGCGCTGGAGCTGGCCCGCATTGCCGGCATCCTGCCCGCCTTCCTGGTGGACCCTGATGACGCGGGCGAGCCTGCCGGTTTCGACCCGGCCGACCTGCCTGCATTCGCCGATCCGCAGCGCCTGCAGATCGCGACGCGTGCGCAGCTGCCCGTGCGCGAAATGGAAGATGCGGAGATCGTCGCCTTCCGCAGCGCAGATGACCTGCGCGAACATGCAGCGCTGGTTATCGGCGAGCCGGACGGCGCGCGCACCCCGCTGGTCCGCCTGCATTCCGAATGCCTGACGGGGGATGTCTTCGGCAGCCTGAAATGCGACTGCGGCCCGCAGCTGGACGGCGCGCTGGCCGCCATGGCCGCAGAGGCGCGCGAGGGCGGATGGGGCGTGCTGCTCTACATGCGGCAGGAAGGGCGCGGCATCGGATTGATCAACAAGCTGCGCGCTTATCGCCTGCAGGACCAGGGCTTCGACACGGTCGATGCGAACACCCGCCTGGGCCTGCCAGACGAAGCGCGCGACTTTCCCGTGGCGGGTAGGATGCTCCAGCTGATGAATGTCGCTTCGATCCGGCTGATGACGAACAATCCGAGGAAAGTCGCTGCGCTGGAGGCTACGGGTATAGAGGTGACCGAGCGCGTACCCCATGCGCTGCCCGACAATCCGTACAATGCGGACTATCTAGCTACCAAGCGCGACCGATCAGGCCACCTCCTGCCTTGACTGAAATCAGGATCCGAAACGAACGGCCCGAAGATCTCGCGACGATCCACGCACTGACGGCGACAGCTTTCGAGGGTCGGGTCTATAGCGACGGCAGCGAGCCGCGCATTGTCGACCAGCTTCGCTGCGATGGCGATCTGGCACTATCGCTGGTTGCGGCCGATAGCCGGCGGATCGTCGGCCATATCGCCTTCTCGCCTGTCACCATCTCAGATGGCACGGAAGGGTGGTACGGCCTCGGTCCGGTAAGCGTTTGGCCAGAACTGCAGCGGCAAGGCATCGGAAGCGCGCTGATTCGCAAGGGTCTCGCCAACCTGCAGACTATGGGCACGAAGGGCGTCGTGCTGCTTGGCTCGACCGAATATTATCCGCGTTTCGGGTTCGAGCATGATCCGAAGCTCGTCTATCCCGGCCCTCCAGCAGAAAAGTTCCAGCGGCTGGTCCTGAGCGGGCCCGCACCTGAAGGCACCGTCAGCTACGCACCCGCATTCGGCTAGGCGTGCGTCCCAAGCGCCTCGCCCATCCGCACCGCATCGCCCGCTTTCAAACCGTCGCGCCAATTTACGCGGCCAGGCTCGAACAGCAGCACGGCTGTTGAGCCGAGGATGAAGCGGCCCATCTCGTCGCCCGCGGCCAGCGAAACATCGCGCGCGGCGAAGTCCTGCCGCACCAGCCGGGGCGCGTGGGTTTCGACCAGCCCGTCCCACACGGTCTCGATTCCGGCCACGATCATCGCGCCGACCATCACGCTGGCGAAGCTGCCGCGCGGCCCGTCGAACAGGCAGGCCAGCCGTTCGTTGCGGGCGAAGAGGCCGTCCACGTTCTCGGCCGTCACGCCGTTCACACTAAACAGGTCGCCCGGCACGTAAGTCGTGCTGGAAAGCTTTCCGGCAGCGGGCATATGGACGCGGTGGTAATCCTTCGGGCTGAGATAGATCGTGGCGAAGCTGCCACCCTCGAAACGCTCTGCCGCTTCCGCATCGCCGCCCAGCAATTGCGTGGCGGTGAAGTGGCGACCCTTGGCCTGGAATATGCGGCCCTGCTCCACCTGCCCGATCTGGCTGACGGCGCCATCGGCGGGGGAGAGGATGTGCGTGGCAGCGTCCGCCAGCGGACGAGCGCCGGGCTTCAGCTCGCGCGTGAAGAAGTCGTTGAAGCTGCGGTATTCGCCGATGCCGCGCGCCGCCTCGTCCATGTTCACATCGTAAGCGGCGATGAAGCGGCGGATCAGCATGTCTTTCAGCCACGGCACCTCGCTCGATGCGAATTTGCCGATGCCGCGGGAAATGGCGTGATGCGGCAGCGCGTGCTGCAGCCAGACGAATGGTGATGCCATGGCGGTTACCCTTGTCGCGCGAGGCTGCTCAACGCAACTGGCTATCCTTGGAGCCGCGCCGGTTTATCGCCGAATGCGCGACCTTGCTGTCCTTGCCGGACTGGCAGGCGATGCAGGTCTGCACGCCGGGGACGGCCTCGCGTCGACCCTGCGGAATGGGCGCACCGCATTCCATGCAATATTCCGCGCTTTCCCCTTCAGGCATGCGGGCGCGTGCGGCAGCCACCGCGTCCTTCACGCTGTCGTCGATCTGGTCCTGCACCGCGCCATCGCGCGTCCATCCACCGGCCATGGAAACTCTCCTTGCCCGCTACGAACGGGCCGGAGCGTCAGCGTGTTCCCGCCCTATCGCCGCTCGTAGCGGGCGAGGCCGGTGCCGAGCGAGTTCTCGCCGATGTCGATATTGTCGCCCGACCAGTCCGCCACGAAGACCGTGTTGCGGCTGACGCCGGGAGCGAGTCGCGCATCGTTGCCCAGGATTGCCAGCCCGTCTGACGGGTTCACCCGACCTTCCGGCGCGACGGTGATGAAGGCGGAGTAATTCTCCTTGTCCTGGCCCTGCACGAACCAGTTGTTGGAGATCTGCCCTGTCGCCCCGTCCGAAAGATCGATCATGTAATTCGTGCCGCGTCCGCGCACATCGTCGAAGCTGGAACTGGCGACATCCACGCGCGCTGCGCGGCTCTTCACATAATGGCCGCCGCGCCCTTCCTCGAATCGGCTGCGGGTCACGCGCAAGTGGCCGATTTCGCCGGTGTAGATGGAATGCGCGCAGCCGCCGCCGCCTTCGCAAGTGCCAAGGCGGGTGAAGGTAGAGCGGTCCACCACCAGCCGCGTCGAATTGTCATGCGCGGTCAGGATGCCCTGCTGGCTATCGCGGAACCAGCTTTCGGCCACCATCAGATCGCCTTCTTCCAGCCGGATGCCTGCGCCGTTGTAATCGGAGACGCGGATGTTCTGGAAAATCACGCCGGATACTTCCGCGCCCTGCCCGCGCAGCACCAGCGCCGCCTTGCCTTCGCAGGCGACCCCGTCGAACACGGCGGTGCCGGGCTCTGCTGCGAGATAGGCGATGCGCCCCTCGGTCTGCACAGCGCACTGGGCATAACGGCCCGGCGCAATAGCGATCCTGCCCTGGCCCGCGCCAATCGCGTCTACCGCGTCCTGCAGGTTGGAATAACCCTGGCCCGTTTCCATGACGGTGAAGGCCGGCGCCGGCGCCTGTGCCATCAGCGCGGAGGCTGGAATGGCGGCGATGGCCAAGGCGCCAAGCACGGCGAAACCGGGGATGGAAGGGCGAGCGAGCGGTTTGCGGACAGTGTGTTCCATGCCCACTGGCATAGAGCGAAAGGGTTAATGTGCGGTCAAATGGCCGCGAGCACAGCCATGACACTGACCGCGAACAGATGCGTCAGGGCATGGGCGATGATGGCCGCCTCCAGCCCGCGGCGCATGTAAAGCCAGCCGAAAAGCACGCCCAGCCCGGCATTGGCGGCAAGCACCAGCGCCAGCAGCCACAGCGGCGGATCCGGCATCACGGCGAACAGGATTGGGAAATGGCCCAGGCCGAACAGGACTGCGGCAAGGATGTTTGCTGTCCACAGGGCAGCGGCGCGAGGGAGCCGCACCTTCAGGAGCAACAGTGCGAGCACGCTCATCATGCCCCAGCGCAGCAGCACCTCCTCCGTGATGCCGCCATAGAGCATGCGGGTGGCAAGCGGCTGCGCCATTTCTGCGCCCTCGCTGGCGAAGTAGCTTGCGGTGATCGCGCCATAGGCCAGCAGCGTCACCATCCCCACCACACCCACGAACAGGGCGGGCATCAGCGCCGCGCGCAGTGGCAAGCGCCAGTCACCCCGGACCAGTGCTTCCTCCAGCACCGGCGCATGGAGGCCAGCGCGAGGGGCGGCGAACCAGCCGGCGAAGGATGCAACCAGCACGAGGATCGCGGGATTGAGCAACAGCACGGCGCGCGGCACGTCGACGCCATCGGGCAGATTGTCCTCCAGCGGCAGGAGGCCGAGCGAGGCCACGCCGAACATGCCGAGGACAAAGACCGCAAAGGCGAGCGACAGGCCGGGCCGCGCCGGCTTCTCCGCGCGTCCATCCGTCCGGTCCATCACGCCCTGATCCAATTTGCCGCGCTCCATCCAAGCCTCCCTGCGATGCTGCTGTTAGCTATTTAGCTAAATAACGTGCAGCCGTCAATTCGCGCGGATGGCGCGCAGGAAGGCCTCGCCATGGGCCTCCAGCTTCTTGGCGCCGATCCCGGGAAGTTCGCCCAGTTCGGACAGCGTCGCGGGGCGGCGCGCGGTCATCTCGCGCAGGGTGGCATCGTGGAAGATGACATAGGGCGGGACCTGCACCTTTGCCGCCAGCGTCCGGCGCAATTCGCGCAGCGCATCGAACAGCGGATCGCCGACCGGGTTGGCGGCCTGCTGCGTGCGGCGGCGGCCCTTGCGCGATTGTGATGGCGACGGGGTGACGATGGCCACTACCGCCTCGCCCTTCAGGATGGCCTTGGCATCGCCGCCCAGCCGCAGCCCGCCATGCTCGGTCGCGACCAGCGCGCCGCGGGCCTGCAGCGCCCGGCTGACCGGTTGCAGCAGGCGCGCATCCTCGCCTTCGACAATGCCATAAACGCTGAGCCGGTCATGCCCGCGCTGCACGATCCGCTCGTCCTGCGAACCGGTCAACACTTTCTGCAAATGGCCGAAACCGAAGCTCTGGCCCGTGCGATAGGCCGCGCTCAGCAGCTTCTGTGCCAGCACGGTGGCGTCGGTCACGTCGGGCGCTTCGAGGCAATTGTCGCAATTGCCGCAGCGTTCGGGCGGCGTCTCGCCGAAATGGCGCAGCAGCACCGCACGGCGGCAGCCTGCCGTCTCCACCAGCTGCGCAAGCGCATCCAGCCGTGCGCGCTCGCCCTGCTGGCGGGCCTCGTCCACCTCGCCCAGTCGCTGGCGCGCGGTGGCGAAATCGCCTGCCGCCCACAACATCAGGGCCACAGACGGGTCCCCGTCGCGCCCGGCTCGCCCGGTTTCCTGGTAATAGGCCTCGATCGACTTGGGGATGCCGGCATGCGCCACGAAGCGGACGTCCGGCTTGTCGATTCCCATGCCGAAGGCGATGGTCGCCACCACCACCATGTCCTCACTGGCGACGAAGGCAGACTGGTTGGCGGCTCTCTCCTCCGGCGGCAATCCGGCGTGGTAGGGCCGAACCGGACGGCCCGTGCGCGCCGCCAGCTTCTCGGCCAGGTCCTCCACCTTGCGGCGGGTGGGGGCATAGATGATGCCCGGCCCCGGTTCCTGCCCCATCAGCCGCGCCAGTTCGTCCGTCAGGTTCGCCCGGTGGCGCATGGCATAGCGGATGTTGGGCCGGTCAAAGCCTGCAACCACCAGGCCTTCATCCGGGATGCCGAGCTGCTGCAGGATGTCGGCCCGGGTCCGCTCGTCCGCCGTGGCCGTCAGCGCCAGCCTCGGGACCTGCGGGAAAGCATCCATCAGGGGGCGCAGCTGGCGGTAATCGGGCCGGAAATCGTGCCCCCATTCGGATACGCAATGCGCCTCGTCCACCGCGAACAGGGCGATGCGTGCGCTGCCCAGCAGGTCTCGGAAGGCGGGCTGGCTGGCGCGTTCGGGCGCGACATAGAGCAGGTCCAGCTCGCCCGCGCGGTAGGCATCCATCGTCTCGCGCCAGTCGGCATCCACGCTGGTCAGCGTGGCCGCGCGTATGCCGTTGGCGCGGGCCGAGCGAAGCTGGTCATGCATCAGCGCGATCAGCGGCGAGATCACCACGCAGCACCCGTCCAGCACAACGGCGGGTAGCTGGTATGTCAGCGACTTGCCCGCGCCCGTGGGCATGACGGCCAGCGTCGATTCGCCTGCCAGCACGCGCGCCAGCACATCGGGCTGGCGGCCGCGCAGCGCCGGATGGCCAAAGGTCCGGCGCAGCGACTCCATCGCGCTTTCAGGGATTTCGGTCAGCTCTGCGGGCATGGCCGTGCTGTGGCAGATGGCGCGCGCGGGCGGAAGCTGCGCAGCCGCCCATCCACGGGCAATTTGCCGCTTTGCCTTACGCGGCGCCACGATTTACAAGGGCTGCACGCTGGACCGGCGCAGGCACCTGCGTGGCGGCAGCGAAAGTTTCGCCAAAGAGGGAACCGAAACCATGAAGAAGATCATCTCCACCGCCTTTGCCGGCGCAGCACTGATGGCCCTGTCCGCCTGCGGCAGCTCCGACGACGCATCTGAAGATGCGGCCGCCGAATCGGTCGAAGCCCCGGCCGACGATGCCATGACCGATGTCGAAGCGCCCGTGGAAGACGAAGCCGCCGTGAACGCCGCTGCTGCCGAAGCAAGCGAGACCGCAGAAACGGTGCAGGATACCGCTGCCGCAGCTGAAGCTGCCGAAGACGCAGCCATGGACGCGGCAGCTGCTGCCGATGCTGCAACGGCTGCTGCCGAAGACAGCATGTAATCTGCCGCCACAAGGCATTGGGGCGGGCGCGAAGGCAGCAGGCTTTCGCGCCCGCTTCCTTTTTGTGCGGGGCGATCTATCATCGGGCCATGTCTCGCCCCAACCTGCTTCGCTGCGCCGCTGCGCTGGCCGCCATCGCCCTGCTTCCGGCCTGCGGAAGCGATGCCGATCCCGGCCCGGGCGGGGTCAATGTGAGCGAGGCAAAGGCGTTGGACGATGCCGCGGCAATGCTGGAGGAGCGACGCCCGGAACTACCCGAAGCTTCGGAAACCTCCGGCGCCGAGCCGGGCACCGCGCCCGCTGCGACAGAATAATTCGCCGCACGGTAATGTTTGGCAGGCACTTTGCGGCTATGCTAACCGTTGAATGAACGACATGGCTACGATCTTGAACCCTGAGAGCGACTTTTCCGCCATCCCGGAAGTGGACGGCGATGTGTTTACCGCGCCCCTGAAGCGCCCCGAAAATGTGGGTGAGGACTGGCTGGAGCCGGAGCAGCGGCAGTATTCTTCCGAGGACGATGCTGTCTGGAACGACCTGTTCGAGCGGCAGATGGAAATCCTGCCCGGCCGCGCCTGCGATGCCTTCATGGCCGGGATGCAGAAACTGCACCTGAACCGCGGCGGCGTGCCCGATTTCAAGGAACTGAGCGAGGAGCTGGACCGGCTGACCGGTTGGAGCGTGGTGCCCGTGCCTATGCTGATCCCCGATCACGTGTTCTTCTGGCACCTGGCCAACCGCCGTTTCCCGGCGGGCAATTTCATCCGCACGCGCGAGACCTTCGATTACATCCAGGAACCGGACGTGTTCCACGATGTCTTCGGCCATGTCCCGCTGCTCGCCGATCCGACCTTTGCCGATTACATGCAGGAATATGGCAAGGCCGGTTGGAAGGCGATGCGCTACAACCGGCTCAAGTCCTTGGGCTCGCTATATTGGTACACGGTGGAATTCGGCCTGATGATGCAGGCGGACGAGCTTCGCATCTATGGCGCCGGCATCCTGTCCGGCCCGCGCGAGGCGATCTTTG
Organism: Paraurantiacibacter namhicola; assembly: GCF_001687545.1. Lineage (NCBI taxonomy): Bacteria > Pseudomonadati > Pseudomonadota > Alphaproteobacteria > Sphingomonadales > Erythrobacteraceae > Paraurantiacibacter > Paraurantiacibacter namhicola. Next base: position 622,855 of record NZ_CP016545.1, on the reverse strand, counting down.
CGCTGGAGGCGGAAAGCCCCAACCGCATCATGCTGAATGTCGACCGCGTGATGCGCACCGATTACGTGATCAGCGACCTGCAGCCGACCTATTTCGTGATCGAGAGCTTCGAGGATCTCTACCGCCAGACGGTGGAGCGTGATTTCGACCAGCTTTACCGCAGCCTGGACCCCGGCTTCACCTATGCCAATGCGGCCGTGATCGATGTCGATTATGTCGTGCACCGGGGCTCGCAGGAATACCACCTGCGCGGCGGCCGCGGGTCCAACGCAAACCCGGTCTGACCCAGCACTCTGGCCGCTGCGCTCCAGTCGGCACGTTTAAATCCGAAGCACATAAGAGAAAGGCCGGCCCCGCTGATGCGGAGCCGGCCCTTTTTCGCATTCCGGGCAGGTCGCCCGGAAAAAGCGAATTACATCGTTTCGTCGATGGTCTCTTCGGCAGCTTCTTCCTGCGCGTCGACTTCGGCCTTCATTTCGTCAGCCGTTTCACCGGTGATTTCGCCGGTGTCTTCCATCATGTCGATGTTTTCGTCAGCGGCAGCTTCTTCTGCTTCGACGACGTCTTCGGCTTCGTTTTCGGCGGCGCTGTCACAAGCGGCAACACCGAGACCGAGGACGGCGGCGGATGCGAATGCAATGATCTTCTTCATGAAATTTCCCCTTTTGGAAATGAGAGGGAGGCTTCGTGGGCCATCCCGAGTGGTTTGAAAAGCCTGAAATCGGATATTTATCCTTTGACGCGGCGTGTCAGGTTCAGCGCCACGAGGAATATGACCGATCCCAGCAGGGCGATCAGCAAGGCCAGCACGTCATAACGCTGGCCCAGCAGGCTGTGCCCGCCAAACAGCGGGTTGAGTACCAGCCCGGCAATAAAGGCGCCGGCAATGCCGACACCCACATTCAGCAGAATCGCCTGTCGGCTCTCGGCGCGCGTGATGATCGATGCGAGCCACCCGAGGATGGCACCCACGATAATCAGGAATAGAACGCCCATTGCCGGCCTTTCGAAACTGCTTGCCCCCTCAACGGACGCTGCGGGGCAAGGGTTCCAAGATAAAGGCAAGGTTTCGGCAAGACTGCCTTATTTCGGCACAGTCAGAAGAACCAGAGAAGCGCCAGCCCCAGCAGGACGCGGTAGATCACGAAGACCATCATGGAGGCGCGCTTCAGGAAATTCATCAGGAACATCATCGTGGCCAGCGCCGCGAGGAAGGTGAAGACACCCGTCACCACCGCATCCCACTGCATCTGCGCGGATGCATCGGCGAGATCCAGAGCGGCCAGCAGGCCTGCCCCCGCCACGGCCGGGATCGCCAGCAGGAAGGAAAAGCGCGCGGCCTCCACACGCTTGTAGCCGAGAGCGCGCGCTGCCGTCATCGTGGCGCCGGACCGGCTGGTGCCGGGAAACAGCGCGAGCGCCTGCGCTAGGCCCACGATGATGGCGTCGCGCAGCGTCATGTCCTCGTAATCCTTCACTTCCTTGCCGAAGCGGTCCGCCACGCCCAGCAGGATGCCGTAGACGATCAGGTTCACCGCCACGAAGTCCGTGAACCGGAAGCTTTCCAGGTAACCGCCCAGCTTCAGGAACAGGCCGAGTGCAACGGCAGGGATGGTGCCGATCACGATCCACCAGAACAGGCGGCGCTGCACCGGATCCTTGCCGATGCCCACGGCCGAGAAGCCGCCGCGCGCGAGGCCTGCCACGTCCTTGCGGAAATACAGCACGATGGCGAGCAGCGAGCCGATGTGCACGGCCACGTCGATCAGCGGGCCCTGGTCCGGGAAATCCGTCAGGTAGGGAATCAGGATCAGGTGGCCAGAAGATGAAATCGGCAGGAATTCCGTGATTCCCTGCACGATGGCGATGATGAGTTGCTGCAAGATGGTCATGTGTGGCGGTTTCCATGGCGCAGCCCGGCTTCATCGCCAAGCATCAAGCGCCAAGCCTTTAGGCGACACGCGCAAAAAGCAAAGCCCCCGCGAACCTGCCTGAGGTGCGCGGGGGCCAGCTTCGTCTATCGGGCAGGTCTTACCAGATGACGATACGATCCTTGGGATCGAGGTAAAGCGCATCGCCCGGCGTCACGCCAAACGCCTTGTGCCATGCATCCATGTTCCGGACCGCGCCGTTGGTGCGGTATTCTTCCGGGCTGTGCGGGTCGGTCATCAGGCGCTGGCGGCCCGTTTCCTCGCGCTGCATGCTGCGCCACACCTGCGCCCAACCAAGGAAGAAGCGCTGGTCGCCCGTGAAGCCGTCCAGCACGGGGGCTTCCTCGCCGCCGAGCGACATGCGGTATGCGCGGTATGCCATGGACAGGCCGCCGACATCGCCGATGTTCTCGCCAAGGGTGAAGCGGCCGTTCACGCAGGTCTCGCCCTCGTCATAGGGGCAATAACCGTCGTACTGCGCCACCAGCTCGTCGCCCAGCTTGGTGAACTGCGCCAGGTCCGGCTCGGCCCACCAGTTGTTAAGCGCGCCGGTCGCGTCGTACTTGGCACCCTGGTCATCGAAACCGTGGCCGATTTCGTGCCCGATCACTGCGCCGATGCCGCCGTAATTGATGGCCGGATCGGCATTGGGATCGAAGAAGGGGGCCTGCAGGATGGCCGCCGGGAACACGATCTCGTTGAAGACCGGGTTGTAATAGGCGTTCACCGTCTGCGGCAGCATGAACCACTCGCTGCGATCGACCGGCTTGCCCAGCTTCGCCTTGTTGTCGGCGACACTCCAGGCGATGGAGCGGACGCGGTTGCCCAGCGCATCGCCCGGCTTGATGACGAGGCCGTCGTACGTCTCGAACTTGTCCGGATAGCCGATCTTGGGCGTGAAACTGTCGAGCTTGGCATAGGCCTGCTCCTTTGTTTCCGGCGTCATCCACTCGTTCTGCTCCAGGCTCTCGCGCATGGCGAGGCGCAGGTTAGCGACGAGCTCGTCCATCTGAGCCTTGGCTTCCGGCGGGAAGTAGCGGTCGACGTAAAGCGCGCCGAGCTGTTCGCCCAGCTGGCCTTCCGTGGCGGACACCGCACGCTTCCAGCGCGGGCGCTGTTCCTGCGCGCCGGACAGCATCTTGCCGTAGAAATCGAAGCTGGCGCTATCGAAACGCGTCGGCAGGACGGAGCTGTGCGCGTTGAGGAAGCTGGCCGTCATGTAAGCCTGCAGCACGCCCAGCGGGGTTTCGCCGATCAGTTCCATCATCGCCGGCAGGCCGCCGCCGATCTTCGCTGCCATTTCCGCATCGGACATGCCCAGCTTGGCACGCTCTTCTGCGGTCGGCGGCATCTGGCTGACGAGGAAGTAATCCACGCCGCCGAAACCGGCCTTGTCGATCAGCATCTCGGTCGGGAAGCCCGGTGCCAGCGCCAGCATCTCGTCACGGCTGACCTTGTTGTAGGTCAGGTCGCGGTTGCGCAGGACCGTGCGGTCCCATTCCAGCCGCGCCACCTTGGTTTCGAAATTGTAGACCGCATTGGCGACCTTGGCAGGCTCCGGGAAACCGGCCTCGCCCAGTAGGAAGGTCAGGTAATCCTTGTAAGCCGCGCGGATGGCGAGGTTACGCTCGTTATCGACCAGGTAGTAATCGCGGTCGGGCAGGCCCATGCCGGAAAAGCCGACGGAAACAGCGTAGGAATTGGGATCCTTGCTGTCGACGGTGACGCCGGCCGAGATCAGGCTGGGCAGCCCGGCTTCGGGGAACAGCGCGATCAGTTCCTCATGCGTCTTCGCGCCCCAGATCTGGTAGACATAGGGCATGGCCGGAGCCAGGCCGAGCGCGTCGATCGTGTCGGTGTCGTAGAACGACGTGTAAGCATCCACGATGCGGCGCTCCGGCGTGCCGGCCGCGGGCGTCATGGCGACGAGATCGTCGATCAGCGTCTTCACGTCGCTGGTGCTCTTCTCACGCAGCAGGTTGAAGGCGCCGTAGCGGGTGTATTCGTCCGGGATCGGGTTCTGCGCGATCCAGCGGCCGTTGGCATAGGCGAAGAAGTCGTCGCCCGGATCCACGCTCTGGTCCACCAGCGAGGGATCGAAGCCCCAGGTGCCGAAGGACATCTGCGGGGCGGCGGTTTCTTCCTGCGCGATGGCCGGGATGGCGAGCGACAGGGCGGCGGCGGATGCGCCGGCGATAAGCAGTTTCTTGATCATAAGGCTTGCGACCTTTTCCTCTCTTCTGTGCGAAGTACCCCCAAGGTACGAATTCGTAGGTGAACCCCTAGCATCTCCGGCGCAAGGGGACTCGACGCTGGTCGGCCATGGATGACCGTTCGTCGAAACGGGACCCGGCGTGCATGGCTGTGCTCAGCGCCCGTAGGGCTCGCTCTCTGCCTCGGTAAACTGCAGCGCGGCGAGCCGGGCATAAAGCCCGCCATTGGCGGACAGCTGCGCATGCGTGCCGCTTTCGACCATGCGCCCATCCTCCAGCACCACGATCCGGTCCGCCGCGCGCACGGTGGCGAGGCGGTGGGCGATAACCAGCGTGGTGCGCCCGGCCATGAGGCCATCGAGCGCCTGCTGCACCAGCATCTCGCTTTCGGCATCGAGCGCGCTCGTCGCCTCGTCCAGCAGCAGGATCGGTGCATCGCGCAGCAGGGCGCGGGCAATGGCAATGCGCTGGCGCTGCCCGCCGGACAGGCGCGCGCCGCCCTCGCCCAGGAAGGTGTCGAGGCCATCCGGCAGCGCGCGCAGGAAATCGGCGGCATTGGCATTCTCGGCCGCCTGCCAGATGGCAGCGTCATCCGCATCCCAATTGCCGTAGCGCAGATTGTCGCGCGCATTGGCGGCGAACAGCACGCCTTCCTGCGGGACGATGGCGATACGGCGGCGGATATCGGCCGGGTCGGCATTGACCAGCGGCACGCCGTCCAGCCGCACCGTGCCGTGCTGCGGATCGTAGAACCGCTCTGCCAGCTGGAAGACGGTGGACTTGCCCGCGCCCGACGGCCCGACGATGGCCACCGTCTCGCCCGGCTCCACCTCAAGGGTGAAGTCGCTGAGCGCGGGTGTGTCCGGCCGGGTGGGATAGCGGAAGGTGACATTACGGAACGACAGGCTGCCGCGCGGGGGCTGCGGCAGGTCCGTGGGGCGAGCAGGCGGGGCGATGGCGGGCTTCTCGCGCAGCAACTCGTTCAGCCGGCTGGCTGCGCCTGCACCGCGCAGCAATTCGCCATAGACTTCCGTCAGCGCGCCGAACGCGCCGGCCACGATCATGCCGGTCAGCACGAAGGCGGCGATGGTCCCACCCGTCAGCGTGCCGTCCGCCACCTGCATCGCGCCGCGCCACATCAGCAGCGTAATCGCGCCGAAGACGGACAGGATGATGATGAAGGTCATGGTCGCGCGCAGGCGGATGCGGCGCTGGGCGGTGTCGAACGTATCCTCCACCGCTTCCGCAAAACGCGCCTTTTCGCGGTCTTCCTGGTTGAAGCCCTGCACGATCTTCATTGCGCCCAGCACTTCGCTGGTGCGCATGCCGACGGTGGCGATCCGGTCCTGGCTTTCGCGCGAGACGCTGCGCAGGCGCCGGCCGAACCATGCAATCGGGCCGACGAGTAGCGGCACGAGCAGCAGCATCAGGCCGGTGAGCGAGGGCGCGAGCACGAAGAGGTAAATCGTCCCGCCGATGGCCATCAGCACATTGCGCAGGGCAACCGAGACGGTCGTTCCGACGACCTGCTCGATCTGCGTGGTGTCAGCCGTCATCCGGCTGGCGATTTCGCTGGGGGAATTTTCCTCGAAGAAGGCGGGGTGCATGCGCAGGAGGTTGTCCTGCACGGCGCGGCGGATATCGGCCACGACGCGTTCGCCCAGCAGGCTGACGAAATAGAACCTGCAAGCCGTGCCCGCCGCCAGCACCACCACGATGCCAAGGAGGTAACGGAACCAGCGGCCGATTTCCTGCGGGTCCACCCCTTCGGCAAAGCCGCGGTCCACGATCAGGCGCAGGCCATTGGGGATGGCGAGCGTGGCGGCGGCGGTGATCAGCAGCGCGGTCAGTGCCAGCGCCACGCGGCCGGGATAGCGCGCAGCGGCGCGCCACACCATCAGCAGCGGGCCAACGCTGCTGGCGGGTTCGACGTCGGGTGCGGTCTTGCTGGGGGCGCGTGCCATCGGGCGCGCACTAGGCGAAGTTCCGCGCGAGGGAAAGCGCCAGCTGGCTGGCCGCGGCGCAAACCGCAGCTTGTGGAGCATTTTTGGCTTTGCCGCATTGCACAATGGACGCGAACACGGCAGTCTGCGCGCGAAGCACAGGGTTGCCCCGCAAAGGCGATGGCGCAACCGCAGGGGACGCATCACACCATGCTATACACCGCTTACGAAATGCAGCGCTCGCTGCTGGCAGGCGCCAGCAACTGGGCGCAGATCGGGGCCGAACTGCTGAGCAACCCGGCCCTGCCGATGGGATATTTCGGCACCGGCCCGCTGATGGCCAGCGCCCTGCAGGTCTTCGCCCATATCTACGAGGATCGCGGCAAGCCCGAATTCAATATCAAGCCGGTCGAGGTTGACGGCAAGAAGCGCAAGGTGAGCGAGGAAGTGGTATACGAGCGCCCCTTCGGAAGCCTGCGCCATTTCAAGCGCGCCGGCCTGCCCAAGGACGCGCCCAAGCTGCTGATCGTCGCGCCCATGAGCGGGCATTACGCCACGCTGCTGCGCGGCACGGTGCAGCGCATGGTCCAGAACCAGGAGGTGTGGGTCACCGACTGGGCCGATGCCCGCATGGTGCCGCTGGACCAGGGGACTTTCGACCTCGACGATTACATCGATTACCTGGTGGATTTCCTGCACCAGATCGGGCCGGATACCCATGTCCTGGCCGTGTGCCAGCCCAGCGTGCCGGCCTTTGCCGCGACCGCGCTGATGGCGGCTGAGAAGGACGAATGCCGCCCGGCCACACTTACCATGATGGGCGGCCCGATCGACACGCGCGCCAGCCCCACCACGGTGAACGATGTCGCCATGGAACGGCCCATCAGCTGGTTCCGCAACAATGTGATCGCCACCGTGCCGGTCAATTATCCCGGCGCGGGCCGCAAGGTCTATCCCGGCTTCCTGCAGCTGGCGGGCTTCATCTCCATGAACCTCGAAAGCCACATGATGAGCCATTACGAGATGTTCAAACATCTCACTCTGGGCGACCAGGAAAGCGCCAAGGGTACGAAGAAGTTCTACGACGAATATCTCTCCGTCTGCGATATGACGGAGGAATTCTACCTCGAGACGGTGGAGGAGGTGTTCCAGAAGCACTCCCTGCCCAAGGGCAAGTTCGTGCACCGCGGCAAGGCCATCGATCCCGGCGCCATCACCGACACCGCCGTGCTGGCGATCGAGGGCGAGAAGGACGATATTTCCGGCATCGGCCAGACGCGCGCTGCGCTCGATATCTCGCGCAATCTGCCGATTGCGAAGCAGAAATACCATCTCGCCCGCGATGTTGGCCATTACGGCATCTTCAACGGCAGCAAGTGGCGCGAGCGTATTGCCCCGGTGGTGGAAGAATGGATGCGCGCCCATCCCAAGTCGGGCGGCGCAAAGTAGGCGTCAGGCCGGCGGCGCGTCCGCCTGTGCCTCGCGCCGGAATAGCTTGCGGATCAGCCGCCGGGCCACCAGCAGCAGGCCGATGACCAGCGCCAGCAGCGTGGCGGCGATGCCCGCTGCCGCCCATGGATATTCATAGGCCGCCCACAGAAGCCCTGCGGTCGCGACATCCTCCGCAGCACTCAGTGCGACATTGCTGGCGGGTTCGGGGCTGGTGTTGACCACCGCCCGCGCGCCAGCCTTGCCGCCATGGCTCAGCAGCGCGCCGCCGCCGCCCAGGATAAAGGCGACAACCTGTGTGGCCGGATCCGATGGATCGACCACGGCCAGCGTCAGCAGGGCCCCGCCAACCGGCCGCACGAAAGTGTGCACCGCGTCCCACGCGCTATCGAGCCACATGACCTTGTCGGCAAAAAATTCGCAGAAGGCCGCCACCCCGGCCACGCCCATCACCCACGGGTTTGCCAGCACCTGCAGGCTGGCGAGGTGTTCCGGCAGCGGCACGATCCCGCTGCGCATGGCGATGCCGGTGGCAAGGACGGTCAGGTAAAGCCGCCAGCCCGAAAGCAGCGAGACGCTGCCCGCGATCCCCAGGATTTCCACGATGCCGAGCGATGCGCCTGCGCTGTCCATGCGCGGCAGTTTACGCCGCCAGCGCCGGCTTGCAAGCCAATCAGGCGGTCGCCGCTTCGCCCGTGGCGACGGAGGCCTGTCGCTTTTTGGCGATGCGCGCCTTCTTCACCGTCTTGTGGGTGCGCTTCTCGTAACTCCAAAGGCCGCACTGGATGCCCACCAGCATGAACAGGAACGGCTGGAAGGCGATGCCCACGAACAGCGATCCGACAAGGTAGATGATCTGCCCCTGTTGCAGCGCAGTGGCCAGGCCCCATTGCCAGCTTTTCTCGCCCGACCCGTCGGCCACGGCCTTGCGATTGTATCGCCAGCGGATGCGCTCCATCTGCCACACGCCCAGCCCCTGCAGCAGCAGCCACATGAATAGGCCGGGATAGCCCTGCTCGCCCAGCATCTCGAAATAGCTCGAATGGTATGCGCGCGCCTCGTCGGTGACTTCTTCGTATTTGACCACCTTCTGGCCGCCCACTTCCTCCACCGTGCGGGTGTTGTAAGTGAAGCTGTTGCCCAGGAAGGCAGAGAAGCCGCCGCCCATCGGATTGCGCTCCGCATAGTCCATCGTCCAGGTCCAGACGCGCACGCGGGTGGAGGCGGATTCGTCGCCTTCATGGCTGGCGATGGTGGTCATGCGCTCGGTGTAGGATTGCGGCAGGAAGGGGAAGGCCGCCACGGCCAGCAGTCCTGCCAGGCCCATGTAAAGGAAGCGGTGCTTCACGGAGCGCAAGAGCAGCACGGCCAGCACGCCCAGACAGACAAGGCCCGTCCGCGCTGCCGTCCCCACCGGGATCAGCAGGCAGGCGAAGATGAGCGCAGCGGCAAAGGCCTTAACCCGCCAGTCCGGCTTGAAGATCGTGCCGTGCCGCGTCAGCCACAGCACCAGCGGGATGATGGCCACGGTCGCGGTGGACAGGATGGAGCCTTCGTAAAGGCCGTAATCCTCCTTCACCAACAGGCTGAGCGTGCCGTAGCCGCCGCCGCCAAAGACCGTCTTGATACCGCCGTTGATGATGATGAGGCCGATCGACAGCACGATGGTCAGCACCGCCGCCTCGATCCGCAGCTTGGTGCGCAGGGTCAGCGGCAGGAAGGCGGCGAAGACCAGCGCCTTCCACACCCATTCCCATTTCACCGCCGCTTCGACCGGGAAATCGGCATTCATCGTGGTCCAGCCGGCATAGGCCAGCAGCGCCAGGATCAGGCCCTGGCGAAAGGTGAAGCGCGAGCCCTTCTTGCTGTCGAACAGCAGCCAGCCGGTAAAGGCGGCCAAGAAAGCGATCAGCGACAATTGCAGCGTCGTGATCATGCCCCAGCCCATCTTCTGCGGGGCCACGCTGTCGACATACATGTACAGCAGCACCCAGAAGAACGGCCGTTTCAGGCCGAGCAGCAACGCGATGAAGAAAAACGCGACGAGGAAAAGGTCGAACATCTCAGCCGTCCGCCTCACCGTCACCCGGTGCGGGCTTGCCGCTCCGGGGGCGCCGGGGCTGTTCTTCCTTGTCCAGCTCGTCCCGCGTCAGCAGGCGCGCGAACATGACCAGCAGCAGGCCGTGCATCAGCAGGACGGTGGCGATGTCGATCATGTCTCGGCGTGCTCAATGGCGCGGGCGGATGCGCCCATGGCCTGCGTGATAGCGCCATGCAGTTGACGCGGCGTTAAGGGTGTTGTGGCAGGCAGGCCCCGTCATGACCCGCCCCTTGCGCATCCTCCACGTCCTCGACCATTCGCTGCCGCTGCACAGTGGCTATACCTTCCGCACGCGCGCCATACTGAAGGCGCAGCAGGCGCTGGGTCTGGAGGTGCGCGGCATCACCGGGCAGCGCCACAGCGCCGATGGACCGGAAGTGGAAGAAGCGGACGGGCTCACATTTTACCGCACACCCGGCGCCGCCTCGGGCCCGCCTGGCGTCGGCGAATGGCGCGAGGTTAATGCGCTGGCGCAGGCGATCGAGCGCGCTGCGGCGGACTATAAGCCTGACATCCTCCACGCCCATTCGCCCGCCCTGTGCGGCATGGCGGCCAAGAAGGCTGCGCGCCGGCTGGGCATCCCCTTCGTCTATGAGATCCGCGCCTTCTGGGAAGATGCGGCCGTAGGCAATGGCACGGGGCGCGAGGGATCGGTCAAATACCGCCTGACGCGCAGCCTTGAAAACCATGTCGTGTCGGAAGCGGACGCGGTCTTCACCATCTGTCATGGCCTGCGCGACGATCTGGTCACTCGCGGTTTCGATGGCGGGAAGATCGGCATCATGCCCAATGGCGTGGACCTGTCGCTGTTCGGCGATCCTCCCCCGCGCGATGCGGCTCTGGCGAAGCGCCTCGGCATCCCGGACGGCGCGCCGGTGATCGGCTTCATCGGCAGTTTCTACGATTACGAAGGGCTGGACGATCTCGTCGCAGCCATGCCGCGCCTGATCGAACGCCAGCCCGGGGCACGCCTGCTGCTGGTGGGCGGCGGGCCGATGCAGGACGCAATCCGCGCGGCAGCCGAAGCCTCCTCCGCTGCACCTGCCATCGTGATGACCGGCCGCGTGCCGCATGGCGAGGTGCAGGATTACTACGCCTTGTGCGACATCATGGCCTATCCCCGGAAAGCCAGCCGCCTGACAGAACTGGTCACGCCGCTGAAGCCACTCGAAGCGATGGCCGAAGGCAGACTGGTCGCAGCGTCGGACGTTGGCGGACACCGGGAACTTGTGACCGATGGTTCCACCGGCACGCTGTTCGCGCCGGACGATCCGGCAGCCCTTGCAGAAGCGCTGGCGGACCTGATCGAACGCAAGCCGGCCTGGCCCGCAATGCGCGAAAGGGCACGCCAGCACGTGCGCGAAAAGCACGACTGGGCCCGCAATGCACAGCGTTATCCAGACGTTTACCATCTGTTGCTAGACAGCCCTTCCGACCGCCGGGACATGCGCGCCGCCTGAGGCGTGCCTGACCGCAAACGAAACGAGACGGGGTTATCTTGGCCACACTTGCTGCCGATACCGTGAAACAGCAAAGCCGCGCGAAGGGTGGAAAACCGCCCATCAGCGCGCATCCGGCCTTTCCGGCCGTGGTGGCGCTGTGGTTCGCCGCGCTGTTCGGCCTGGGCTGCATGGTCCTGCCGATTGCCCTGCTCGAATCCTTCGTGACGGCGACGGGTATTTCATCCTTCTTCGCCGCCGCGCAACCGCCGCTCGGCATGACGGCGCGCCTTTCCATGGCCCTTGGTTTCGCCGCGATCGGCGCGGGCTTCGGCTATTGGCTGGGCAACAAGGTGGCCGATGCGCAAGCTCCGAAGCCGGAAGGCCGCGCGCTTTTCGGTGAGATTGCGGGTGGCGGCACGTCCGCGCCGACCCCGATCTCCGCGCGGGACGAACTGGGTGAAGAGGGCCTCGGCGGCGAGCAGCCTGCTGGACAGAAGCAGAAGCGCCGCTCCCTCGCCATCGAGGAAGATGAAGGCCCGAGCGATTACATGACTTATGTGCCCGTGCCGGGTGAAGGCGAAGGATCGCCCGTTCACGAGCCGGTGGACATCGACGCGCTGGAGCTGGGCGATTTCGCCAGCGAAGAAGGTGAGCCGGATGATCCGGAGCCCGTCCACCTTGAACATTTGCGCAATGACACGGCCGAAGTCGGCGAAGACGGCGAAGACGCAGCCGAACCGGCTGACGAAGCCGATTCGGCAGCATCGCCGCCACTGCAGTTTTCTGCGCCTTCGCTGGCGAGCGAGCGTCAGCTCTTCCAGCCGGATATGCCGGCGCCGGAACCAGATTCCGAACCTATCACCGATCTGATTTCCGACCCTGCCATCAAGCAAACCTATGAGCCGGCACCGGAACCGGCCAAAACGCTGGCATTTTCCGCGCCATCGCAGGCAGAGATGCCCGCGCAGCCTGCTTCTTTCGAGATGCCGCACGACCACGCAGCAGAGCCCCTTGCGGCCACACCCCCAATCCACGCCGAAAGGCCCGCCATGCCCAGTGAATTCACGCCCGAAGACCAGCCGCAGCTCCATGCCGCGCCCGTCCAGCAGCCGGCGGCACCGCAGCAAAGCGGGTCCGAACCCGGCCTGATGGCATTGGCCGAGCGGCTTGGCGGCGCGATCCGTAAACGGCAGGAAATGGCTGCTGCGGCGCCGCAGCCGGCCTTTGCCCCGCAGGCCGCACCGGCTGGCCTGGACGCCCGCGGTGCCGTTCCGGCACTGGCCGCAGAAGAAATCGACCCGCTGCAGGACGACGATGTCGCCAGCGCAGTTGCCAGCTTCTTCAAGAAGCCTGAGGCCGCCGCGCCTGCCGACTTCTCGGCACCCTCTCCCGCTACGGAACCCGCAGCGCAGTCCGCCATGCCGCAGGCTTTTGCCGCGCCCCAGCAGCCGCCCGAGCAGGCACCCGAGCCCGCAGAGCCGATGGAACAGGTAGCCGAAGCGCAGCCCGCTTTCGCAGCCGAGCCAACCCCGGTCGCCCCGCCCGCGCCATCCAATCCCTTCGCGCGGATGGATCTCTCTGTGCATGATGATGACGATGAGGATGACGACAGCGACGATCTCGCCGCTTCGCTCACCTTGCCGCTCAATGCCATGCGTGCCGATCCGAGCCAGCCGCGGCAGGTCTTCCAGGCCCCGCAGGCGGTCGACGCGCACGAGGATGAGGCGCATGACGATGAGGCGGGCGAAGACGTGGCGGACGAGAGCACCGACCGGTTCGGCTCGCTGTCGGAAATGTCCAACCCCTTCGCTCGCAAACAGGAATTCGTCCGCGTGGACGAGCCGGAAGACGATGGCGTCCAGCAGAGCGTCAGCTTCCCGCCGCAGGCCGCGGTCGATGGCAAGCCGTCAGAGGCAGCAAGCGCGGCCCCGCGTCCGTTCGACCCGCCCGCAGGCATGGCTGCGGCTGAAGCGCCGGCCGATCGCGAGAAGGCCGAGCGCGAATTGCGCGAGGCGCTGGAAACGCTGCAACGCATCAGCGGCGCCGCCTAAAGTCCAACTTTGCTGCGGCGCAGCAAAACGCGCCGCCACGAATCTTGCCAAAACAGTTTCCTGTCTCCAATAGGGGCTTTCGCGACATTTTGTGAAAGCACCCGGTGCGGTGGGCGCGGTTTCGTTTCGGATGAAACCATTCTGACGCCCTGTCCCCCGCTCCGGCCCGGTTAGAGAGCGACAGGAAGGGCCGCCTTGGACGATTTTCCCGCCCCGCAAGGTTTGTACGATTCCCGCAACGAGCATGACGCCTGCGGCGTCGGCTTCATCGCGCATATCAAGGGCGAGAAGAGTCACTCCATCGTCAGCCAGGCGCTGGAGATCCTGCAGAACCTGGACCATCGCGGCGCGGTGGGGGCGGATCCGCTGCTGGGTGACGGCGCGGGCCTGCTGATGCAGATCCCCGATACGCTGTATCGCAAATGGGCGGACGGCAAGGGCCTGACCCTGCCTGCGGCCGGCGATTATGCCGTCGCCATGTGCTTCATGCCGCAGGAAGCCGAAGCGCGCGATTTCATCACCACGCAGTTCGAGAAATTCATCGCCAAAGAAGGCCAAGGCCTGATCGGCTGGCGCGATGTGCCCACCACCACGCAAGGGCTGGGCAAGGCAGTGCTCGATTCGATGCCGGTGATCCGCCAGTGCTTCATCGCCCGCGGCGAGAACTGCGCCGACCAGGACGCGTTCGAACGCAAGTTGATCGTCATCCGCAAGCAGACCCAGAACCCGCTGAAGGAACTGGCAAAGAAGCACGGCATGCCAGGGCTGGAGAGGCTCTACATCCCCAGTTTCTCCAGCCGGACGGTGGTCTACAAGGGGCTGCTGCTGGCTACGCAGGTGGGCAGTTTCTACGACGATTTGCGCGATCCGGACTGCACCAGCGCACTGGGCCTGGTGCACCAGCGCTTCTCCACCAACACCTTCCCCAGCTGGCGCCTTGCCCAGCCCTTCCGCCTGATCGCTCACAACGGAGAGATCAACACGGTGCGCGGCAATGTGAACTGGATGAACGCCCGCCGCCGCACGATGGAAAGCGAGCTGCTGGGCGCCGACCTCGACAAGCTGTGGCCGATCGTCCCGCACGGGCAGAGCGATACCGCCTGCCTCGACAATGCGCTGGAGCTGCTGCTGCTGGGCGGATATTCCCTCGCCCACGCGATGATGATGCTGATCCCGGAGGCCTGGGCGCGCGATCCGCTGATCGATCCGGCGCGCAAGGCCTTCTATGAATATCACGCCGCGCTGATGGAGCCGTGGGACGGCCCGGCCGCCGTGGCCTTTACCGATGGCCGCCAGATCGCCGCCACGCTGGACCGCAACGGCCTGCGCCCGGCGCGTTTCTGCGTGACGAAGGATGACCTGGTCTGCCTCAGCTCCGAAAGCGGCGTGCTGCCGTTTGCGGAAGAGGATATTACGCGGAAATGGCGCCTGCAGCCCGGCAAGATGCTGCTGATCGACCTGGAAGAAGGTCGCATCGTTGAAGACGCCGAGCTGAAGGCGCAGCTGGCCTCAGCGCATCCTTACGACAAGTGGCTGAAGGACGCGCAGTACAAGCTGGCCGACCTTGAAACCATAGAGACGGACAAGGACGCCGTGCGCGAGCCGGAGGCATCGCTGCTGAACCGTCAGCAGGCCTTTGGTTACACGCAAGAGGACATCTCCCGCTTCCTGGAACCCATGGCGGTGAACGGCGAGGATCCCATCGGCTCCATGGGTACGGACACGCCCATCGCCGTTCTCTCCGACCGGTCGCGGCTGCTTTACGATTACTTCAAGCAGAACTTCGCGCAGGTCACCAATCCGCCGATCGACCCGATCCGCGAGGAGCTGGTGATGAGCCTGCTTTCGATGATCGGTCCGCGCCCGAACCTGCTGGGCCGCGAGGCCGGCACGCACAGGCGACTGGAAGTCGAACAGCCGATCCTGACCAATTCGGACCTCGAGAAAATCCGCTCGGTCGAAACCAGCCTGGACGGTGCTTTCCGCACCGAGACCATCGACATTACCTGGGATGCCGCCAGCGGGGCAGAGGGCCTCGAGATGGCATTGAAGGAGATGTGCTGGGCCGCGACGGAAGCCGTGCTGCAGGACAAGAACATCCTGATCCTGTCCGACCGGGCGCATTCGGCGGACCGCATTCCCATGCCCGCCCTTTTGGCCACGGCAGCCGTCCACCACCATCTGGTGCGGCAGGGCCTGCGGATGCAGACCGGGCTGGTCGTGGAAACCGGCGAAGCGCGCGAAGTGCACCATTTCTGCGTGCTGGCAGGTTACGGGGCGGAAGCCATCAACCCCTATCTCGCCTTCGAGACGCTGGAGGATATCCGCGCCCGCAAGGTCCCTGACCTGGACCCGCAGGCGGTCGAGAAGAACTTCGTGAAGGCCATCGGCAAGGGCATCCAGAAGGTGATGTCCAAGATGGGCATCTCCACTTACCAGTCCTATTGCGGGGCGCAGATCTTCGATGCTGTCGGCCTGTCCAGCGCCTTCATCGACAGCTATTTCAAGGGCACGGCCACCACCATCGAAGGCGTGGGCCTGCAGGAAGTGGCGACCGAAGCGGTGCGCCGCCACGCCACCGCTTACGGCGACAATCCGCTTTACAAGAGCATGCTCGATGTCGGCGGCATCTACCAATACCGCCTGCGCGGCGAGGAGCATGCCTGGACCCCGGCGAACATCGCCAACCTCCAGCACGCAGTGCGCGGTGAGAACCCCAAGAATTACGAGGAATTCGCCAAGAGCGTGAACGAGCAGTCCGAACGGCTGCTGACCATTCGCGGCCTGATGGAACTGAAGACGGCGGACACGGCCATCCCGCTGGAAGAGGTTGAAAGCGCGGAAAGCATCGTGAAACGCTTCAGCACCGGCGCGATGAGCTTCGGCTCCATCAGCCACGAGGCGCATTCCACACTGGCCATCGCGATGAACCGCATCGGCGGCCGTTCCAACACCGGCGAGGGCGGCGAGGAGCCGTTCCGTTTCAAGCCGCTGGAGAACGGCGATTCCATGCGCAGCCGCATCAAGCAGGTCGCCAGCGGCCGCTTCGGCGTGACGACGGAATATCTCGCCAATTCGGACGATATCCAGATCAAGATGGCGCAGGGCGCGAAGCCGGGTGAAGGCGGCCAGCTGCCCGGCCACAAGGTGGACAAGCGGATCGGCGCGGTGCGCCATTCGACGCCGGGCGTGGGCCTGATCAGCCCACCCCCGCACCACGACATCTATTCGATCGAGGACCTGGCGCAGCTGATCCACGATTTGAAGAACGTGAACCCGGTCGCGCGCATTTCCGTGAAGCTGGTGTCCGAAGTGGGCGTGGGCACGGTGGCCGCCGGCGTGTCCAAGGCGCGCGCCGACCATGTGACCATTTCCGGTTATGAAGGCGGCACGGGCGCGTCCCCGCTGACCAGCCTGACGCATGCCGGTTCCCCGTGGGAGATCGGCCTCGCCGAAACGCAGCAGACGCTGATCCTGAACGATTTGCGCAGCCGCATCGCCGTGCAGGTGGATGGCGGCCTTCGCACGGGCCGCGACGTGGCCATCGGAGCGCTGCTGGGTGCGGACGAGTTCGGCTTTGCCACCGCCCCGCTAATCGCGGCGGGCTGCATCATGATGAGGAAGTGCCACCTCAACACCTGCCCGGTGGGTGTCGCGACGCAGAACCCGGAACTGCGCAAGCGCTTCGTCGGCACGCCAGAGCATGTCATCAACTACTTCTTCTATGTCGCGGAAGAGCTGCGCCAGATCATGGCGGACATGGGCTTCCGCACGGTGGGCGAAATGGTCGGCCGGGTGGACCGGATCGACATGGCCCGCGTGCATCGCCACTGGAAGGCCGCCGGCGTGGACCTTGGCAAGCTGCTGCACCAGGTCGAGCCGCATGACGGGCACACCATCTATCATTCCGAAGAGCAGGACCATGGCCTTGGCGCGGTCCTCGATGTCAGCCTGATCGAGGAGTCGCAGGCCGCCATCCAGTCCGGCGAGGCGATGGTGATCACGCGCGAGGTGCGCAATGTGAACCGCACCGTGGGCGCAATGCTTTCAGGCGAGATTGCCAAGGCGCATGGTCACGAGGGCCTGGCGGCCGATACGCTGCGTATCAACCTGACCGGCGTTGCCGGGCAGAGCTTCGGGGCATGGCTGGCGCACGGCGTAACGCTGGACCTGACCGGCGATGCCAATGACTATGTCGGCAAGGGCCTGTCGGGCGGCCGCATCATCGTGAAGCAGCCCGAAGGCGTGTCCCGCGATCCGGGCGAAAATATCATCGTGGGCAATACGGTGCTTTACGGCGCCATCGCGGGCGAAGCCTATTTCGGCGGCGTTGCGGGTGAACGCTTCGCTGTGCGCAATTCGGGCGCGGTCGCCGTGGTCGAGGGCACGGGCGACCATGGCTGCGAATACATGACCGGCGGCGTTGTCTGCGTGCTTGGCCCGACGGGCCGCAATTTCGCGGCCGGGATGAGCGGCGGCATCGCTTACGTCTATGACCCCGACGATACCTTCCTGCTGCGCTGCAATTTGGCGCAGGTCACGCTGGAGCCGATTGCGGCCGATGCGGAAGACCCGGAAGGGACAGGCCTGCCGCAGCAGCGCGCCAGCCATGTCGGCGACAATGGCATGGGCGATCCCCTGTACCACGATGCGCAGCGCCTGCGCGTGCTGCTGGAACGGCACAAGCTGCACACCGGAAGCGCACGGGCCGCGGCGCTGCTGGAC